>NZ_JBSFDI010000009.1:0-166638 GCF_053593835.1 Streptomyces sp. NPDC002076
CCGCTACGAACGCAAAGCCGAACACTTCCTGGCCTTCACCAGCATCGCTTGCACCCTCATCTGCTATCGCAGACTCACCAAATGAGATGACTTCTAAGTCGCCGACGCGGTGCTCGACTGGGTCGGGCAGCGCGACACCTCCCCGGCCCGCTGACGCGAAGCCCCCGATCAGGCGCAAGTGACCGCACAAGACACCGGTCGCGGGTGCCGGAGACAGGGCGTTGGTACCCGCGACAGGGCGCCGTGCCGAGGCGGAAGATCTCAAGTCCGATGACATTCGCGGGCGCGGGACAGGGCGTCGAACCGTTCGGGACAGTCGGCAATGCCGCGTTCTCAGGCCGTTCCGGCGCCCGCCAACAGTTCGACGTGGCCGCCCCATATGGCCCTGACAAGCTGGGCAACACTGTGGAACGCGGGGTACGGGCCGGCAAGGACGGCACCGTACATGCGCGCGACGCGCCGGAGAGTCGGTTGTCAGACCTGGTCGGCGCCGGCCCGCTTGCGCGCACGATAGTTGCGCAGGTTGGCCGCGTTGCCGCAGACGCGGACGTCGTGCCAGACGCCGCTGTTGTTGCGCGAGCGATCGTAGAAGGCAGTCAGGCAGCGCGTGTTTCGGCAGGACTTCAGGCGCCGCAGAGTGTCGGTGTACTGCGCCTGGTAGGCCTCCATGAGGGCGAGGGACGCCACCTGCCGCCATCCCGTACCGCGAGGCTCAACGAAGATCACGGCCAGCTGCCGGGCCAGACCGTCCGGATCGGGGGCGCCGGCTTCGGCGGCGGTGACGATGAGACGGTCCCGGAAGTCACGCTTGTGCCGCTCGACCAGCTGAGCAATGTCGGGGATTTCACCCGCGGCTTCGATGGCCGCGTTGTGGAACGGGCAGCCGCGCTGGACGGCGGACGGGTCCGTTTCAAGCGGATCGAAGATGGCGAGGAGCCGCTCGACGGGGGACAGGTCGTCGCGGTCGAGCTGGAGTTCGGACGCGATCGGCGTGTCCTGATAGCGGCGCAGGTACGCCTCGAGGCACACGTGCGCGGACCGCACCCAGGAGATGGCTGTCAGACCTGGTCGGCGCCGGCCTTCTTGCGCGCCCGATAGTTGCGCAAGTTGGCGGCGTTGCCGCAGACGCGAACGTCGTGCCAGACGCCGCTGTTGTTGCGGGACCGGTCGTAGAAGGCAGTCATGCAGCGCGTGTTACGGCAGGACTTCAAGCGGCGCAGCATGTCGGTGAACTGCGCACGGTAGGCCTCGATGAGGGCGAGTGACGCCACCTGTCGCCATCCCGTACCGCGGGCCTCAGCCTGAATGTGCCCGTGCTCGTCGAGCCGCAGGGCGGTGGGCAGGGTTATCAGTGACGCCGCGGGGCCGGGCTCCGGTACCGAGTCGCCGGCCTGATACTGCAGGATCTGGCCCAGATCGTCACGGAAGTCGCGAAGGCCCCGTACGTCCTCGGCTGTGAGTTCGATGCCGGGTGCGGGCTGGTTGGTCGCGCCACTCCAACTCTTCAATGCCTGGTCAAGCCAAGTACGGGCGCCCTCGACGGACTGCAGAAGGTCGGGCTCGCGTGGCTTGCCGGCGGACAGTGTGTTGAGCAGGTCCTGTACGAAGGCCAGCCCGCCCGGGGCGGGCTCCAGGCCGTATCGGGCTGTCGCAGTCCAGGACATTCTCGGATCTCTTTCCGTGACAACAGCTAGGGCAATATACCCGTAGCATATTTGCTTGTTACGCTAAAAAGTCTAACTCTCCGCGTGCAGGTGCCAGCTTCCCGAAGAATGGCGCAAGCTGCGGCCGGTTTGTCCGTGCAGGCCGTATAGCTTGGGTGAGTCCACGAACAGAAGCATCTGAATGTCGTATGCGCCTCTGCCGGCGGCACCATCCGCTTCGCCCCCGTTCATGGGCAGCCAGGGCCGACAGCTCAGCCCTTGGCGGACCTGGCCGAGCCCCACAGGGCTCCCTGGTTGATCCGGCCAGGATGCAGTTCCAGCATGCCGCGGTAGAGGTCGAGGGTGGTCGTGGTGCGCTCTGCCACTGCCTCGAAGTCGTCGATGTAGCGCCGGGTCTCGCCGATCGTCTTCGGGTCGTCAGGCCGCTCGGGGTTCTTGTGTCCCGCGACTACCGCTTCAGGCTGCAGTGCGGCGATGGTGTCCAGCGCGTCAAGCCAGGCTCGGCGGCCCTCGGCGGACGATTCGGCGAGGTAGAGGTGCACATCGTTGTAGACGGCGTCTCCGGCCACGACCAAGCCGATCGACGGCACGTGCAGACATGTGGTGTCGTCGGTGTCCGTGTGCCCGAGTCCCACGACGACGAGGTCGTGACCCTCCAGCTCCAGCCGATCGCCGGCCAACGGCTCCGCGGCGACGAGCCTGTCCGGGATCTGCCCTGGGAAGCGCTTGTCCCAGAACGACGCGACGAACTCCGCTGCCATCTGCTTCTTCATCTGCTCCACCACCGCCGGCGTCGCCACCGCGCGCGCCCCGGGGAAGCGTTCGAGAAGGGTGCCCAGCCCGAACCAGTGGTCGCCGTGCCCGTGGGTCACGAAGACTGTGGTGAGGTTCTTGCCGCTCGCCGCCACCCAGTCGGCCAGCCGGTCGGCCTGCTCGGCCGTCATCAGCGCGTCGACGAGAACCGCATCACGCTCGCCCGAGATCAGTGTGGCCGTGATGGGCGACCACATGCGCCGGGGGAGGTCGGGTGGCAGGTCCGCGATCTCGGTGGGGATCGACGGCGCTACGTGGACACTCCAGCTCAACTGCGCTCCGGACATGATCGCTTCCTTGGGACTCAGAGGCAGCCTCGACGGAGCTGTGACCGCTCAGCCGTTTCGGTACCTGTGCGTGCTGCCTGGCCTTCGTACTTCTCCAGCCGAAGGTACGTCGCCCCAGCGGCAGAGTCAAAATCCATATGCCTATGTCGTATTGTTGTTGCGTAGGCGCCACATTCCCATGGCCCACGCGGCGGCGGTACGCAACCGTGTGCATGACCGGACGACCGTGCGAGCCGCACATCGCCCGTCGAGGGAGGCGTCATCATGACCGCGTCCACCCCCAGCTCCCTGGCGTACGAGACCTTCGTTTCGGACGGAACACCCTGGGCCGGCGAGGCACGTCTGCCGAATGGTGACCGGCTCGTTTCCTCACCGGTGACGTCGACGCTGATCTACGGGGACGACGATGCCGTCCTGGTCGATCCGCCTTTCACCCGTGAACAGACCGAGCGGGTCGGTGACTGGGTGGAGAGGTCGGGCAAGCGCCTGACCCGCATCTACTCAACCCATGGGCATGGCGATCACTGGTTCGGCACCGCAGAACTCGTGAAGTGATTCCGCGGCGTCACCGTCTACGCGCCCCGCGGCACCATCGAGGTCATGCACCAGCAGGCCACCGAGGGGCGCGTTGAAATGTGGGACAGGCGCTTCCCCGACCTGATCCCCGACAGCCCGGTTCTGGCCCAGCCCATTCCCGCCGAGGGCTTCCTGCTGGAGCGCGCCCTCATCCAGGCCGTCGAGGTCGGGCACCCGGACACCGACGAGACGTCCGTCCTGCACGTACCGTCCATCAGCCTCGTAGTGGCCGGGGACGTCGCCTACAACGTGGTGCACCAGTACATCCTCGAAGGCGGCGACGGCGGCCTGCGGAAGTGGCTCACGGCCATCGATCGCGTCGCCGCGCTCGAGCCGCGCAACGTTGTGGCCGGCCACAACAACAAAGACCTCCCGGACGATCCCGCCATTCTCGACCGAACCCGGCAATATTTGCTGGACGTCATGCGGCTTCTCGACCAAAACCCCACTGCCCGCGAGTTCTTCGACCGGATGACAGGGCTTCACCCGGATCTGCTCAACCCGGGGCCCGCGTGGTACGGAGCGGTCGGGCTGCTGGGAAAGTGACCCGGCAACGCCCTTCGTAGCGACAGTGCGGCGAATGATTCGGGCGATGCCGCCACGCCGAGAGTGTCGATCGTGGACCCTTGCCGATCGATCACCCTTTGGGTGTGCTCGACAACGCTGTGGTGACGCCGCATATCGGTTACGTGGGCCGGTATCCACATGAGGCCTTCTGTCGGGACGCGGTCGAGGACATCACCGCACGGGAAGCGGGAACGCCTCTTCGCGCGCTGTCCCGACACTTCGCAATCCACCCCTGAGCGCCGTCGCCTCCGATCCGCTCCTCGCCGCCCCCTGCGGGCCGGCCTCCGGTACGGCACATCAGGGCAGTCGCATCATCTGTCACCGGCAGCGCACCATCCCCACTGTTCGCTCAATTCTCACGATTTGCTCCCTGTGTCCGGGAATGTCCCCCACCCCTCGACTCGTTCGACATAGGTGAAGCGCATATGCTTCTTTCGTAGAGGGCTCGACGAGTCGGCAACTGACTTCACGTGCCGTGTCGCAACCGATGGAGGTCTCCAAATGATCATTGACGCTGCGGAACTCGACTCCACTCACGCGTACAAACTGCTGATCGGCAGCATCATTCCGCGTGCTGTGGCCTGGGTCAGCACGGTCTCCACGGAGGGCGTCGCCAACCTGGCACCCGTCTCCTTCTTCACCGCGGTCGGGCGGAAGCCGCCCATGGTCTCGCTGACGCTCCAGCCGCAGGCGGACGGGCAGACGCTGAAGGACACGTACTACAACATCCGTGAGACCGGAGAGTTCGTCACCAACATGGTGACGCTGCCGCAGGCCGACGCCATGCACAGTTCGGCGTTCGAGTTCGAGCCCGGTGTGGACGAGTTCGAAGTGCTCGGGCTGGAGAAGGAACCGTCCGTGGTAGTGCGCGCGCCCCGGGTCAAGGGGGCTCCGATCTCCTTCGAGTGCGTCGTTGACCGCATCATTCCGGTCGGCGACGACGGGGTCGATCACGTGGTGTGGGGCAGGGTGGTGCGGTTCCACGTCAGGGACGACGTGTACCTGGAGCGCGGACGCATCGACACCGCCGCGCTGCCGGCCGTCGGCCGACTCGCCGCCGAATACACCGTGGTCGACAACATCTTCACCACACCCCTTGACAAGGAACTACTGGAAGCCCGACGCGGACGCCGGATGAAGCGCCTGGACGCGAACCCGACCGACTGGTCCCCGATCGACACCGAGGAATGGACCCCCTCGGGCTCGACGTCGGCTCCCGGAAAGTGAGAACGAGGATGAAGACGGAGCGCATCGGGCACAGCGATGTGCGGTTCCGGAGCCAGGGCGAGGGCGAACTCGCCGTGGTGTGCGTGCATGGCTTCCTGGATGACCAGTACGTCTGGGATGGCATGATCTCCGCGCTCACCACGTCCGGCGTCGAATGGGTCACGCTCGACCTGGCCGGCTGCGGCGATCGAACGGAGGCGAGCGGACCATTCGATTACGACCGGTTCGCGGCCGAGGTGGGCTCCGTGGTCGACGCTCTCGCCAAGCGCTTCGTGGTGGTCGGGCAGAGCATGGGAGCGGCGGTCGCCGAACTAGTCGCCGCCGAACGGCCCGAGAGGGCTGCGGGCCTGGTGCTGGTGAACCCAGTACCGCTCGCAGGCACGCACGTGCCCGATGAAGTGGTCGACCGGTTCCGTTCCCTGGGAGGCGATCCCGCGGCACAGCGCGCGTTGAGGATGCAGTTGTCGCCCGCCTGGCCGGCGGCCGAACTCGACCGTCTGGTGGTCAGCGGGGCGCGCACACGTCCTGAGGTTGTGCGTGGCCTGGCCGACTGCTGGAACACGGGCCACCCCGCGGGCAGGCGGCCCAGTCGCTTCGAGGGGCCCACCCTGGTGGTGCTCGGCGAGGATGACGGATTCGTCACCGAGGAGCTGGTGAGTAGGCACGTCCTGCCGCGGTTCGGATCGGTGCGCTCGGTGCCGGTCGGCGAGGCCGGGCACTGGTCGCACATCGAGCAGCCGGCCAGGGTTGCCGGCCACCTCGATGACTTCCTGACCGGCGTGCTCCCCTCCGATCGCAAGACCCCGTCAGGGATCGTGCCTACGCAGGGTTGGACGAACGCTTTCGCGGCGAAGTCGTCGGACGCGTTCGGCGAGGTTTTCGCTGCCGACGTGGTGCTGGAGGCCAGCGTGCTCACTCGTCCCGTCGAAGGCCGGGGCCAGGTCAAAGAGGTGATGGGCGCGGCGAGTGCCGTCTACGAGTTCCTCGCCTTCACCCAGGAGGCCGTCAACGGGCGCCGCACCTACCTGGAGTGGGAAGCCAAGGCGTTCGGGGGCGTGCACCTCGACGGCGTGACGATCCTGACCAGGGACGAGGACGGGCAGATCGTTCGCATCGCCATCCATCACCGGCCGCTCGACGCGGTCAAGCGATTCTCGGCCGAGCTGCGCGAGCGGCTGCGCGGCGTGGTCGACACCGAACATTTCCACCAGGGCTGAGTCCCGGGCTCATCGAGGAGGTTGACGATGGTTGAACGCGAGGATGTCGAATTCGAGGCCGACGGCGGTGTGACGCTGCGCGGATGGCTCTTCCGGCCGCACGGGCCGGGCCCGCATCCGGCGATCACCATGGCTCATGGCTACGCCGGAGTCAGGGACCACGGACTCGAACCGTTCGCGCGCGCTTTCGCCGAGGACGGGTTCGTCGTCCTGCTGCACGACCACCGCACTTTCGGGGCCAGCGACGGGCTGCCGCGGCAGGACGTCGACCCGTGGCAGCAGATCGCCGATTGGCGGCGGGCCATCTCCTATCTGGAGAGCCGGCCCGAGGTCGCCCCCGACCGGATCGGGCTGTGGGGTACGAGCTATGCCGGCGGCCATGCCCTCGTGCTGGGCGCGACCGACCGCCGGCTGCGCGCCGTGGTCTCCCAGGTGCCGACCATCAGCGGCTACGAGCAGGGGCTGCGCCGCGTCGCACCGGACGCCGTAGCGGCCCTCGAGGAATCCCTCGCCGAGGACGAGCGGGCCCAGTTCCGGGGTGCGGTTCCTCGCACCCAGGCCGTCGTCGGCAGCGACCCGGCCGTACCCGCGGCCTACCGGTCACAGGATGCCATCGACTTCTACCTGCGACCCAAGCCCGACGGCGTGTGGCAGAACGAGGTCACGGTCCGCTCCACCCGCGCGGCCCGCATGTACGAACCCGGGACCTGGATCACCCGGATCTCCCCCACCCCGCTGCTCATGGTGGTCGCCCTGAACGACACGGTGACCCTCACCGACCTGGCGCTCGCCGCCTACGAGCGTGCGCTGGAGCCCAAGCGCCTGCAGCTGATCCCGGGTGGCCACTTCGACCCGTACACCACTCAGTTCGACCAGGCCGGCGCCGCGGCCCTCGCCTGGTTCCGTCAGCACCTCGCCTGACAGGCCGACAGGGGCCAGAGCCACACCGCCGGTATGACCGGCCCGAGACGCAGGAACAGCCATGCCTCATCTGACGTACTCCCTTGATGACGGTCTCGCCACACTCGTTCTGACGAACCCGCCGCAGAACCGCATCGATCCGCAGATGGCCACCGAACTCACCGAGGCCCTCGACGCGATCGGACACAGCGGCGCCCGCGCCGTCCTCGTACGAGCCGAGGGCCCGGACTTCAGCTTCGGAGGCGACATCGTCGACTGGCCCGAGACGGACGTACGGGAACTGCGCGCCCTCTTCGAACGCTACATGCAGGTCTTCAACCGGCTCGAAAGGCTGCCGATCCCGGTGATCGCCGCCATCCACGGGCTGTGTTTCGGCGGCGGTCTCGAACTCGCGCTCCGCGCCGACGTGATCTTCGCCGCCGAGACGGCCCGCTTCGGCCACCCCGAGCAGACGCTGGGCATCGTCACGCTGCTCGGCGGGATCTACCGGGTGGCCGAACGGGCTGGACGGGCACGCGCCGCGGAATGGGCCCTCACCTCCGAGCAGGTGCCCGCCAGGGTCATGGCCGACGCCGGCGTGGTCAACCGGGTGGTCGCCGACGACGCCCTGCTGACCGAGGCAACGGCTTTCGCCCGCAAGGTGGCCAAGGGCCCCACCCGCGCCTACGCCGCACACAAGGCCCTGCTGCGCGCCTGGGCCATCGGCGGGGTCTCGGCGGCGGACGAGGCCATGTTCGACATCGCCATGCCTCTCTTCGAAACAGTTGACGTCAAGTCCGGCCTGGACTCGGCGGTCACGGCATTCAAGGCCGGGCTTCCCCGCCCCGGAGTCGACTTCCGGGGCCACTGACGGCCCAAACTCATGGGGCGTCACCGTCAACGCGACGCCGGACTCCCAGGGCTCAGGATCACACGCCTCTTTCCGGCCTGCACAAAGCCCACTCCGTCGACGCGAAGACATCACGCCGCACTGACGCCGACCTCCGCGCCAACGACCGTATAAGCGAGCCGACTTGGCGCGCCAGCAAAGGGATCATTCATGGACACACAGGGCCCTGCATCAGCAGAGCGTCCGGCAACCGGCGACCGCGCAACAGAACCGGTCTTCACACTTCATCGCGGCGGCAAGATGGAAATCGCCGCAACGGTGCCGCTGCGGGGCAGCGAGGACCTCTCCCTCGCCTACACGCCCGGCGTCGCCGAGGTGTGTTCAGCCATCGCTCAGCAGCCCGAGCTCGCGCACGACTACACCTGGGCCTCGCACACCGTCGCGGTGGTTTCGGACGGCACCGCGGTGCTCGGCCTGGGCGACATAGGGCCCAAGGCTTCACTGCCCGTCATGGAGGGCAAGGCGGTCCTGTTCAAGCAGTTCGGCGCGGTGGATGCCGTACCGATCGTGCTGGCGACCACGGATGTGGACGAGATAGTGGAAACTGTCGCCCAAATCGCGCCCTCCTTCGGTGGCATCAATCTCGAGGACATCTCCGCTCCGCGGTGCTTCGAGATCGAACGCAAGCTCCAGGACCGTCTCGACATCCCGGTCTTTCACGACGATCAGCACGGCACAGCCGTGGTCACCCTCGCAGCCCTGCGTAACGCCGCCCGGCTGACCGGCCGCCGGCTCGCCGATCTCCGCGTGGTCGTCTCCGGCGCCGGGGCGGCCGGTGTCGCGATCGCCATGATCCTTGTGGAGGCGGGCATCGGGGACGTCGCGGTAACCGATCGTCAGGGCGTCGTACACCGTGACCGTGGCGACCTCACCGCCGCCAAGCGTGACATCGCCCTCCACACCAACCGGGCCGGGCTCACCGGCACCTTGCGGGAGGCCCTGGCGGGCGCCGACGTCTTCATCGGCGTCTCCGGCGGCACGGTCCCCGAATCGGCGGTCGCCACCATGGCAGAGGGAGCGTTCATCTTCGCCATGGCGAACCCCACGCCGGAAATCCACCCCGACGTCGCCCGCAGATACGCGGCCGTCGTGGCGACCGGCCGAAGCGACTACCCGAACCAGATCAACAACGTCCTCGCTTTTCCCGGCATCTTCGCCGGAGCCCTCCGCGTCCGCGCCTCCCGCATCACCCCCGGCATGAAACTCGCCGCGGCGCATGCTCTCGCCTCCGTGGTCGTCGACGAACTGCGTCCCGACCACATCATCCCCTCCCCCTTCGACCCGCGGGTGGCCCCCGCGGTCGCCGAGGGCGTCGCCACCGCCGCCAGGCTCGAAGGGGTGGCCCGGCGCTGAGCCATTCGGGCGGCGTCACCACAGGCAGTCATATGGTCGTCAATAATTCACGGAGAAATTCGCAGTGCATCCCCAGCATCAGGCCCCGCACCACAGGCGCCGCATTCCCGTCCGCGCCTGGCTGCAACCGTTCCTCATAGGCCTGGTCATCGTCTCCGCGTTCGTCAGCTGCTACATCGGCCTCATGCGCGATCCCCAACCGCACCGGATGCCAGTGGCGGTCACGGGGCCTGAGCTCGCGAACAGGGTCCAGCAGGTCCTGGGTGATTCGATCGACGTCCGGCGCGCCGACTCGCCTGACGAGGCACGCGACGCAGTCCGGCATCGCGACGTGGTGGCCGCACTCGGCGCGGAACATCATGACAAGGCTCTAAAGCTCGACGTCGCGAGCGCGAACGGCCTGTCAACGACAACTGCGGTCACCAAGCTCGTCACGGCCTACGGGAACGGGGCCGGCCAGCGCGTCACTGTCTCTGACGTCGTGCCGCTCACCCGGTACGACGCACGCGGCATGGCAGGGTTCTACGTCTCCTTCGGAGTGACCCTCTCCGGCTTCGTCCTCGCCCAGAACGTGGTGGGGTTGAGCAGTCTGCTGCATCTGCGGCACCGCTTCACCCTCATGGCCGTCTTCTCCGCGGCGTCAGGCCTTGTCGCCGCCGCCATAGCCGGCCCCCTCCTCGGCTCCATCCCCGCACCGTTCCTTCCTCTCGCCTTCGTACTGGCCCTGCTGGCCGCTGCAGCAGCGTTCACCACGAAATTGCTGGCCACATACCTCGGCCCCATGGGCATTCCCGTCGCCACGCTGCTGCTCCTGACTGTCGGCAACTCCACCAGCGGCGCAACGGTCGGCAGCGACCTGATGCCCGGTGGAGCCCGAACACTTTCGGCACTGCTGCCTCCCGGTGCCGCCGTCCGAGGCGTCGCCGACCTCAGCTACTTCCAGGGTTCCCATGTCCTCGCCCCGCTGGCGACGCTCACGTTGTGGGCTGCAGGTGCCGCGCTCCTGCTGGCCATTCGTACCAACCGCCCGGCCCCAGCCCTCAGGCTGCCTGACGGACCGCCGGATGGCCTTCTGGAACCAGCGCCCTCCACTGATGCCATGAAAGAGCGGAGCCTCCCGCTCCGGCCGGGTGCGGACGATGCTCTATCCAGGAAGTGAGATTGCGTCCGCGGGAAGTTCATCGACGAGATGCGGCTCGACACCGAGGAGTACGCATACAGCGCCGAGGAAACCCCACGGGCTGGCCCTGTGCGGTGATGGTGAAGTGAGGGTTTGCCCTGCGGCGGCGATGAGACGGGGGTGCGAAGCCGGTCTGCCCGGCCGAGCAGGTGTGTCCGTCGGCCTCGGCGGCGGTGATCAGTGCCTGGATGAGCCGGAGAGCGCGTCCTTGGACGGGCTTGGTCAGGCCGAGCGGCTGGCGTTCGTCCTGCATGGCCCGGACCACGGCGTGCGGCCGAGCGAGCCGCGAGGGGACGGGGACGGGGTCGAGGACGGCAAGGCGCCAGGCGGGGATGTCGACGAGCTTG
Organism: Streptomyces sp. NPDC002076; assembly: GCF_053593835.1. Lineage (NCBI taxonomy): Bacteria > Bacillati > Actinomycetota > Actinomycetes > Kitasatosporales > Streptomycetaceae > Streptomyces > Streptomyces sp. NPDC002076. The sequence continues at coordinate 11,042 of NZ_JBSFDI010000009.1, forward strand.
ATCTCGTACCCGTCACGGCACCAGCTTCCGTACAGCTCCTTCGTCTCCGGAATCCTTCCGGACCTGCGTGCCGCGGCGACGCGGGACGGCCACTTCTCCAAGTCGGGACCACTGCCCCTCTTGACGATCCTGCCGCCGGTTTCCGCGAGCTCCTGCAACAGCTGTTCCGTGAACGTCACACGAGGCTGTGATGGAGGGTCCGGTTTCCGCCCGGCGGCCGGAGTCGCCTGCCCTCGGGCGGACTGGGGTCGTGGAGCGGCGGTCTGAGTGTTCCGCGGGCGTGATCCGCGGGGAGGGTACGTGCCGTGTGCCAGGTAGTGCCGGCCGGCGCTTGTCAGGGCGACGCTCCACTGCCCGGCCTTCCAGGAGACCGTCACGAGGCTTCGGTTGTGGAGTGCCTGGCAGGTGGTCTTGTAGGAGCTGGTGTTCCATACGCCTGCAGGGCACCCGGCTCCCACCCACTGCAACACCGACAGCTGCCGCTCATTGACCTGCCGTTCCAATGGCCCGCCTTCGACTCGCAGTGACGTACGACGGCGGCATGGTGCCAGGTCTGTTCGTCGACGGCGGGCGCTTCGAGTTAATTCGCTCGAACGAGCGGGCTGACGTGGATGGAAGCCGGATAGACGGAAAAGAGTAGGTGGGCGCTGTCCTACGGAGGGTCTGACTCCTGAGATCTCTGACCGGGGTGTCCTGATCACACTGTGTCGACCACCGGCTGGGGACAGTGCGTTGCTGGTCTCGGGCTGACCGGGCGTGTCTCGATAGGGGCTTGCCGGACAGGCGTCATCACGATTCCGACCGTCCGCACGGTCTGGTGCCGGCTACGCGATAAGCCGTCGGCCTGAGAGGTCATGAGCGTGATCGGCATGTCTTCCGCTTCGCGTCCTCGTCGGCGCCGGCCGGCGGCGGAGGTGGTCCTGGGAGTGGACACGCACCGGGATGCCCATGTGGCCGCTGTGCTGTCCCTGGTGGGGGAGGTGATCGGCACCGACGAGTTTCCGGCCACCGCGGCTGGATACCGAGACCTGCTGGGGTGGGCCAGGGCTTCGGGTACGGTGCGCCGGGCCGGAGTGGAAGGGACCGGTTCCTTCGGGGCGGCCCTGTCCCGCTACCTGCTGGCCCAGGGCGTGGACGTTTTCGATGTGAACCGGTTCGACCGGGCCGACCGCCGACGGCGCGGCAAGTCCGACCCGCTCGATGCCGAGAACGCGGCCCGGGCGGTGCTGAGCGGGCGAGCGCGCGCCCAGGCCAAGACTGGCGACGGGCCGGTGGAGATCGCCCGGATGTACAAATTGGCCAAGGACTCGGCGGTCAAGGCCCGCACGCAGGCGATCAACCAGCTCAAGGCCGTCCTCATCCGTGCGGATCCGCAGCTGAGAGAGGAACTTGCCGGGCTGGGCAATGCAGAACTCTTCCGCACCTGCGCACGGCTCGTCGACGACAGCTCGAACCACGAGGCCGACGAAGGGGCGGTGCTCCACGCTACGCACATCACCCTGTGCCTGCTGGCCAGGCGCATCAGTCAGCTCAGCGAAGAGATCCAGGGCCTGGAAGGCCGCCTGACCCGGCTGGTGGAGCGCCACGCTCCGCAGCTGCTTGAGGTGGTGGGCATCGGTCCGGATACGGCCGTCACTTTGCTGATCACGGTGGGGGACAACCCGGAACGCCTGGGCAGTGAGGCGTCCTTCGCGGCGCTGTGCGGGGTCAGCCCCGTCGAGCGTTCCTCGGGCAGTCGGCAGTACCGTCGCCTCAACCGCGGCGGCGACCGGCAAGCTAACGCGGCCCTGCACCGGATCGTGCAGACTCGCCTGCGCGTCGACCCACGTACCCAGGAGTACTACGAACGCCGCAGCAAGGAGGGCAAGACCCGGCGGGAGATAGTCCGAAGTCTCAAGCGCTATGCGGCCCGGGAGGTCTTCCACCTGGTCAGACCTGTGCAGCCGCAACCCTCGTCATAGGGGCAGTCGTGAGACGTGAGAGGGTCTGGGGCGTGAGTGAGACACCCCCGAACACCCTGCAATACCGCTTTGACGGGCCAGAAGACGCTCCGGTCCTGATCTTGGGTCCCTCACTGGGTACCACATGGCACATGTGGGACCGCCAGGTGCCGGAGCTGACCAAGCAGTGGCGGGTCCTGCGCTTCGACCTGCCCGGTCACGGCGGGGCCCCCGCCCACCCGGCCGGATCCGTCGCCGAGCTGGCCACCCGGCTGCTGGCCACGCTGGACTCCATCGGCGTGCAGCGGTTCGGCTACGCGGGCTGCGCGCTCGGCGGTGCCATCGGTATCGAGCTGGCCCTGCGCCACCCCGAGCGGCTCGCCTCGCTGGCGCTGGTCGCGGCCTCGCCCCGGTTCGGGACCGCCGACGAGTTCCGCCAGCGCGGGGTGATCGTCCGTACGAACGGGCTCGACCCGATCGCCCGGACCTCGCCGGACCGCTGGTTCACCGGAGGGTTCGCCGCGGCCCAGCCGGCCATCACCGAGTGGGCGGTGCAGATGGTGCGCACCACCGACCCGGGCTGCTACATAGCCGCCTGCGAGGCGCTCGCCTCGTTCGACGTACGGAGCGAGCTGGGCCGGGTCGGCGTGCCGACGCTCGTGCTCGTCGGGTCCGACGACCAGGTCACCGGGCCCGCCGAGGCCCGCACCCTGGTCGCCGGCATCCCGGACGCCCGGCTCGCGGTCGTCCCGGGCGCCTCGCACCTGGTCCCGGTCGAGCAGCCGGCGGCCGTCACCGACCTCCTGGTGCACCACTTCTCCACCGCCTGGCAGCAGCCCTACGACACCGGCCAGATCGCCCTGCCGGCCGCCCCGGTCAGCCCGGCCATCGCCGCGGCGCCGCACGTCACGCCGGTCGCCGAGATCGCCCCGGCCGCCGTACCGGCGCAGCCGGCCGCGCAGGGCGACCGGTACCAGACCGGGCTCAAGATCCGCCGGGAGGTGCTCGGCGACGCGCACGTGGACCGGGCGCTGGCCGAGGCCGACAGGTTCGCCGGGGAGTTCCAGGAGTTCATCACCCGCTACGCCTGGGGCGAGATCTGGGACCGGCCGGGCCTGGACCGCCGTACCCGCAGCTGCATCACCCTGACCGCGCTGGTCGCGGGCGGCCATCTGGAGGAGCTGGCCGGCCACGTCCGGGCCGCCCTGCGCAACGGGCTCACCCCGGACGAGATCAAGGAGGTGCTGCTCCAGGCCGCCGTGTACTGCGGGGTGCCGGCCGCGAACAGCGCGTTCCGGGTGGCCCGGCAGGTCATCCAGGAGGAGACCACGCCCGCCGAGTGAGCCGTGCCGTGCCGCGCGAGGCGGACGGTCGGTCCGGCAGGATGGTGTGACATGAAGCTCACGAAGAAGTCCCACGCCTGTGTCCGCCTCGACAAGGGCGGTCAGACGCTCGTCATCGACCCCGGCGGCTTCAGCGAGGAGGACGCCGCGCTCGGCGCCGACGCCATCCTGATCACGCACGAGCACCCGGACCACTTCGACGAGTTCCGGCTCCGGGCCGCCATGGAGAACAACCCCGCGGCCCGGATCTGGACGCTGAGGTCCGTCGCCGAACGGATCACGGCGGCCTTCCCGGGCCGGGTGCACACCGTCGGCCACGGCGACACCTTCACCGCGGCCGGCTTCGACGTGCAGGTCCACGGCGAACTGCACGCGGTGATCCACCCGGACATCCCGCGGATCACCAACGTCGGCTATCTCATCGACGGCGGCAAGGTCTTCCATCCCGGCGACGCCCTCACCGTCCCCGCCCATCCGGTGGAGACGCTGATGCTCCCGGTGATGGCCCCGTGGAACAAGATCTCCGAGGTCATCGACTACGTCCGCGAGGTGCGGCCGCGGCGCGCCTACGACGTCCACGACGCCCTGCTGACCGACCTGGCCCGCCCGATCTACGACCGCCAGATCGGCGCCCTGGGCGGCACGGACCACCGGCGGCTGACCCCAGGGGCGTCCGCAGAGGTCTGAGTCCGTTGTCAGTGGCTCCGGGTAGGTTGTGAGGCATGCGCATCGCTACCTGGAACGTGAACTCGATCACCGCCCGCCTTCCGAGGCTGCTGGCCTGGCTGGAGAGCAGCGGCACCGACGTGCTCTGCCTGCAGGAGGCCAAGGTCGCCGAGGAGCAGTTCCCGTTCGAACAGCTGCGCGAGCTGGGCTACGAGTCAGCGGTCCACGCCACCGGCCGGTGGAATGGCGTGGCGGTGCTCTCCCGCGTCGGCATCGAGGACGTCGTCAAGGGACTGCCCGGCGACCCCGGCTTCGAGGGCGTGACCGAGCCGCGCGCCATCTCGGCGACCTGCGGCCCGGTCCGGGTCTGGTCGGTGTACGTTCCGAACGGCCGCGAGGTGGAGCACCCGCACTACGCCTACAAGCTCCAGTGGTTCGAGGCCCTGAAGGCGGCCGTGTACGGCGACGCGCAGGGCGGCCGCCCCTTCGCGGTCATGGGCGACTACAACGTGGCACCGACGGACGACGACGTCTACGACGTGGCCGCCTTCGAGGGCTCCACCCATGTCACCCCGGCCGAGCGCGCCGCCCTCGCCTCCCTGCGCGAGGCCGGCCTGAACGACGTGGTGCCGCGCCCGCTGAAGTACGACCACCCGTTCACGTACTGGGACTACCGCCAGCTCTGCTTCCCGAAGAACCGCGGCATGCGCATCGACCTGGTGTACGGCAACGAACCCTTCGCCAAGGCCGTCAAGGACTCCTACGTCGACCGCGAGGAGCGCAAGGGAAAGGGTGCCTCCGATCACGCTCCGGTGGTGGTCGACCTCGACGTCTGATGCCACGCTGGGTCCATGAACCTTCCGTTCCTGGGCCACCGGCACAAGAAGAACGGCGACCCGGCGCTCCCCGCCGACCCCGAGGGGATCGCCGCGCTGCTGTCCGAGTGCGAACTGCTCCGCTCGCAGGCGGCCCGGGCGGGCGTCCGCCTCGACGACACCCCGGCCTCCCTGGAGGCCCTGGACCAGCTGGTCCCGCGCTGGCGCGACGACGCCGAGACCCTGCCCTGGCTGGGCAACGACGCGGGACTGTATCTGGGCACGGTCGTGGTGCGCACCGTGCCCGGCGCCGCCTGGCTGATCCGCCCCGACGGCGAGCCCGTCGTACGGCTGGCCTCCGGCCGTGAGGTCGAGGTGGCGGGCGCGGGGCAGGACTGGGCCGCGAGCGGCGTCCCCGAGCTGTCCCAGCTGTACGCGGAGATCGCCGAGAACTGAGCCGGTATCTCCCCCTGGACACCGGCCAGTTCACGTACTCCACGCGGACGCCCCTTTGCGCGCGGAGGAGTTCCTTCCTGCCGGGAGGCCCATCGCCGCCGACCCTCGACTAAGATGTGCCGTTCTGCATGCTGCGAGACCCCAGGGGGCGGCAGTTCACACGGGCCATGCTCGTCCGGCGGCAGCCGGAGATCACTGCTCGCGCACGGGGACGGACACGTACGACGGGTCGTCCGGGAGCGAGGAGAAGGTCAGCTGCGCGCCGGACGGGTTGTGCTCGATGTACAGCGGGTCGACCGTGTCGACCACCAGCGCGAGGCGGTGCCCGGCGGGTACGTCGTAGGCCGTGGAGAACAGGTCCAGGTCGACGTCGAACGGCTCGCCGGGCGTCCGCCCGTGCCAGGTGTACGGCGCGTTGGTGACGAGCTTGCCGATACCGAGCGGACCCACGTCGTACAGGTAGGCGACGAACGTGCCGCTCTCCGCGGTCGGGGTCAGCGTGGTGTGCAGGGTGGCCGTGCCGCGCACCTGCTGGGTGCTGCCGTACCGCTCCGACTGCCACACGGCCGCCCAACGGCGCGGCAGCAGCGGGATGGCGGCCATCGGCGGCAGCTGGGCGACCTGGTCGAGGATGCTGGAGAGGAAGACGATCCCGCCGTCCGCGCCGGAGTCGACGTTCGCGTGGATGGTGGTGGAACCCGGGAGCGCGAACTTCCGCCGTGTCGCCTCGACCGACTTCCAGTCCGGGTAGCCCTCGTATCCCCCCGCGCTACGGGACTTCAACTGGACCGGCTGTTCACGGTCGATGCCGTTGTCGGCGCCCTTCAGGTAGTGGTCGAGCCAGCGCTCGGTGTCCGTCCAGACGTCGTTGGGCAGCCCGAACAGGCCGGTCAGCTCGGCGGTCGCGTGGTCGCCGGGGCGCAGTTCGAGCCGCTTGGGCACGGTCAGCTTCTGGTAGAAGTCGGCGTACTGGTTGGCCGGGAAGACCGTGTCGCCCCAGGCGTTGGCGAGCATGAGGGCCGCGCCGTTCTTGTTCAGCTGGTCGACATAGGTCGCGGCGGAACGCTTCCGCCCCCAGTCGATCATCTCCTGTTCCCTGGACAGGTCCGAGGCGTAGAAGTGGTCGAAGATGTCCCGGACTTCGGGGCTCTCCCGGCCGGTGAGGGTGGCGGCGCCGTCCAGTACGGCGGCGGCCTGGACGTGCTGGGTGCGGCCCGAGTAGATCGAGTCGATCAGGTCCGACCAGCCGCTCAGCGCGGCCACGGCCTTGATGCGCTTGTCGTGCGCGGCGGCGAGCAGGCTGATCCCGGCGCCGTACGACACCCCGGCCATGCCCACGTGGCGCGGGTCGGCCGGGGTGTTGGCGAGGGCCCAGTCGATGACCTTGGAGGCGTCCGCTATGTCCGGCGGACCGGCCACTTCTATCTGTCCGCCGGACTGCCAGAAACCGCGCACGTTGTAGGTGAGCACCACATAGCCGGCGTCGGCGAGCTTCTGCGCCTGGGCGAGGTACTCCACCTGGGGCAGGCCCCAGCTCGTGGGCAGCACGATGAGCGGGTAGCTGTGCGAGCCGTCGGTGCCCGCGGGCGTGACGACGTTCGCCTTCAGTACGGTGCCGCCGTCGCCGGTGATGTCGACGAACCGGACGGAGGGCGTGCCGGCTTGAGCGGCGGGCGCGAGGCCGACGACGCTGCCGGCGATGAGCGCGGCCGAGACGGCTCCTGCGGCGGCGGTGCGCAGAGCGGTGCGACCATGTCCCATGGGGTCACTCCTTCACTGGTCCAGTGCAAAGTGACCCGACGGTAACCGTCACCTCTTACCGTAAGTAACCCGTCGGTAAGTTACGTGCCAGTAAAGTTTGTTGAACGGCTAAGCGGCCGTGTCGGCCGAGGTCGCCTCGGGCAGGGGAGTGCGCGCCGCCCGCGTCACGTCCGCCACCAGCTCGACCACGTCCGGGCCGTACGCCTCCGAGTTGAGCACCTTGAGCAGCAGCACGAAGGAACCCGTGCCGTACTTGCGGGCCAGCCGCTCGTGGTGGCGGGCGAGATAGCGGGTGGCGGCCTGGTTGTTGATGGCGCGCTGGCCGCAGAAAAGGAACACGGGCCGGGCGTCCCGCCCCAGGGCGAGCCGGGCGAGCAACACGTACTCGCTCTGCCCCTTCTCCAGCCGGTAGTTCTCGGCGCCGATGCGGAACGCACCGCGGTCCGGGCCGGGTTCTGCGCCCTTGTTCACCCGCACACCCGGCAGCATCGAGGCGAGATGGGCGGCCATCCGGCGGTTGGAGGCCGGACCGCCGAGGCAGAACTCGGTGCGCTCGCCGAAGCCCTGCTGTGCCACGTCGTGCGCAACGACCCGGGCGTTCGCGTGGCAATCCTTGATCAGGGCGGAGAGTTCCAGCAGCGCGAACACGTCGTGCCGCATCACCGCCAGTTCCGTTCCGCCCGCGTCACGGTTGACCACGAGCAGCGACTCCGAGTTCTCCGGCAGCCCGAAGAACGCCTGCTTGCGCCGCAGTTTGCGGCGCCACAGATAGGTACGGGCGAGCCAGCCCAGCGAGGCCGATATCGCGGTCGCCACCAGGCCCAGGACGATGTTGCGCACGTCGTCGTTCATGGCCGGGCATGGTAGCGGGCCCGGGGAACGGCTACGTACCCGTGTTCGATCTGTGACGGTCGTATGGCGAGTGGCCGAGGCGTACTGTCGGTACTACGGCAATCTGGCTACGCTGCGCGGACTGTCCCGACGGGAGGTTCGGATGGGTCGTCCTGGCACGCGGAAACTGGCGGTTGTCGCGGTCTCGGCCGCGCTGGTGTCGGTAGGGGCGGCGGCGCCACCCGCCGCCACGACGAGCGGCACTCCCACCAAGGTTCCCGTGGCGGTGGGCTACGGCGGCGCGGTCGCCAGCGTCGACGCCGACGCCTCCGCCGCCGGCATCGAGGTACTCAGACACGGCGGCAACGCGGTCGACGCGGCCGTCGCCACCGCCGCCGCGCTCGGCGTCACCGAGCCCTACTCCTCCGGCATCGGTGGCGGCGGCTACTTCGTCTACTACGACGCCAAGTCCCGCACGGTGCACACCATCGACGGCCGCGAGACGGCGCCGCTCAGCGCCGACTCCGACCTGTTCGTGGAGAAGGGCAAGCCGCTCGCCTTCGCCGACGCCGTCAGCAGCGGCCTGAGTGTCGGCACTCCCGGCACGCCCGCGACCTGGCAGACCGCGCTGGACGAGTGGGGCAGCAAACGGCTCGGCACGGTCCTGAAGCCGGCCGAGCGGATCGCCCGTGACGGCTTCACGGTGGACGACACCTTCCGCTCGCAGACCGCCTCCAACGAGACCCGGTTCCGCTACTTCCCGGACACCGCGAGGCTGTTCCTGCCGAACGGACAGCTGCCGGTCGTCGGTTCCACCTTCAAGAACCCCGAACTGGCCCGCACCTACGAGGAGCTGGGCCGCGAGGGCGTCGGCGCCGTCTACCGCGGGGACATCGGCGACGACATCGTCAACACGGTCGAGCACCCGCCCGTGGACCCCGCCTCCGGCTGGAACGCCCGCCCCGGCAAGCTGGAGGAGAAGGACCTCGCCGTCTACCGGGCCAAGTTCCAGGCGCCCACCAGGACGTCGTACCGCGGCCTGAACGTGTACTCCATCGCCCCCTCCTCCTCGGGCGGCACCACGGTCGGCGAGGCCCTCAACATCCTGGAGAACACCGACCTTTCGAAGGCGAGCGAGGTGCAGTACCTGCACCACTTCATCGAGGCCAGCCGCATCGCCTTCGCCGACCGCGGGCGCTGGGTCGGCGACCCCGCCTTCGAGGACGTACCGACCAAACAGCTGCTGTCGCAGGAGTACGCCGACTCGCGCGCCTGCCTGATCAAGGACGACGCGGTCCTGACCAGCCCGCTCGCCCCCGGCGACCCGCGCCACCCGGCGGCCTGCGGCAAGGGCGGTACGGCGGCCCCGACGACGTACGAGGGGCAGAACACCACGCATCTGACCGTGGCCGACAAGTGGGGCAACGTCGTCTCCTACACGCTCACCATCGAGCAGACCGGCGGCAGCGGCATCACCGTGCCCGGCCGGGGCTTCCTGCTCAACAACGAGCTGACCGACTTCTCCTTCACCCCGGCCAACCCGGCCGTGCACGACCCGAACCTGCCGGGCCCGGGCAAGCGGCCCCGCTCCTCGATCTCCCCGACGATCGTGCTGGACAAGAACAACCGGCCCGTGGTGGCGCTCGGTTCGCCAGGTGGCGCGACCATCATCACCACCGTGCTGCAGACCCTCACCGAGTTCCTGGACCGGCATCTGCCGCTGGTCGACGCCATCGCCGCACCCCGCGCCAGCCAGCGCAACGCGGCCCAGACGGAACTCGAACCCGCCCTGTACAACGGCGACTTGAGGAAGCAGCTGGAGGCCCTCGGGCACTCCTTCAAGCTCAACCCCGAGATCGGCGCGGCGACCGGCGTACAGCGGCTGCCGGGCGGCAAGTGGCTGGCCGCCGCCGAGAAGGTACGCCGCGGCGGCGGCTCGGCGATGGTCGTGGACCCGGCACCGTAGGCCGCAGCGTGTCGCAGGCCTGCGACTCGTGACGCGGCGCAGGCCTACAACTCCGGTGCGGGCGGCTCGGTTTCCTCGGTGGCGGGCGGCGGGGTCTCCTGAGTGCGGAAGTCCAGCCGTCCGTCCCGGACGTCCACCGTCACCCGGCTGCCCTCGGAGATCGTGCCGTTCAGCAGCAGCCGGGACATCTGGTTGTCCACCTCGCGCTGGATGGTGCGGCGCAGCGGCCGGGCGCCGTACTCCGGCTGATAGCCGCGCTCGGCGATCCAGTCCACAGCCGCGTCCGTGAACGCGACCGAGACGCCCTGGCCGTCCAGCAGCCGCCGGGTGCTCTCCAGCAACAGGTCGGTGATCTGCCGCAGTTGCCCACCGGTCAGCTGCTTGAAGACCACGATCTCGTCGATGCGGTTGAGGAACTCCGGCCGGAAGTGCTCGCGCAGCGGCCGCAGGATCTGTTCGCGCCGCGCCTCCTCGTCCGCCGCCGCGCCGCCCGGCCCGAACCCGATCCCGGCACCGCGCCGGGTGATCGCCTCCGAGCCGAGGTTGCTGGTCATCACGATCACCGTGTTGGTGAAGTCCACGGTCCGGCCCTGGGAGTCGGTGAGACGGCCGTCGTCGAGCACCTGCAACAGGATGTTGAAGACATCCGGGTGCGCCTTCTCCACCTCGTCCAGCAGGAGCAGCGAGTAGGGGTGCCGGCGCACCACCTCGGTCAGCTGACCGGCCTCCTCGTGGCCGACGTACCCGGGCGGGGCGCCGACCAGCCGGGAGACGGTGTGCCGCTCCTGGTACTCGCTCATGTCCAGCCGGACCATGCGGTCCTCGCTGCCGAACAGCGCCTCGGCGAGCGCCCGGGCCAGCTCGGTCTTGCCGACGCCGGTCGGGCCGAGGAACAGGAAGCTGCCGATCGGCCGGTTCGGGCTCGCGAGCCCCGCACGGGAGCGCAGCACGGCCTCCGAGACCACGGCGACCGCGTCCTCCTGGCCGATGACCCGCTGGTGCAGGTGTTCCTCCAGGCCGAGCAGCCGTTCCTTCTCCTCCTGGGTGAGCCGGCTGACCGGGATGCCGGTCTGCCGGGACACCACCTCGGCGATGGCCTCCGCCGTCACCTCCAGGTCCAGCCCCTCGTCGGCCTTGTCCTCGTCGCTCGCCTCGGCGATGCGCTGCTTCAGCTCGCCGATCCGGTCGCGGAGTTCCTTGGCCTTGTCGTAGTCCTCGCCCGCGACCGCCTGGTCCTTGTCGCAGACCAGCTGCTCCACCTCGCGCTCCAGCGCACGCACGTCCGCGCCCTTCGTCCGGGCACCGAGCCGGACCCGCGCACCCGCCTGGTCGATCAGGTCGATCGCCTTGTCCGGCAGCCGCCGGTCGGTCAGATACCGGTCGGACAGCTCCACGGCGGCGACCAGCGCCTCGTCGGTGTAGCGGACCTGGTGGTGGGCCTCGTACCGGTCGCGCAGGCCGCGCAGGATCTCGATGGTGTCCTCGGCCGTGGGCTCGGGCACCAGGATCGGCTGGAACCGGCGGGCCAGCGCCGCGTCCTTCTCGATCCGCCGGAACTCCTCCAGCGTGGTCGCGCCCACGATGTGCAGCTCGCCGCGGGCCAGGGCGGGCTTGAGGATGTTGCCCGCGTCCATCGAGCCGCCCTCGCCGCCGGAGCCCGCGCCCACGACCGTGTGCAGCTCGTCGATGAACACGATCAGCTTGTCCGAGTGGGCGCGGATCTCCTCCACGATGTTGTTCAGGCGCTCCTCGAAGTCGCCCCGGTAGCGGGTGCCGGCGACGACACTGGTCAGGTCCAGGGCGACGACGCGGCGGCCCGCCAGGACGTCCGGGACGTCCGAGTCGGCGATGCGCTCGGCGAGGCCTTCCACGATGGCCGTCTTGCCGACGCCCGCGTCCCCGATCAGCACCGGGTTGTTCTTGCCGCGCCGGGACAGCACCTCGATGGTCTGCTCGATCTCGGTGTCCCGGCCGATGACCGGGTCGATCCGGCCCTGCCGGGCCAGCTCGGTCAGGTCACGGCCGTACTTGTCCAGCGTGGGCGTGCCGGTGGCGCGCTGCCGCTCCACCCGGACCGGGGTGCTCTCGGGGGCCTCGGTGGGCAGGGAGCCCGCCGAGAAGCGGGCCGCGTTCAGGATGTGGCCGGCCGCCGAGTCCGGATTGGCCGCCAGCGCGCTGAGCACATGCTCCGGGCCGATGTACCCGGCGCCGCTCGCCCGCGCCAGGTCGTGCGCGTCCAGCAGGGCGCGCTTGACGGCCGGGGTCAGCGACAGCGAGGTCGGCGGGGGCACCTCGCCCGGCGGGTGCTGGACCGGGCCGGCCCGGTCGTCGATCTCGGACGCGAGCGAGTCCGGGTCCGCGCCCGCCCGGCTCAGCAGGCTCCGGGTGGGCTCGGCGGCCACGGCGGCGCGCAGCAGGTGCTGGGTGTCCAGGTCCCGGCTGCCGTGCTCGGCGGCGTACAGGGCGGCCCCTCTGACCAGCTCGCGGGCCGGTTGGCTGAGCAGGCGCCCGATGTCGATGTGGCGCGGCGCGCCACGGGCTCCGCCGGATCCGCCGAAGAAGCGGGCCAGGAATTCACCGAAGGGGTCAGGAGGGTAGCCGTCGGTCATGGCATGGGCTCCTTCGCTGACGACATACGGAGCGGCCGGGTAACCCGGAGTGGGTTGCTCATGCCCACGATGTCACGATCTGTGGGGGTGGGCACGTTCGCCCGCGGCCCGCACTCCTCAGGCGGTTTCCCTGGCCGTGAGGATCCTGGGACCGGAGTCCGTGATCGCCACCGTGTGCTCGACGTGCGCCGCGCGGGAGCCGTCGCTCGTCCTCAGGGTCCAGCCGTCGTCCGCCGCGTAGTAGGCGTCCTTGCCGCTCGCGATGAGCATGGGCTCGATGGCGAGGACCATGCCGGGACGCAACGGCAGCCCTCGCCCGGGGCGGCCCTCGTTCGGGACCTCGGGGTCCTCGTGCATACGGCGGCCCACGCCGTGGCCGCCGAAGCCGTCCGGGATGCCGTAACCGGCCGTACGGCAGGTCCGGCCGACGGCATGGGCGATGTCGCCGATGCGGTTGCCCACGACGGCCGCCTCGATGCCCGCCGCCAGCGCCCGCTCGGCCGTCTCGACCAGGCGGAGGTCGGCCGGGCGCGGGCGGCCCACCGTGAAGCTGATCGCCGAGTCGCCGGCCCAGCCGTCCAGGGTGGCGCCGCAGTCGATCGAGACCAGGTCGCCGTCGCGGAGCCGGTAGCGGGTGGGGATGCCGTGCACGATCGCGTCGTTCACCGAGGCGCAGATCACGGCGGGAAAGGGGGTCGGGGCGAAGGAGGGGCGGTAGCCGAGGAACGGCGAGGAGGCCCCGGCCTCGCGCAGCACCTCCCGTGCCACCTCGTCCAGCTCCAGCAGGGAGACACCGACGTCCGCGGCCCGTCGTACGGCCGTCAGGGCCCGCCCGACGACCTGGCCCGCCGCGTGCATCGCGTCGATCGACTCGTCTGTCTTCAGCTCCATCATGCCAATTACTATACCGGTATTTTAATGGGCGGGTCGTGGTGTGGGCCGGTATTAGAATGGGCGCATGGTGCGCACCCCTCTCACCCCCGAAGAGCACGAACGCGGCGAGCGGCTCGGGCGGTTGCTGCGCGAGGCCCGCGGTGGCCGGAGCATGACCGACGTCGCCGCGCAGGCGGGTGTCTCCGCCGAGACGCTCCGCAAGATCGAGACGGGCCGGGCACCGACACCCGCCTTCTTCACCGTGGCCGCGCTGGCCGGGGCCCTCGGGCTGTCGATGGACGAGCTGGTCGCGCGGTGTGCGCTGGTGGCCGCGTGAGGCGCCCGCGCTCTGCCGGAAAACTCTGTGTAGCAGTGCCGTAACACGACTCGTGTTGCCTACCCACCGGAAGGGCCGGCGGTCGGGCGGGAGCTGAGCGATGGCGGTGGATCGACTCCCCGGTGGAGTGCGGGAGTTCGCGAGCTACCTGGACGGTCTGCTGGCGCGCCTGGACCAGGGCGGAGGGTGGAGCGGGGTCTTCTGGCAGCGCGACCCCGACGGGATGCGGGCCTGCATAGACGGACGCGAGGTGCCGCCGTGGGACGTGGTGGAGGCCCTGCTGGAGGACCTTGCCGCGGCGTACGGCCCCGCCGCCGCTGCCGCCGAGCGGGAACGGGCCCGCGCCCTGTACCGGGCCGCGCTCACGGCGTGCGACGCCCGCCCCGGCGCGCGGGACACCCTGCTCGACCGCCTCGACGTGATGCTCCGCGAACAGCGCTACGCCGCCGAACGCCAGGCCGAACTCACCCGTCTGCTGTCCGCGCCGGCATCCGCGGAACAGGCCGAGTCCCTCCGCCTCGACCTCGCCTGGGCCCAGGACGACCACGAGCGCGCCACCGCGAGGTGCACCGAACTCCAGGCCCGGCTGACGGAGCTGGACCGCCGGGGAGCGCCGGACGCGGACGCACTACGGCACGGCGGCGAGCCCGGACCCCGGCGCGCCGAGGGCGCTGCGGCCGGGGCCGGGCAAGCCACCCCTTCCGGCGTCGACTTGCCCCGGCAGGCCGCCGCCCCCGCTCCCCACGCCGTACCGCAGCCCCCGCGAGCCACCCAATCCTCGCCGCGTAGCCAAGCCGGCGGCCCGCCCTCACCCCATAACCAAGCCGGCGGCCCGCCCTCACCCCATAACCAAGCCACCACCCCACCCCCAGTCGCCCCCGAACCTCCCCGCACCCCCGCCAAGGCCCGCAAGCGACGCCGTGGCAGTGCTCGGTTCGCCGGGATGGTGGGGGAGGGGGACGTGGCCGAGGCGGGCGCAGCGCCGGCGGTCGTGCCGGAGGCGAGCGCGCGTCGTGCGCCGCGTGGGGCGCGGTTCGCCGGGGGCGTGCCGGCGGCCGAGCCCGTGGCGGCCCCCGCCGAAGTGGTGGACGCCGAGACGGGAGCGGCGGTGGCCGGCGTCGTGGAGCGGCTCGCGCGGTTGCGGGGCGAGGGGCGCACCGGGGAGGCGCATGTGCTGCTCGTCGAGATCGTGCAGTGGCCCGCCGGGCGGTTCCCCGCGCTCGCGGACGCGCTGCACCGCGCCGGGCTCGGCGCCGACTGGGCGACGCTGCTGTGGGAGGCCGCCTCGCTGCCCGCGGAGCGGCTGGCCGCGGCCGCCGACGCGCTCGCCGCCGCCGGACGGGAGGCCGACGGGCGGCAGATGCTGCGGCAGGGCGTGGCCCGCCCGGCGGAGCAGATCGGCGCGGCGGTGCTCCGGCTGGCGGGGGAGGGTCGCCGACGCGAGGCGGAGGCCCTGCTCGATGCCTGTGTGCGGGTCCGTCCGGCGGAAGAGGCCGCCCGGAGTGTCGTACCCGATCCGCCCCGGCTCGTGCCGTTACTGCTCCGCGCCGCGCAGGCCGTCTCCGACGAGCGGCACTGGGATCTCGTGCACGCACTGCGGGTGGCCGGGCACGCGACGTGACCGGCAATCCATGGAGTCATCCCGGTATGCTCCGTTTCACCCCTTCGAGCGATGCCCTCGCTCACCCACCGGAGTGTGAAACGTGATCGACTCCGCGGGTTGACGACGATGGTCTTGGCAAGGGCCTCCCGGAGGCTTACTTTCGTCCCTCTACGGCCCCTCTACGGGCGTAGAGGCTCTGAGGGTCCCGTCGAAGGAGCAGCTCATGGCCAACGTCGTACGAGCCGCCCTGGTCCAGGCCACCTGGACCGGCGACACCGAGTCCATGGTGGCGAAACACGAGGAGCACGCCCGTGCGGCGGCCCGGCAGGGTGCCAGGGTCATCGGGTTCCAGGAAGTCTTCAACTCGCCCTACTTCTGCCAGGTGCAGGAGCCGGAGCACTACCGCTGGGCCGAGCCGGTGCCCGACGGGCCGACCGTGCGGCGGATGCGGGACCTCGCGCGCGAGACCGGGATGGTGATCGTCGTCCCCGTCTTCGAGGTCGAGCAGTCCGGCTTCTACTACAACACCGCCGCCGTGATCGACGCCGACGGGACCTACCTCGGCAAGTACCGCAAGCACCACATCCCGCAGGTCAAGGGCTTCTGGGAGAAGTACTACTTCAAGCCCGGCAATCTGGGGTGGCCCGTCTTCGAGACCGCCGTCGGCAAGGTCGGCGTCTACATCTGCTACGACCGCCACTTCCCGGAGGGCTGGCGGCAACTCGGGCTCAATGGCGCCCAGTTGGTCTACAACCCGTCCGCCACCCACCGCGGGCTGTCCGGCTATCTGTGGCAGCTGGAGCAGCCCGCCGCCGCCGTCGCCAACGAGTACTTCATCGCCGCCATCAACCGGGTCGGCCGGGAGGAGTACGGCGACAACGACTTCTACGGGACCAGTTACTTCGTCGATCCCCGCGGGCAGTTCGTCGGCGAGGTCGCGAGCGACAAGTCCGAGGAACTCCTCGTCCGCGACCTCGACTTCGACCTGATCGAGGAAGTGCGGCAGCAGTGGGCCTTCTACCGCGACCGCCGCCCCGACGCCTACGAAGGGCTGGTGCAGCCGTGAACGATCTCTACTCCCGCCACCGCCAGGTCATGCCCGACTGGCTCGCCCTCTACTACGACGAGCCGATCGAGATCACCCACGGCGAGGGCCGCCATGTCTGGGACTCCGCCGGCAACAAGTACCTGGACTTCTTCGGCGGCATCCTGACGACCATGACCGCGCACGCGCTGCCCGAGGTGACCAAGGCGGTCAGCGAGCAGGCCGGGCGGATCATCCACTCCTCGACCCTCTACCTCAACCGGCCGATGGTCGAACTCGCCGAGCGCATCGCCCAGGTGAGCGGCATCCCGGACGCCCGGGTCTTCTTCACCACCTCCGGCACCGAGGCCAACGACACCGCCCTGCTGCTCGCCACGGCCCACCGGCGCAGCAACACGATCCTGGCGATGCGCAACAGCTACCACGGCCGCTCCTTCAGCACCGTGGGCATCACCGGCAACCGCAGCTGGTCGCCGACCTCGCTGTCCCCGCTGCAGACCCTGTACGTCCACGGCGGCGTGCGCACCCGGGGCCCGTTCGCCGAGCTGGACGACCGCGCGTTCATCGACGCCTGTGTCGCCGACCTGAAGGACATCCTGGGGCACACCCGCCCGCCCGCCGCGCTGATCGCCGAGCCGATCCAGGGCGTCGGCGGCTTCACCTCCCCGCCCGACGGGCTCTACGCCGCCTTCCGCGAGGTCCTGAAGGAGCACGGCATCCTGTGGATCGCCGACGAGGTGCAGACCGGCTGGGGCCGCACCGGCGAGCACTTCTGGGGCTGGCAGGCACACGCCCGCAGCGGCCCGCCGGACATCGTCACCTTCGCCAAGGGCATCGGCAACGGCGCCTCGATCGGCGGGGTGATCGCCCGCGCCGAGATCATGAACTGCCTGGACGCCAACAGCATTTCGACGTTCGGCGGCACCCAGCTCACCATGGCCGCCGGTCTCGCCAACCTCACCTACCTCCTCGAACACGACCTCCAGGGCAACGCCCGCCGGGCCGGCGGCCTGCTCATCGAGCGGCTGCGGGCCGTCGCCGCACAGCTGCCGGGAGTCCGGGAAGTGCGGGGCCGAGGACTGATGATCGGCATCGAGCTGGTGAAGCCCGGCACCGACGAGGCCGATCCGCATGCCGCCGCCGCCGTGCTGGAGACGGCCCGCGAGGGCGGGCTGCTCATCGGCAAGGGCGGCGGCCACAACACCAGCGCCCTGCGCATCGCCCCACCGCTGTCGCTCACCGTCGCGGAGGCCGAGGAGGGCGCGGCGATCCTGGAACGCGCGCTCAGGAGTACGTACTAGAGAACGGCGGTACGGCCATGACCACCACCTCGGAGACCCGGTACGGCTGGGAACCCGCCCTCTCCGTCCGCCAGGTGCTCACCCTGGAACGGGTGCTCGCCGGAGAACCCGAGGTGGTCGCCGGTGCCGGGCAGCTCGACCGGCCGGTGCGCTGGGTGCATGTCGCCGAGGCCGCCGACGTCGGGGTGATGCTCAGCGGCGGCGAGATGGTGCTCACCACCGGCGTGCTCCTGGCCGGCGACGAGGCCAAGCAGGCCGAGTACATCCAGTCGCTGCACCGGGCGGAGGCCGCCGCCGTCGTGCTCGGCCTCGGGCGGGCCTTCCCGGCGCCGCCCGAGGTGATGCGCCGGGCCGCCGAGCGGTGCGGACTGCCGATGGTCGTCCTGCACCGGCCGTTCCCGTTCGCCGAGCTCACCGAGGAGGTCCAGTCCCGGCTGGTACGGCGGAAGTTCGCCGCCGTCAGCCTCTCGGAGACCGTACGGACCGAACTCACCGCCCTGATCACGACCGGTGCCCCGCTGCAACGCCTGCTGGACGAGGTCGCCCGGCACAGCGGCTGCCCGGTCGTGGTCACCAACCTCGCCCACCGCGTCCTCGCCACGGCAGGGGAGCGGTCCGCGGTGGACGACGTGCTGCGCGACTGGGAGAGGGTCTCCCGGCAGGCCGGCGCCGGCGCCGAAGGCGGCTGGATCAGCGCCGAACTCGGCGGCCGCGGGGAGCGCTGGGGCCGGCTGCTGCTGTGCGGCTACCGGGGCGACACCGCCACCGGACGGCTGCTCGCCGACCGGGCCGCCGAGGCGCTGGTCCTGCACCGCATGCTGGGCGGCGGCTCCGCACACTCCTGGGAGGAGGAGTCCGCGCAGAGCCTGCTCACCGACCTGCTCTCCGGAGTCGTACCGGCGTGCCGGCTGCTGCCCAGGGCGCGCGCGGCCGGGCTGCCGGTCAACCGGCGCACCTTCGTCCCGCTCGTCGTGCTCGGCCGCGCACCGGACGAACTCGACCGGGTGCTGCGCCTGTTGGGGATGTCCGGGCTGGTCGCCGAACTCGCCGACGGCCGGGCCGCCGTACTGCTCAGCCTCGCCCGCGACCAGGACGCCGACGCCCTCACCGCCCACTTCGCGGCCCGGCTGCGCGCCGGGTCAGGGGCCGTGGTCGCCGCCAGCGCCCCCCGTACCGGCTGGGACGACGTGCCCGCCGGGCTGCGCGAGGCCCGGCATGTCGCCGACGCCGTCGCCGACTCCTCGGCCGCCCTCGACCTGCCGGACGTGGTCCGCCTGAAGGACGTCCACCTGCGCGGGCTGGTCCGGCTGCTGCGCGACGACCCGCAGGTGCAGTCCTTCGCCGAGCGGGAACTGGACGGGCTGCTCTGCGAATCCGAACCGGAGCTGCTGAACGTCCTGCGGACCTATCTCGCGACCGGCCGCAACAAGTCCCGCACCGCCCAGCTCCACCATGTCTCGCGGCCCGCCCTCTACCGCCGCCTGGAGGCCATACAGTCCCGCCTCGGCGTCGACCTGGACGACTTCGAACAGGCGGCCTCCGTGCACATCGCGCTCCTCGCGCATGACGCGCAACAGGGGTGAAACATGCGACGACCTGCGAAAACGGCGGTGAAACATGGGATCCGGCACACGTGACACGGTGGCACGCGCACGGCCCGCAGACGTGACACGCTGCCAATCGAACGGCCCGCGCGGGCTTTCTACGCTCACGGCACACCGAGCTACCGGAGGTCCCGATGAGCCGAGTGATCCGTGCCGCCCTGTTCCAGACCGCGTGGACCGGCGACAAGGAATCCATGATCCAGGTCCACGAGCAGGCGGCCCGCGACGCGGCCGCGCAGGGCGCCCAAGTCCTCTGCTTCCAGGAGCTGTTCTACGGCCCCTACTTCTGCCAGGTCCAGGACAAGGCCTTCTACGAGTACGCCGAGCGGATCCCCGAGGGGCCGACCGTCCAGCGCTTCCAGTCCCTCGCCCGCGAGCTGGGCATCGTCCTCGTGCTGCCGATGTACGAGGAGGAGCAGCCGGGCGTGCTGTACAACACCGCCGCCGTGATCGACGCGGACGGCTCCTACCTCGGCAAGTACCGCAAGACCCACATCCCCCAAGTGCAGGGATTCTGGGAGAAGTTCTACTTCCGCCCGGGCAACAGCGGCTGGCCGGTCTTCGACACGGCCGTCGGCCGGATCGGCGTCTACATCTGCTACGACCGCCACTTCCCGGAGGGCTGGCGGGCGCTGGGCCTCGCGGGCGCCGAGATCGTCTTCAACCCCTCGGCCACCTCGCGCGGTCTGTCCCGCTACCTCTGGCAGCTGGAGCAGCCGGCGGCGGCCGTCGCCAACGAGTACTTCGTCGGCGCGATCAACCGGGTCGGCGTGGAGGACCTGGGCGACAACGACTTCTACGGCACGACGTACTTCGTGGACCCCGAGGCCCAGTTCGTCGGCGAGGTGGCGAGCGACAAGGAGACCGAACTCGTCGTACGGGACCTGGACCTGGCGAAACTCCGCGAGGTCCGCGACCGCTGGCAGTTCTACCGGGACCGGGCACCGGGGGCGTACACACCGCTGACCGCACCCTGACCGCAGCACTGTTGACCGAGGGAGCAGCATGAGCAGCCGTACCGTCATCCGTGGTGGACTCGTCATCACCGCGTCGGACGAGATCCACGCCGACGTCCTGATCGAGGACGGCCGCGTCGCCGCCCTCGCCGCCTCCGGCACCCCCGCCGCCGAGGCGTTCACCGCCGACCGGGTCATCGACGCCACCGGCAAGTACGTCATCCCGGGCGGCGTGGACGCGCACACCCACATGGAGCTGCCGTTCGGCGGCACCTTCGCCTCCGACACCTTCGAGACCGGCACCAGGGCCGCCGCCTGGGGCGGTACGACGACGATCGTCGACTTCGCGGTGCAGAGCGTCGGCCACACCCTGCGCGAGGGCCTGGACACCTGGCACGCCAAGGCCGAGGGCAACTGCGCGATCGACTACGCCTTCCACATGATCGTCTCCGATGTGAACCAGGAGACCCTCAAGGAGATGGACCTGCTGATCGAGGAAGGCGTGACCTCCTTCAAGCAGTTCATGGCCTACCCCGGCGTCTTCTACAGCGACGACGGTCAGATCCTGCGCGCCATGCAGCGTTCCGCCGAGAACGGCGGGCTGATCATGATGCACGCCGAGAACGGCATCGCCATCGACGTCCTGGTCGAGCAGGCCCTCGCCCGCGGCGAGACCGACCCGCGCTACCACGGCGAGGTCCGCAAGGCCCTGCTGGAGGCCGAGGCCACCCACCGCGCCATCCGGCTCGCCCAGGTCGCGGGCGCCCCGCTGTACGTCGTCCACGTCTCGGCCATGGAGGCGGTGGCCGAGCTGGCGCGGGCCCGGGACGAGGGGCTGAACGTCTTCGGCGAGACCTGCCCGCAGTATCTGTTCCTTTCCACCGACAACCTCGCCGAGCCGGACTTCGAGGGCGCCAAGTACGTGTGCAGCACGCCGCTGAGGCCGAAGGAGCACCAGGCCGCGCTCTGGAAGGGACTGCGCACCAACGACCTCCAGGTCGTCTCCACCGACCACTGCCCGTTCTGCTTCACCGGCCAGAAGGAACTGGGCCGCGGCGACTTCTCCAAGATCCCCAACGGCCTGCCGGGCGTGGAGAACCGTATGGACCTGCTGCATCAGGCCGTCGTCGACGGGCACATCTCCCGCCGGCGCTGGATCGAGATCGCCTGCGCGACCCCGGCCCGGATGTTCGGGCTGTACCCGAAGAAGGGCACCATCGCCCCGGGCGCCGACGCCGACATCGTGATCTACGACCCGCACGCCGAGCAGGTCATGTCGGCCGAGACCCACCACATGAACGTCGACTACTCGGCCTACGAGGGCAAGCGCACCACCGGCCGGGTCGAGACCGTGCTCTCGCGCGGCGAGCCGGTCATCACCGAGCGCGAGTACACCGGGCGCGCCGGGCACGGCGCCTTCACCCCGCGCTCCACCTGTCAGTACCTCAACTAGGAGTGGCGCACTATGGACTTCGGACTCGTCCTGCAGACTGACCCGCCGGCCTCCCGCGTCATCAGCCTGATGAAAAGGGCCGAGCGCAACGGGTTCAGGTACGGCTGGACGTTCGACTCCGCCGTGCTCTGGCAGGAGCCGTTCGTGATCTACAGCCAGATCCTGGCCAACACCTCGAAGCTGAAGGTCGGCCCGATGGTCACCAACCCGGGCACCCGCACCTGGGAGGTCACCGCCTCCACCTTCGCCACCCTCAACGACATGTTTGGCAACCGCACCGTCTGCGGCATCGGCCGCGGCGACTCGGCGATGCGGGTCGCGGGCCGTAAACCCAACACCCTCGCGCGCATCAGCGAGGCGATGAAGGTCATCCGGGCCCTCGGCCGGGGCGAGGCCGCCGACCTCGGCGGCGGCACGGTCGTGAAGTTCCCGTGGATCAAGCCGGGCGCCGAGCTGCCCGTCTGGATGGCCGCGTACGGCCCCAAGGCGCTGAAGATGACCGGCGAGGAGGCCGACGGGTTCATCCTCCAGCTGTCCGACCTGTATCTGACCGAGTACATGGTGAAGGCCGTCAAGGACGCGGCGGCGGCCGCCGGACGCGACCCGTCCGAGGTCACCATCTGCGTGGCGGCCCCCGCGTACGTCACCGCCGACGACTCGCCGGAGGCCCTCGCCCACGCCCGTGAGCAGTGCCGCTGGTTCGGCGGCATGGTCGGCAACCATGTCGCCGACCTGGTCGCCAAGTACGGCGAGCACTCGGCCCAGGTCCCCGAAGCACTCACCGACTACATCAAGGCACGACAGGGCTACGACTACGCCCACCACGGGCGCAGCGGCAACCCGGACACCCAGTTCGTGCCCGACGAGATCGTCGACCGGTTCTGCGTCATCGGGCCGGCCGAGAAGCACATCGAGAAGCTGACCGCGCTCCGCGCCCTGGGCGTCGACCAGTTCGCGGTGTACGACATGCACGATGCGCAGGAGGCCACCATCGACGCCTACGGCACGAAGGTGATCCCGGCCGTCAATTCCTGATCCGCCCCTTCGAGTTCAACCCCCCACGCCCCACTTGGTCTCCCCTCCCCGCCCCGGGGAGGGGGCTGGTGCCCGCACGGCCACTCCCGACCCACCTCACCCCGATTGGCCAGCCCATGACCGACACCGCTCCCACGGCCATACCCCTGTCCGGCCAAGTCACCCTCCCCGACGGGCGCGTGGAACTCGCTCCTGGCACCCCGCCGCCCAGTGGTCCCTACGCCAACGAGGACCTGCTCCCGGTCCCTGCCGTAAGGCGCACCTGGACCACGTACAACTTCTCCGCCCTGTGGGTCGGCATGGCCCACAACACGGCCTCCTGGACGCTGGCCTCCGGGCTGATCGCCGTCGGCATGGACTGGAAGCAGGCGGTGTTCACCATCGCCCTCGCCAACCTGATCGTGCTGGTGCCGATGCTGCTGACCGGACACGCCGGCCCCAAGTACGGCATCCCCTTCCCCGTCTTCGCCCGCGCCTCGTTCGGCGTGCGCGGCGCCAACCTGCCCGCCGTCGTACGGGCGTTGGTGGCGTGCGGCTGGTTCGGCATCCAGACCTGGATCGGCGGCGAGGCGATCTACTTCCTTGCCGGAAAGCTGATCGGCGACAGCTGGTCGAACGCGGCGCACATCGGCGGCTACGCCTGGACCATGTGGCTGTCCTTCGCGATCTTCTGGGTGATCCAGGTCGCGATCATCTACCGCGGCATGGACACCATCCGCCGCTTCGAGAACTGGGCCGCGCCCTTCGTGCTCGTCGGCGCGTTCGTGATG
Organism: Streptomyces sp. NPDC002076; assembly: GCF_053593835.1. Lineage (NCBI taxonomy): Bacteria > Bacillati > Actinomycetota > Actinomycetes > Kitasatosporales > Streptomycetaceae > Streptomyces > Streptomyces sp. NPDC002076. Next base: position 34,406 of record NZ_JBSFDI010000009.1, read on the forward strand.
CTGTGGTGGATGAGCAGCAAGGCCGGCGGGGTCGGCCCGCTGTTCGACCAGCCCTCCAAGCTCGGCTGGGGCGGCGGCTTCTGGAAGATCTTCTGGCCCTCGTTGATGGGCATGATCGGCTTTTGGTCGACGCTGTCGCTGAACATCCCGGACTTCACCCGCTACGGCAGAAGCCAGCGGGCCCAGACCTGGGGCCAGGCCCTCGGCCTGCCGACGACGATGACCCTCTTCGCCTTCCTGTCCGTCCTGGTCACCTCCGGCTCCCAGGCGGTGTACGGCCGGCCGGTCTGGGACCCGGTCCAGCTGGCGGCGAAGACGGACAACGTGGTCGGACTGCTCTACGCACTCGTGACGGTCCTGGTGGCCACCCTGTCCGTGAACATCGCGGCCAACCTGGTCTCGCCGGCCTTCGACTTCTCCAACGTGGCGCCGCGGAAGGTGAGTTTCCGCGCCGGGGCCCTGATCACCGCGGCCCTCGCCGTCCTGATCTTCCCCTGGAAGCTGTACTCCGACCCGCAGGGCTACATCTTCACCTGGCTCGGCCTGGTCGGCGGTCTGCTCGGCACCGTCGCGGGCATCCTCGTCGCCGACTACTGGCTGCTGCGCCGTACCCGCCTGGACCTCGCCGACCTGTACCGCACCGGTGGCCGCTACTGGTACGCGGGCGGCTGGAACTGGCGCGCGGTCGTGGCCTTCCTGTCCGGCGGCGTCCTGGCGATCGGCGGCGCCAGCTTCAAACCCCTGATCGACGGCCGCCCCATCCCCGCCCTGTCCTCCCTCGCCGACTACGGTTGGGCCGTGGGCCTCGGCACGTCCCTGGTCCTGTACCTGGCCCTCACGCTGCTGACCGGCCGCAAGGGGGCCTACGCGTAAGGGAGTCCGGGGGCGGTCAGCCGGTCTGCGACTGCCCGCCCCCGAGCGCGCCCACCGCGGCCCGCGCCGCCTGGATGGCCCCCTTGTTGATCTCGTCCGTGCCGGGCGCCTTCTTCGTGTCGAAGTTGCTGCCGTTGTAGGTGACGATCACCAGGGCGTTGGACACCCGGACCATCACCACGCCCTCGCGCGTCTGCTGCTTGTCCTGCGTGGTGAGGTTGACGACGGAGTAGGCGCTGTTCCCGAGCCCGGGCACCTCCCCGCCGCCGCTCTTCTCCTTCACCCTCTGCTGGTACTCCTGCGTGGCCTCCTGGTCCGACCCGCTGATCTCGAAGGACACGTCGAGCCAGCGGTAGTCGTACCCCTGAAGTGCGTTCCAGGAGCAGGTGCGGCGCAGCTTGGTGTCGGTCGAGGGGATCTCCTTGCCGGTCGTCTTCGCCCCCGGCACCAGGGACTTGACGGTCGCCGCGGGCACACTGGTGCAGGGGGAGGGCGCGGCGCTGTACGCCTTCGCCGTCGCGGTGGACGACGGGTCGGAGGAGGACGACGAGGACTGGGTGGACGTCTGCTGGGTCGTCTGGTGCCCGGCGGAAGCCGACGGCGCGGCCGGGCCGGACGTCAGCGCCCAGCCGGCACAGGCGAGAACCGCGACCGGCGAGATCCGCGCGGTGAGGGCGAGCGGCAGAGGAAGGGAACGCACGGCTCACTTCTCGTGTGGGGGAGGGCTACGGAAGGGTCCGTTTGGTGGACATGGGACGCCAGTGTCACACGACTCCCTGTGGGGCGGAAGTAGGAACTCCGCTGTGTGCCCGGGCGGTCACGGCCGTGGACTCACGGCGTACCGTTCTGCCCCCTTTTTGCACCTCAAGCCGGCGGCGCGCGCCGACTTCGCTGGGGTACTCGCGGACGGTGAAGGCGGCGACCGACCAGCCGACGGCCCAGGCGGCCAGTGCGGGCAGGACGGGTGCGGCGATCAGCCAGAGGGCACGAGCGGCGAGGGCCGCACCGGTGGAGCGGCGGCGCTCGTCCCGCTTGGCGGCACGGAACGCGTCGGGGGCAGGCGGGTCCAGGAGCTTCCCGCGGTGGTCCCGGCGCTGCACCAGCCAGCCCCACACCAGGGCCACGACGGACGCCGCCGCCTGCGCCCAGTCCCACACCGGGCGGACCGCCGGCGGCAGGGCGCCGCGGAAGCTTGCGTACAGGACGAGCGCGATGTAGACGCAGAAGGCCAGCACCGCCAGCCACAGCGTGGCGCCGAGGGCGCGGCGCAGCCAGTAGCGCGGACCGCGCTCGTACCACGTGGTGCCGAGCCCCGGCAGGGACGGGATGCCGACGGGCGTCGAAGTTGTCGTCATGCTCCGGACCGGTGCTCCTCCAGCCAGCGGCGGGCGCCGACTTCGCTGGGGTACTCCCGGACGGCGATCGCGGCGGCGAACCAGCCGACGCACCATGCGGCGAACGCCGGCATGACAGGAGCAGCGAGCAGCATGAGCCCACGGCCCACGGCGATCAAGCCCGGGACACGCCTGGCGCGGTCGCGTTTGGCCCGGATGCTTTCGCCGGGAGCAGGGGGATTCAGAAGTGCCTCGCGGTGGCCCCTGCGCTGCGACACCCAGCCCCACGCCAAGGTCACGACGGACGCGGCCACCTGCACGCCGTCCCACACCACACGCGCGTCAGACGGCAGGAGGTCGCGGAACCCCGAGTAGAAGGCCACCGCCATGAAGCACACGATGGCGGCGGCGACGAGCATGTTGGCGGCCGTCAAGACGCGGCGGAGCCAGTAGCGTGTGCCGCGTTCGTACCAGGTGGTGCCGAGGCCCGGAAGCTTGGGGACGTCGACAGGAAGTCCTCCGGCCGGTGCTTCAGAAGATGCTCGTGACACCATGCCAGACGTCCTTCACCAGTCGTTTCCCGTCATCGACGGTCGCGGAGGCCACGTGTCCGGCCCCGGTCAGCACCCCACCGACCACCCCGTGATCGTGGATGTCCTCGCTCCAGTGCTCGTGGAAGGTGTGGTCGAGAACGGAGGTCGCGATGATCACCGAGCCGACCCCGACCGCAGCCACGGTGCCCGCGGTCAGGTCGATGGGAGCGGTGGCCACGATACCTGCTGTGACGGCCGCTCCTGCGGCCAGGCCACCCAGGTTCGCGCCTTCGTCGACAGCGACCGAGTGCTGCCAGGACCAGCCCTTGTCATGGTCGTCGGAAGCCTCCAGGACGCCGCAGGCGCCGGCTGCCACGACATCCAGAACAGGCAACTCCTTGAGGACGTCCGGCAGGGCTTCCAGCCCCTTGCCCATGCGCAGCGCGTCCGCGGCGTCCGCCAGCTTGACGTTCAGCGCACGGTCGTACGGCAACGCGGTGCTGCCGTTGTCGGCACGCGCGATGTCCGCCTCCAGCGAGTCCACCTTGGTGACCGCGTCGCGGTAGGCACTCTTGGCCGGAAGATCGTCCGGCAACTTGCGACCCTGCTGCTGGAACACCTTGCGCTCATCGCGGAGTTGCTTCTTGGCCGCCTGTGCCTCGGCCCTGGCCGCGTCGATGTGCCGGCGGGCCTCGATACCCCCGGCGCGGGCGTCCTCGGCGTCGTACGCGTACAGGCCGCGCAGCGCGTCGTACAGGGTGACCTTGTCTCCCGGGGACACCGAGTCGTCCTTCGACGTCACCTTGTCGTACAGCCCCTGCAAGTCCTTCGCCGCCACCAGTCGTGCGTGCTGGGCGGTGTGCAGGATCTCGTCGCGCGCCGTGGCGTAGTCGTTCATCGCCGAGATGGTCTTCTGGTCGTCCGCGCTCGGCGGATTCGCCGTCATGACCGGCAGCGGCGCGCCCTCGGCGTCCGTCGGCACGCCCTTGCCGGCCGCGATGTGCTGTGCGTTCTGCAGGGACGACTCGCACGTGGACAGCGCGCCCGCGAGGGTCTCGAGGATCTCGCCCGCCGCGTGCACCAGTTCGGCGAAGCCGCCGGCGGCCAGCGCGTCCTCGCTCCACTTGCCGCGGAAGCTCTCGGCCGCCTCGCCCTGCCAGCCGGCGTCGCCGACCAGTTTGTCGACGGCGCTGCCGAGCGGCTTGACCACGCCGTCGAGTTTGTCCTTGGCGTTCTTGTACGTCTCGGCCATCGTGCGCAGACCGCCGATGTCGCCGCCGACCCAGCTGTCACTCATCGGCTCTCACTTGATCAGGTCTTCGAAGACGCCGTGGACGTCCACGTCGTGCCGGTGGAAGGAGTCCCGCGCGTAGGCGACCTTGTCCCCGTGGTCGTCGAGCCGGTCGGCCATGCCGGTGTGCAGCGCGATGATGAGGTCCGCGACCTCCTTGATGGCCGAGTCGAGGCCGGGGTCGCCGCCGCTGACGACCGGCGGTGCCACGTCGGGGTGCAGCTTGCGGTAGTCGCCGGCCTGGTCGTGGAAGGTCTTCGCCATGGCGGCGAGGTCGTCGTAGACCGCCTTGAAGTCGCTCACCGGCGCACCTCCCGCACATGGGCGGCCAGGTCGGCAGGCCGCCAATTGGGTTCCCCGGGCGCGACCCGGGGGTCCAGCAGGACCGTGACACCCTGCTCGCGCACGCCCTCGGCCAGCGGGCCGAGGGAGGCGGCGACCCACGGTTGGGACTCGCCGAGGGCCTGCACCAGCCTGGCCGGCGAGGTGAACGCGAACGCCACGGTGCCGTGTGCGGGGTGCTCAAAGAGTTCGAGGACGATGAAGGGCACGCGCGCGGGGCGGCCGTCGGTGCCGGTGCCGGTGACGGACCGCGGATGTGCCGGCACGCACACCGGAGTGTGGTACGCGGGCACCCCGGGCTTCGGGCCGGGCCGGTCGTCCGTGGCCGTGCGCGGGGGCGGCGCGGCCTCCACGAGGTCCCGCAGCGCCGAGCGGAGCGACTGCGGAGTGTGCTGCGGAAGGCCGGTCCCGGGCGGATCCGGCTCAGCGAAATCGAGCAGTCGTGAACGTATCGGCGCCCCCATCGCCGTCACCTCTTCCCCGTGCGTGCGTGGCCGATCGGGCGCGACTACGTTAGCCAGCGGGCAAGAGGGCAAATCCGGCCATGTCGTGACCTGGTGTCGGCCGTACACGGAACCCATACGCCCGCTTGGCCGACGGCATGACAGCGCTTGACCCGTTGCTGAACCAGGGCGTCCGGCCTGCGCGGTGGCTAGGGGACCCGAGCGGTCCACTCCGCCGACGTGAACTTGGCCCGGGCCAGCTCCTCCGCGCGCGCCAGCTCCTCGTCCGTGATCTTGCCCGGCGCCAGGCCGTACCGCACGCGGAACGACTCGATCATCCGGTCGATGACCGCCTCACGCGGCAGACCGGTCTGCCGCCGCAGGGGATCGACCCGCTTCTTCGCGGATCTCGTCCCCTTGTCGGACAGCTTCTCCCGCCCGATGCGCAGCACCTCGACCATCTTGTCGGCGTCGATGTCGTACGACATGGTCACGTGGTGCAGTACGGCGCCCGGGCCCCCGCCGGGTCCGACGATCCGCTTCTGTGCCGCACCCGCGATCTTGCCCTGGTCGGTCGCGATGTCGTTCAGCGGCTGGTACCAGGCCCGGATGCCCATCTCCCCGAGGGCGCCCAGCACCCAGTCGTCCAGGTAGGCATAGCTGTCCTGGAAGGACAGGCCGTGGACGAGGGACTCGGGCACCGACAGCGAGTAGGTGATCGTGTTGCCGGGCTCCACGAACATCGCGCCACCGCCGGAGATCCGTCGCACCACCTCGATGCCGTGCCGCGCGGCGCCCTCCGGGTCCACCTCGTTGCGCAGCGACTGGAAGCTGCCGATGATCACCGCCGGGGCGCCCCACTCCCACACCCGCAGCGTCGGCGGCCGCCGGCCCGCGGCGACCTCGGCGGTCAGCACCTCGTCCAGCGCCATGTGCAGCGCGGGCGGCTGCGGGCCCTCGTGGATCAGCTGCCAGTCGTAGTCGGTCCAGTCCGTGGCGTGCGCGAGCGCGCGCCGCACCGCGATCGCCACGCCCTCCGACGTGAGGCCGTACATCACCGTCCCCGCGGGCAGCGCCCCCTCGATCCGGGCGGCCAGGCCCGCCGCGTCGGTGTCCGCCGGGGCGCCCTCCAGCGCACGGTCCACCGCGTCCAGCGCCTCGTCCGGCTCCAGGAAGAAGTCGCCCGACACGCGCACGTGCCGCAGCACGCCGTCCTCGACGTCCACGTCCACGACGACGAGCTTGCCGCCGGGCACCTTGTACTCACCGTGCACTGCCTGGGCCTCCGTCCCTGCCGCCTCCCGCACGAGATCAACGGCGCAGGTCGTCGCCGTGTTCCCCGGACCGCGATCACGCTCGTACGATCACCCGGACGAGGTACCCGAGCCGAGGAGGCGTCTGCCGTGTTCACCACCCGGCCCACCCTGCAGGGCACCTTCGGCATGGTGTCCTCCACCCACTGGCTGGCCTCCCAGTCGGCGATGGCGGTCCTGGAGGACGGTGGCAACGCCTTCGACGCCGCCGTGGCGGGCGCGTTCGTGCTGCACGTGGTGGAGCCGCATCTCAACGGGCCCGCGGGCGAGGTACCGATCCTGCTCGCCGCGGCGGGCGGCGAGGTGCAGGTGCTGTGCGGCCAGGGGGTCGCCCCGGCCGGTGCCACCGTCGCCCACTACCGGGGGCTCGGGCTGGACCTCGTACCCGGCACCGGACCGCTCGCGGCCGCCGTGCCCGGCGCCTTCGACGCCTGGCTGCTGCTCCTGCGCGACCACGGCACCAGGTCCTTGGAGGACGTGCTGAAGTACGCCATCGGCTACGCCGAGCACGGGCACGCGCCCGTGGAGAAGCTCGGCGCGACCGTGGACGCCGTACGGGAGCTGTTCGCGACCGAATGGACCTCGTCGGCCGAGGTGTACCTGCCCGGCGGCCGGGCGCCCCGGCCCGGTGAGCTCTTCCGCAACCCCGCCCTCGCCGCGACCTGGAAGCGGCTGCTCGCGGAGACCGCGGGCAGCGGCGACCGGGAGGCCCGGATCGACGCGGCCCGCGAGGTGTGGCGCTCCGGGTTCATCGCCGAGGCGCTGGTACGGCAGTCCCGGCGGCCCACCATGGACACCAGCGGCGCACGGCACACCGGCACGCTCACCGAGTCCGACCTCGCCGGCTGGTCGGCCACCTACGAGACCCCGGTGACCTACGACTGGAACGGCTGGACCGTGTGCAAGGCCGGCCCCTGGAGCCAGGGCCCCGCCCTCCTGCAGCAGCTCGCCCTGCTCCCGCCCGAGCTGCCCGCCTACGGCTCCGCCGAGTACGTCCACCTGCTGATCGAGGGCTGCAAGCTCGCCATGGCCGACCGCGAGGCCTGGTACGGAGACGCGGCCGAGGTGCCGGTCGCCGAGCTGCTGTCGGACGGCTACAACGCCGGGCGGCGGGCCCTGGTCGGTGCCAAGGCCTCCTTCGAGCTGCGGCCCGGCAGCCCCGGCGGGCGCACCCCGCGGCTCCCGGCGCAGGTGTACGCGCGCGTGGAGACCGGCAAGGACCGCGGCTTCGACCCGATGGGCGCCGGTGAGCCGACGGTCGCCGAGTTCCCCGGCGACCCGCAGGTGGCCGCCGACGGCACGACCCGTGGCGACACCTGCCATCTGGACGTCGTCGACCGCTGGGGCAACATGATCGCCGCCACGCCCAGCGGCGGCTGGCTGCAGTCCAACCCGGTCGTGCCCGAGCTGGGCTTCCCGCTCGGCACGCGCCTGCAGATGACCTGGCTGGAGGAGGGCCACCCGAACTCCCTCACTCCGGGCCGCCGCCCGCGCACCACCCTCACCCCGTCCCTCGCGCTCCGCGACGGCGTGCCGGTCCTGGCGTTCGGCACGCCCGGTGGCGACCAGCAGGACCAGTGGCAGCTGCACTTCTTCCTCGCCGCCGCCCTGCGCGCCCCGGTACGCGGCGGCCTCGACCTCCAGGGCGCGATCGACGCCCCGAACTGGCACAACGACAGCTTCCTCAGCTCCTTCCACCCGCGCGGCCGCCGCCCCGGGAGCGTGACCGTCGAGTCCCGCATGGACGCGGACGTGATCGAGGAGCTGCGGCGGCGCGGCCACGACGTCACCGTCGGCCCCGCCTGGTCCGAGGGGCGCCTGTGTGCGGTGGCCCGGGACCCGGAGACCGGCGTGCTCTCGGCGGCGGCGAACCCGCGCGGGATGCAGGGGTACGCCGTCGGCCGCTGACTGATCATCCGGAACCTGTTCTTCATCCCGATTCCACCCGCTGTGCACCGGGCGGGCGGGGATTGTCAGAGGGACGTGCTCTCATGGAGGCATGATCGAAGCAATGACGGAAACCATCGAAGAGTTTCTCGCCCGCTGCTCGGCCGACGTGGAGGAAGCGGTCCGCAAGGCCGCCGCGGCCGAGATCCTGCCCCGCTTCCGCCGCCTCGCCGAGCACGAGGTGGACCAGAAGAGCGGCCCGCACGACCTGGTGACGGACGCCGACCGGCTCGCCGAGCTGCGGCTCACCGCGGACCTCGGCGCCCTGCTGCCCGGCTCGGTCGTGGTCGGCGAGGAGGCCGTGCACGCCGACCCGGCCACCTACGCGGCGCTCCAGGGCGACGCGCCGGTCTGGATCGTCGACCCGGTCGACGGCACCCGCCAGTTCGTGCACGGCGACGACGGGTTCTGCACCCTGGTCGCCCTCGTCCAGCGGGGCGTCGTCCTCGCCTCCTGGACCTATGCCGCGGCGCGCGACCAGCTCGCCACCGCGGTCCGTGGTCAGGGCGCCTTCCTCGACGGCGAGCGGCTGTTCGCGGGCCCGCCCGCGCCCGGCCGCGACCTCGTCGTCGCCACGTCCCACCCGGACTACACCACCGACGAGCAGAAGCGCGCGCTGAGCGTCCTGTGGACCGACGGCCTCGCCCCCCGCCCCTGCGGTTCGGCGGGCCTGGAGTATCTCGCCATAGCCCGGGGGGAGTTGGACGCCGTCGCGTTCTCCTGGGAGGCGGCCTGGGACCACGCGGCCGGGCTGCTTCTCGTCGAGGAGGCGGGCGGCACGCACCTCACCCGCGCCGGCGAACCGTTCCGGGTGACCGGCGGCAACGCCCTGCCCTTCACCGCGGCCCGGGACACCACGACCGCCCGCCGGGTGGCCGACCTGCTGCGCACGGTGGCCTGAATCCGACCGGCGGAATCCCGCCGGGCTCCGTCTGCCGGTCCGCCCGGCCACCCGGCCCGAGGGAATGTCATTCCCGCGGCATATCCTGACCCCGAGTGGCCATCGGCTGACGAAGGGGTCCGAAGGTGCCGTCGATGCTCGATGCGGTCGTGGTGGGTGCGGGGCCGAACGGACTGACCGCTGCCGTGGAGCTGGCCCGCCGAGGCTTCTCCGTCGCGCTGTTCGAGGCGAAGTCCACCGTGGGCGGCGGCGCCCGCACCGAGGAACTGACCCTGCCCGGCTTCCGGCACGACCCGTGCTCGGCCGCCCACCCCCTGGGCATCAACTCACCGGCGTTCCGCGCCCTGCCCCTCGACCGCTACGGCCTGCAGTGGCTGCACTCCGAGCTGCCGATGGCGCATCCCTTCCCCGACGGCACCGCGGCCGTGCTGTCCCGCTCGGTGGCCGAGACGGCCGCCTCCTTCGGCCCCCGGGACGCGGGCGCGTACCGCAGACTGGTCGAGCCGTTCCTCGCCCACTGGGACACTCTCGTACGGGACTTCATGTCCCTGCCGCTGACCGCCCTCCCACGCGACCCCGTCACCCTGGCCCGCTTCGGCCTGGCCGGGCTGCCGCCGTCCACCTGGCTGCTGCGCCGTTTCAAGGACGAGCGGGCCAAGGCGTTGTTCGCCGGCCTGGTCGCCCATGTGATCGCGCCGCTCAGCGGCCTGGCCACCGGCGCCATCGGCCTGGTCTTCGCCCTGGCCGCCCACGCCCGCGGCTGGCCGGTGCCCCGCGGCGGCTCCCAGGCCATTTCCGACGCCCTCGCCGACTACCTCAAGGACCTCGGCGGCGCCGTGCACACCGACTACGAGGTCAAGCGCCTGGACGACCTGCCCCCCGCGCGGGCGTACGTCTTCGACACCTCGCCCACCGCGCTGGCCCGCATCGCCGGCTTCGGGAACCACTACGCGCACTACCGCTACGGCCCGAGCGTCTTCAAGATCGACTATGCGCTGGACGGCCCCGTGCCCTGGACCGCGCCCGAGGCCCGCGCCGCCACGACCGTGCAGATCGGCGCGAGCAAGGGCGAGATCTCCACCGCCCTGCGCGCCGCCTCCCGCGAGGGCCGCGCCCCAGGCCGGCCGTTCCTGATCACCGTGCAGCCCAGCATCGTCGACCCGACCCGCGCCCCCCAGGGCAAGCAGGTCTTCTGGGCGTACGGCCATGTCCCGAACGGCTGGTCCGGCGACCTCACCGACGCCATGGAGCGCCAACTGGAGCGCTTCGCCCCCGGGTTCCGCGACCGCGTGCTCGCCCGCGCCGTCGCCGGCCCCGCCGAGCTGGCCGCCCACAACGCCAACTACGTCGGCGGCGACATCGCCTGCGGCGCGGCGTCCGGACTCCAGCTGCTGCTGCGCCCCAGACTGTCCCTGTTCCCGTACCACACCCCTCATCCGGCCGTCTTCATCTGCTCCTCGGCCACCCCGCCGGGACCCGGCGTGCACGGTATGTCGGGGCACAACGCGGCCAAGGCCGTATGGCGAAGACTGAGGCAGCAGACATGACCACCATCACCCTCGTCCAGGGCGACATCACCCGGGAGAGCGCCGACGCGATCGTCAACGCGGCCAACTCCTCCCTCCTCGGCGGCGGCGGAGTCGACGGCGCGATCCACCGGCGCGGCGGCCCCGCCATCCTGGAGGAATGCCGCGCCCTGCGCGCCTCCCGGTACGGCAAGGGCCTGCCCACCGGCCAGGCGGTCGCCACCACGGCGGGTGAACTCGACGCGCGCTGGGTCATCCACACGGTGGGCCCGGTGTACAGCGAGAGCGAGGACCGCTCCGATCTGCTCGCCTCCTGCTACCGCGAGTCCTTGAGGACCGCCGACGAACTCGGCGCCCGCACGGTCGCGTTCCCGGCCGTCTCCACGGGCGTGTACCGGTGGCCGATGCAGGACGCGGCACGGATCGCCGTGGAGACCGTGCGGAACACGGCGACGGCGGTCGAGGAGGTGCGCTTCGTGCTCTTCGACGAGCGGGCGTACGAGGCGTTCGCCCGCCAAGTCGGCTGATCAGCACGGCCGTTGGGGATGCGCACGGCCAGGAGTAGCCGTCAGGACAGCTGACGCAGGGTCCTGCCGAGCAGCGCCACTCCCTCGGCGATGACTCCCGGCGCGGCGGCCGCGTAGCCGAGGACGAGACCGGGCGGGCCGGGCAACTGCCGGTGCCAGGACAGGGGTTGGCACTTCACGCCCCGGCCCAGCGCGGCGGCGGCGAGCTCGGTGTCGGGCACGTCCGCGGTGTACGTGACCGTCAGATGCAGGCCCGCCGCGGCGCCGTGCACGGTCCCACCGGGCAGATGCTCGGCGAGTGCGGCGATCATCGCGTCGCGGCGGTCGCGGTGCCGCCGCCGCAGCAGCCGCAGTTGCCGCTCCAGTCCACCGGACTCCATCAGCCGGGCGAGCACCAGCTGCGGCAGCACCGCGTTGCCCAGGTCGTTGAACCGCTTGGCGTCGACCAGGCTCGTGCGATAGCGGGGCGGGACCACCAGCCAGCCGATGCGCAACGCCGGAGCGAGCAGCTTCGACACGCTGCCCATGTAGCACACCCGGTCGGCCAGCAGCGCCCGCAGCGCGGGGACCGGCGGCCGGTCGTAGCGGTGCTCCGCGTCGTAGTCGTCCTCCAGGATCAGCCCGCCGTCCCGGGCCCAGCCCAGCAGCTCACGCCGGCGCTCGCCGCTGGTCACCACGCCGGTCGGGAACTGGTGGGCCGGCGTGAGCAGCACCGCGCGGGCACCGGTCGCGCGCAACGCGTCCACCCGCACCCCGTCCCCGTCGACCGGCACCGGCGGGGTGCCGAGGCCCCCGTTGCGCAGATGCTGGCGGCCGCCGAGCGAGCCGGGGTCCTCCACCGCGACGGCGTCGATGCCGTCCGCCCGCAGCACCTGGTGCAGCAGCGTGAGCGCCTGGGCGGTGCCCGCCACGATCAGCACCTCGTCCGGCTCCACCCGTACGCCCCGCATCCGCGCGAGCCAGTCGGCCACGGCCCGCCGCAGCGCGGGAGCGCCACGGGGGTCGCCGTAGCCGAGGTGCTCGGCGGACAGCTCCGCGAGCACGGCACGCTCGGCGCGCAGCCAGGCGGTACGCGGAAAGGCGGCGAGGTCGGGCCGCCCGGGAGTGAGATCGACGGCGGCCGGCACCTCCCGCAAGGCGTCGAAGACGTCGGCACCCGGGGGCCGCAGGAACGGGGTCGCGGGTGTGGTGGGGCCTGTGGGGCGCTCAGGGCTCGTGGGGGAGGTGCGGCCGGCGGCTGGTTGCGGGGGGCGGGGTGCGCGAGGGGTCGCCGGCGGGCACTCTGCGCCGGGGCTGACGAGTGCCGCATCCTCTCTGGCCTTCCGAGACTCCTCGCGTCCTGGTCCCCCGCCCCGGCGGACGCCCCGTGCCGCGGCGAACGGCGCTGCCACCACCACCGTGCCCCCGCGGCGGCGGCCCTCCAGATGGCCGTCCTCGGCGAGCCGGCGGTAGGCCTCGGTGATCACCCCTCGGGACACATGGAGTTCGGTGGCCAGCACCCGGGTGGGCGGGAGCCTGCTGCCCACCGCCAGGCGGCCGTCCGCTATCGCCTGCCGCAGCCGTCCGGCCAGCCACTCGGCCTTCCCGCCGACAGGCACATCACCGGCCGCCAGCTGCAGGAAGTCCGAGCCACGACCACGGAGTTCACCCGCGCCGGCCGGCACCCCTCGCTCCTCGTCCACCGTGCTCATGCTGTCATGCGCCGGGTTCAGCCGCCGAAGACGAAGTCCGGCGCGGCCCGGGTGAGTGTGGCCGTCTTGGTGCCGATCCCCCAGTGGGCCGCCACCTCGGCCTCGGCCGCCTTCAGCAGCTCGGGCACGATCTCCGCGCCGCCGTCGTGCATGGCCTCCGCCACCACCAGCACCCGGTGGGTGTGCTCGCCGACCGCCGAGTGGCCGCTCTGCCGGTGGGTCCAGCGCCGTGCGTGCGCGCGTCCGGCGGAGTCGACGAAGGTCACCTCGCCGGGCGCGGGATGCTCCACGCCGCCGCCGAACGCCGTGTACGCCTCGTCGCCGCCGGCCGGCCGCACCTCCAGCAGCGGCCCGGAGATCCGGTCGACGTCGAGGACCGCCACCGGGATCGCGTACGCCACGGACAGCGCGTTGCACAGGTCGACCAGCGGATGGATGCGCGGCAGCGCGCCCTCCTTCCGCAGCCGCCGCAGCAGCGACTCCGCGGCGCACCGGTACTGCGTCGGCCTGAGCCCCGTCCGGCTGAACGTCCGCCGCCAGGCCAGCACCTCGGGGAACTCGCCCTCGGTGGCGCCGGACAGCCGGGCCAGAGCGCGGGCGGTGTACTCGGCGGCGCGCGGCCCGGTGTCCGCACCGGCGCCGACGCCGTCGGCGTACAGCGCGCCGGAGGCCAGTTCGGGAAATCTGGCCCAGATGGTGTCCGCGTGCCGGAATCGCATGGTCAGGGACCTCCTCGGGTTCGGGAGCCACCACCTTGCCCGGGCTGTGGTCCGGTCACCAGGGCCAAAGCCGGTGCGGGTGGCCGGTCCATAACCGGCCGACCCCCGGGCCGCGGACCCGCAGCCCGCGTGGCATCATCGGCCGGGGTCCCGAACGCCGTCGTACGAGGAGCACGATGAACCCCGCTCTCACCGCCACCCCGGCGGTCGGTGCCGCGCTGCTGGACGACTTCTCGCTGGAGATGACCGGCAAGGACGTGCCCCGGCTGGAGGAAGCGCAAGGCAGCATCCCGCGGGGCACCCGGATCAACATCACCTTCCTCGCCGGGGAGGACCTCGGCATGCGGCTGGCGGCCGCCCGCGCGGTCAAACGGCTCGGTTTCGTCCCCGTGCCCCACATCTCGGCACGCCGCCTGCCCTCCCGAGCCGCCCTGGAGGAGTTCCTGTCCGGGCTGGCCGAGGCCGGCACCGCCGAGAACGTCTTCGTCGTCGGCGGCGACCCCGCCCGCCCCGAGGGCCCCTACCCGGACGCCCTCGCCGTCCTGCGCACCGGCCTGCTCCAGCGCCACGGCGTCCGGCACGTCGGCATCAGCGGCTACCCGGAGGGCCACCCGGCGATAGCCGACGGCACGCTGTGGTCCGCGCTCACCGACAAGGCGGCGGCCATCGGGGCGCACCGGTTCGGCGGCGATGTCATCACCCAGTTCGGCTTCGACGCCGACCCCGTGCTCGGCTGGCTGGAGGCCGCCCGCGCCCGGGGCGTGCACCTGCCCGTCCGCATCGGCGTGCCCGGACCGGCGGGCGTACGCCGGCTGCTCGGATACGCCACCCGGTTCGGCGTCGCCACCAGCGCCTCCGTCGCCCGCAAGTACGGCTTCTCGCTGACCAACCTCATGGGTACGACCGGCCCGGACCGCTTCCTGCACGCGCTCGCCCACCGCTACGACCCCGAGCGGCACGGCGCGGTGAAGGTCCACTTCTACACGTTCGGCGGGCTGCGCCACACCGCCGACTGGATCGCCGGGTTCCGGCAGACGGCCGCCCTCGGCACACACGCGTCGTGATGCCTCCCCGGCCACGCCCGCCCGGATCGGCACCCCACCAGGCCCGCGGACGCTGCTGTCGGATTTCCGCCAGCGGTCGGCGCCCTGGGTGGCCGATGCTGGACGCATGCAGACAGCGACGCACCTCGACCGGGAGCACTGCGTACGCGCCGTGCAGTCCAAGGACGCGCGGTTCGACGGGTGGTTCTTCACGGCCGTCCTGACCACCCGGATCTACTGCCGCCCCAGCTGTCCCGTCGTCCCGCCCAAGCCGGAGAACATGACGTTCTACCCGAGCGCGGCCGCCTGCCAGCAGGCCGGGTTCCGGGCCTGCAAGCGCTGCCGCCCGGACACCAGCCCCGGCTCCCCGGAGTGGAACCAGCGCGCCGACCTGGTGGCCCGCGCCATGCGGCTCATCGCCGACGGCGTCGTGGACCGCGAGGGCGTGCCCGGACTCGCCGACCGGCTCGGCTACAGCACCCGCCAGGTGGAGCGGCAGCTGCTCGCCGAGCTGGGCGCGGGCCCCCTCGCGCTCGCCCGCGCCCAGCGCGCCCAGACCGCGCGACTGCTCATCGAGACCACGCCGCTGCCCATGACGGAGATCGCCTTCGCGGCCGGCTTCGCCTCCATCCGCACCTTCAACGACACCGTCCGCGAGGTGTTCGCCCTGACCCCGAGCGAGTTGCGCGCCCGCGCCCCGAAGTCCGGGGCCGGTACCCCGGGCGTGCTGAGCCTGCGGCTGCCGTTCCGTGCCCCGCTCAACCCGTCCAACCTCTTCGGCCACCTCGCCGCCACCGCCGTACCCGGCGTCGAGGAGTGGCTCCCCCACTGCCCGAACGGCGTGGGAGGTACCCCCACCGGCGCGTACCGGCGCACGCTGCGCCTGCCGTACGGCCATGGGATCGTCTCCCTCACGCCCTGCCCCGACCACATCGCCTGCCGCCTCACGCTGAGCGATCTGCGCGACCTGCCCGTGGCGATCAGCCGGTGCCGCCGCATGCTCGACCTGGACGCCGACCCTGTCGCCGTGGACGAGCGGCTGCGCACCGACCCGCTGCTCGCGCCCCTGGTCGACAAGGCGCCCGGCCGGCGGGTGCCGCGCACGGTCGACGAGGCCGAGTTCGCCGTCCGCGCCGTCCTCGGACAGCAGGTCTCCACGGCGGCCGCTCGCACCCACGCGGCCCGCCTGGTCACCGCGCACGGCAAACCCCTCGACGACCCCGAGGGCGGCCTCACGCATCTCTTCCCTTCCCCCGAGGCCCTCGCCGCCGTGAATCCAGAGACCCTGGCGATGCCCCGCACCCGGCGCACCACGTTCACCACCCTGGTCCGCGAACTCGCCGAGGGCACCCTCCACCTGGGAGTCGAGTCCGACTGGGCGGAAGCCCGCGCCCGGCTCCTGGCCCTGCCCGGCTTCGGACCGTGGACCGTCGACGTCATCGCCATGCGCGCCCTCGGCGACCCCGACGCCTTCCTCCCCACCGACCTCGGCATCCGGCGCGCGGCAGGGGAGCTGGGCCTGCCCTCCACCCCGGCCGCGCTCACCGCCCGGGCGGAGGCATGGCGGCCCTGGCGTGCGTACGCCGTGCAGTACCTGTGGGCGACCGACAGCCACCCGATCAACTTCCTGCCCGTGTAAGAAGGTTCTCCGATGACCCGCACCCTGATCGACAGCCCGTACGGCCCGCTCACCCTGGTCGCCGACGCCGACGGCACCCTGTGCGGCCTCTACATGGCCGGCCAGCGACACCGCCCGCCCGAGGAGAACTTCGGCCACTGGGACGACAGCCTGCCCTCCTTCGCCGCGGCGCGGGAGCAGCTGACGGCCTACTTCGCGGGTGAGTTGAAGCAGTTCACCCTCGAACTCGCCTTGAAGGGAACCCCGTTCCAGCGCAGCGTCTGGGAACAGCTCACCCGCATCCCGTACGGCGAGACCCGCACCTACGGCCAACTCGCAGACGCCCTCGGCAACCCCGGGGCATCCCGCGCCGTCGGCCTCGCCAACGGCAAGAACCCCATCGGCATCATCGTCCCCTGCCACCGCGTCATTGGCGCGTCCGGCGACCTCACCGGCTACGGCGGCGGCCTCGACCGCAAGCGCCGCCTGCTGGACTTCGAACGGGACACCGCGCTGTTCTAGCCCGCTCCAGCGATGGCACTCGAAGGCAAGCCGCAGCAGTAGCTGGTGGGGGAGGCCCTCCTGAGGCGCACGGATCCTATGTGCCGCTTTCGGTCCGGATGCGGTCGAGCAGTGCGGGCAGGGCGGTGCCGATCGGCTCGCGTACGACTTCGTCGGCGCGGTCGTCGTACGGGGTCGCTTCGGCGTTGACGATGGTCAGGTGGGCGCCGTGGTCGGCGGCGATGCCGACGAGGCCGGCGGCGGGCTGCACCTGGAGGCTGCTGCCGACGGCGATGAACAGGGTGCACGCCTTGCTGATGGCCATCGCCTCGCCGAGGACGACCGGGTCCAGGCGCTCGCCGAACATCACGGTCGCGGACTTGAGGATGCCGCCGCATTCCAGGCAGGCCGGGTCCTCCTCGCCGGCCTCGACGCGGGCGAGGGCGTCCTCCATCGGTCCGCGGGCGTGGCACCGGGTGCAGACGACACTGCGTGCGCTGCCGTGCAGTTCGAGCACCTTGCGGGCGGGCATGCCCGCGAGCTGGTGCAGTCCGTCCACGTTCTGGGTGATGACCCGCACCGGGATGCCGGACTTCTCCAGCTCGGCGACGGCCCGGTGCGCGGCGTTCGGCTCGGCCTTGAGCGTGCGGTTCTTGCGCCGCATCTGCCACGAGCGGCGCCGGATCTCCGGGTCCGCCATGTAGTACTCGTACGTCACGAGCTTTTCCGCCGCCGGATCCCGCCGCCACAGCCCGTTCGGCCCGCGGTAGTCCGGGATTCCGGAGTCGGTGGAGATACCCGCGCCGCTGAGAAGGGCAAGGAAAGGCTTGTCCATGGGCCGAGAGTAGGACGCCCGTGCGATCGGGGCGAGCGGATATCGGGGCCGAGCGTCACGCCTGGGTCCGCCATCCGGGTTCGAGGATGTCGAGGAGGGCGTGAAAGGCCTTGTCCGCCCGGTCCCAGTGGCCGTTCGCCAGCGGGGCGATCACGAGGCCGAAGGAGGCGTCCGCCAGCAGGGCGGCCTGGGTGCGGGCCCGGTCCTGGTCCATGCCGAGATCGCGGAAGACGCTGGTGAGCAGGTCCGTCCACTCGGTGACGATGTCGTGCAGGACGGGCCCGTACCGGTCCGGGTGGAGCAGGCTGGCGCTCATGACCTCGAGATACAGGGGGAGCGAGGCACGTACGTCGGGGTCGCTGAACTGATGCCACACCTCCTCCATGAAGCGGCGGAGGCTCGCCGCGTCCCTCGGTGGGCCGAAGGCCTCCAGGAGCTCGCGGGTGCGCAGAAGAGGCCGACGTTCGTAGCCGGCGAGGGCCTCGGCGACCATCCGCTCCTTGGAGCCGAAGTAGTACAGGAGCATGCGGTCGCTGGTGCCCAGCGCACGGGCCAGGGGCCGCAGGGAGAGGTCCGTCAGCCCGTGGCGGAGGACGTATGCGCGAACCCGGTCGAGCAGATCGCGTCGTTTGGCCGGGTCGGGCGGCCGCGGCATGAGGGCTCCTGAATCCGGTGAGGGAAGCTCGGGCTATATGTCCCTTATAAGAACCTTTGGTGATGTCTTTACCGTAGCACCCGCTACGTCTATATTTGAGGTGTAGCGACTGCTACATGTACGGTCTCGCTCCGAAGGACTGATTCCCATGGCCACACACGCCGCGCTCTCCTGGGCCACCCGGCAGTGGGCCCTCTGGTCCCGTACGCTCGCACCGATACGACCGCTGGACGCTCCCCGTGGCCGCGCCACCGTCTGGGACGCCTCCTGGCCCCTGCCCCGGGAACTGACCTCGGCGGGCCGAGCACGACGGCTGGTGACCGCTCAGCTGAGCGACTGGTCCTTGGCCGACCTGGCCGACACCGCCGAGCTCCTGGTCAGCGAGGTGGTCACCAACGCCCTGCGGCACACCCGCGGGCCGCTCAGGCTCAACCTGCGGGTGCGTGACTCCCGACTGGCGTGCGAGGTGGAGGACACCGAGTCCGCCGGCCCCCTGCGCAGCGTCGTCGACACCGACGCGGAAGGCGGGCGCGGCACGGAACTCCTCGATCTGCTCGCCGATGCCTGGGGCAGCACGGAGACCGCCACGGGCAAGACCATCTGGTTCGAACTGCGATCCGAGCACCCGGCCGTGGCAAGCACCGAGAACGGCTTGATGGCGGCCTGAGCACCTTCGGCCGAGCCACGCCCGGCGCCCCGCCGCGACCGCGGCCGGTGAAAGGCCGGTCACGCCACCCGGTGGCCGTTCTCCAGCTCCGCGGTGCCGGAGCCGTCCGCGAGGACGTCCAGGGCGGTCAGGACGCGGCGGCCGAGGGCGCCGGGGAGGTGGTCGGTGATCTCCTCGCGCGGGACCAGGCGCCAGGACAGCAGCTCCTCCTCCTGGAGGCGGATCGCCTTCAGCTCGGCCTCGGTGAGGACTCCGCCGTCGTACAGGTACGCCACCAGCGGGGGCCGGCCCGTGCCATGCACCCAGTCCACGGCAAGCAGCCGGCCCGGCTCCCGGTCGAGCCCGATCTCCTCCAGCGTCTCCCGGCGCGCGCCCCGGCGCGGGGTCTCCCCGTCGTCCGACTCGATCGTGCCGCCGGGCAGCGCCCAGCCCTCGCGGTAGTTGGGCTCGACCAGCAGCACGCGCCCTTCGGTGTCCCGGAAGAGCGCGGCCGCGCCGGCGAGGACTCGGGGCAGGCTCGCGATGTACGTGGCGAAGTCAGGAGTCGTCATTGGGGAAGGGTAACCAGGCGCGGGGCGGCTACCGGCCCGCCGTCGCCAGGCGCAGGGTGCGTTCCGCCAGCGCACTGATCCGTACGGAGTCGAAGCCGAACACCGCGCTCCGTACCGTGTCCTGAAGCGGGTCCCTCCACTGGGCCGGGATCGCGTCCGCGCCGGTGAGGACCCCGGCCACCGAGCCCGCCGTAGCCCCGTTGGAGTCGGTGTCCAGGCCGCCGCGCACGGTCAGGGCGATGGTCCGGGTGAAGTCGCCGTCGCCGTACAGCAGTCCGGCGGTGAGGACGGCGGCGTTCGGGACGGTGTGGATCCAGCCGAGCCCGGCGGTCTCCGCGGCCAGCGTGGCCAGGGTCTCCTCCCAGGGCAGCCGTGTCTCGTGCAGCGTCATGACCCGCCGTACGGTACGGGCGAGCCGGCTGCTCGCCGGGATCACGCCGAGCGCCGTGTCGAGTGCGTCCCGCACCGTGGGGGCGGTGAAGGCGGCGGCGATCAGCGCGGCCGCCCACATGGCGCCGTACACGCCGTTCCCGGTGTGCGAGAGCACCGCGTCCCGGCGCGCGAGCCCGGCGGCGGCCACGGGGTCTCCGGGATGGGTCCAGCCGTGGACGTCGGCGCGGATCAGCGCGCCGATCCACTCCTGGTACGGGTTGTCGTACGTCGCCGTCAGCGGTGGCTTCAGCCCGTTGGCGAGATTGCGGTACGCGGCCCGTTCCGCGGTGAAGGTCTGCAGATACGGCAGCCGCAGCAGCCACAGGTCGCCGACCTGCTCGGTGCTGAATTCGAAGCCGTACGTCTCCAGCAGGTGCAGGCCGAGGATGGCGTAGTCGACGTCGTCGTCGCGCACACTGCCGTGGATCCGGCCGCGCACGCAGTCCCGCCACTCCGGACGCAGTACGGCGGTCTCGGCCGGGTCGGCGGGTTCGGGCAGATAGTCGGTGAGCGGCAGCGCCTCGGCGGTACGCAGATAGCGGTCGATGCGCTCGCGGGTCCACACCTCGCCCTGCTCCACCGGCTTGCCGAGCATGTTGCCCGCGATCCGGCCGAGCCAGCCGCCGTGGATGCGGTCGGCGAGGGTCGGGAGGTCAGCGGGCTGCGGGCGCTGGCTGGTCATGGCTGGGGTCTACCCGTTTTACCCGGGGTGTTCCCAGCCGGTTCCCAGCCTTCGGTCGGGGCATGACGAGGGAGGTCTCGTCCGGTTAAGGTCGCAGCGGCGCGACTGGCCCTGACGTGCGCGGGGCCCGGAGAGCAAGGGGAAAGCAAGGTGGCGGACGCTGCAGTGAACGAGACCCGTCGGGTGCTCATCGCCGCGGACAAGTTCAAGGGCTCGCTGACGGCCGTGCAGGTCGCCGAGCGGGTGACGGCCGGGCTGCGCCGGGTCGTGCCGGATCTTCGCATCGAGGCGCTGCCCGTGGCCGACGGCGGCGACGGGACGGTGGACGCGGCGGTCGCGGCCGGTTTCGAGCGCCGCGAGGTACGGGTCGCCGGGCCGCTGGGCCAGGAGGTGACCGCCGCGTTCGCGCTGCGCGGTGGGACCGCGGTCGTGGAGATGGCCGAGGCGAGCGGCCTCCAGCGCCTCCCGGCCGGGGTCTTCGCGCCCCTGACCGCCTCAACGTACGGCTCCGGCGAGCTGCTGCGGGCCGCGCTGGACGCGGGCGCGCGGACGATCGTGTTCGGCGTCGGTGGCAGCGCCACGACGGACGGCGGCGCGGGCATGCTGTCCGCGCTGGGCGCGCGCTTCCTGAACGAGGACGGCGAGCCGGTGGCGCCGGGCGGCGGCGGGCTGGTGGAGCTCGCCCGCACCGATCTGTCCGGCCTGGACCCGCGGCTGTCGTCGGTGGAGCTGGTGCTGGCGAGCGACGTCGACAATCCGCTGACCGGGCCGAAGGGCGCGCCGGCGGTGTACGGCCCGCAGAAGGGCGCCTCCCCGGACGACGTGGAGACCCTGGACGCGGCCCTCGCCCACTTCGCCAAGGTGCTGGAGGCCGAGGTCGGGCCGCGCGCGGCGGAGTACGCGGCGTCGCCGGGCGCGGGCGCGGCGGGCGGCATCGGGTACGGCGCGCTGCTCCTCGGCGCCCGTTTCCGGCCCGGGATCGAGGTCATGCTGGACGTCCTGGGCTTCGCGCCCGCACTGGAGCGGGCCTCGCTGGTGATCACCGGTGAGGGCTCGCTGGACGAGCAGACGCTGCACGGGAAGGCGCCGGCGGGGGTGGCTGCCGCGGCTCGCTCCGCGGGAAGGACCGTGGTGGCTGTGTGCGGACGGCTCGCTCTGTCGCCGGAGGCGTTGCTGCGGGCGGGGATCGAGAGGGCGTACCCGTTGACCTCCGTCGAGCCGGACGTGGCCAGGTGCATCGCGGATGCGGGGCCGATTCTCGAGCGGGTCGCCGTGCGGATCGCCGAGGACCACCTGGGCTGAGGCCCCTGGGGGCGGAGCCCCCAGGTGGGCCACACAAGCGAGGGGCCCCGAACCGTTCCCTGGTCCGGGGCCCCTGCCAAAGCGCCGCTACGGCAACTGCGCCGCCCGCGCCTCGCGCCGGTTGTCGCGGAAGTTGTTCACCCGCCGAGCCGTGGCGAACAACGGAATCACCGCGCCCATGACCAGCTGGAGCGCGCAGCCCGTCTGGAGCAGCAGCTGCCCGCTGGGCGCGTCGAAGGCCCAGGCCGCCAGCAGGCCCATCGACAGGACGATCCACGCGAGCATGGCCCCCGCCAGGCGGCCCCTGGGCTTCGGGTACTCCACCCGGCTCACCATCAGCCACGCCGTACCGAGAATCGCCAGCAGCGTCGCCACGAAGGGCAGCTCCAGCAGGACGATGGAGACCACCGTCAGCGCCCCGAAGGGGCTGGGCATGCCCTGGAACATGCCGTCCTTCATGGTCACGCAGGAGAAGCGCGCCAGCCGGAGGACGACCGCCAGGAGCACCACGATTGCCCCTAGCGCCGCCATTCTCTGGTGTGCGTCGTCCGCGACCATGCCGTAGACGAGGACGAAGTACGCGGGCGCGAGCCCGAAGCTGATCAGGTCGGAGAGGTTGTCCAGCTCCGCGCCCATCGGCGACGAGCGCAGCTTGCGGGCCACCAGCCCGTCGAACAGGTCGAAGACGGCCGCGCAGAGCATCAGGATGACGGCCGTGGCGGCGCTGTGCCGCGCCATGCCCGCGGACTCGTCGTTCCCGGTCAGGTGCGGGATCAGGATGCCGGTGGTGGTGAAGTACACCGCCATGAACCCGCACGTGGCGTTGCCCAGGGTGAGGGTGTCCGCTATCGACAGACGGAGAGAGAGGGGCATCTCCTCCTCGTCGTCCACCTCGTCGGCCTCGGGCACCCAGCCGGCCTGGGTCTCCGGATCAATCACGGTCAATGCGAGTCACCCCAGCCACGGTCTTCTGGCCGACCTCGACCGCGACCTCCACGCCCTCGGGCAGGTAGAGGTCGACACGCGAGCCGAAGCGGATCAGACCGATACGGTCGCCCTGCTCGACCTTCGTGCCCGCGGGGATGTAGGGCACGATGCGGCGGGCCACCGCGCCGGCGATCTGGATCATCTCGATGTCGCCGAGTTCGGTGTCGAAATGCCAGACTACGCGCTCGTTGTTCTCGCTCTCCTTGTTGAAAGCAGGAACAAAGCCGCCGGGGATGTGCTCGACGGATGTCACCGTGCCCGCGAGGGGCGCGCGGTTGACGTGGACGTTCAGCGGGCTCATGAAGATCGCGACGCGGGTGCGCCCGTCCTTCCACGGCATGATGCTCTGCACCACACCGTCGGCGGGCGAGATCACCCGGCCGGAGCCGATCTCGCGCTCGGGGTCGCGGAAGAACCACAGCATGCCCGCGGCGAGCGCGGTGGCGGGCACGGCCACGGCCTTGGCCGCGCCGGAGCGGCGGGCGCGGGCCAGGCTGAGTGCTGCGGTGGCGACGGTCGGGAGAAGCCACGGCGATGCTCCGCGCGCGAGGCGTACGCCGGCTCGGCTGTCGCGAGGTGCAGAGGTTTGGCTGTGGGGCATGGATGACCTTCGTAGCGGATGATGCCGCGCAAGACGGGGGACGGCGGCTTTCCCGGGATCGTACCGGTCGCGGGCCGCAACTGGGCAAGCCAGGCTGCCGAGTCGACGGCCGAACTACATCTACGGGGTGTGATCTTCTTCTCGAAGAAAACACCCCGTATACGGACAATCAGCCCTGGAATCGATACTCTTCGAGCAGCCTGCGGCCGATGATCATTTTCTGGATCTCGGCGGTACCTTCACCGATGAGCAGCATCGGAGCCTCCCGGTAGAGGCGCTCGATCTCGTACTCCTTGGAGAAGCCGTAGCCGCCGTGGATCCGGAAGGCGTCCTCCACGACCTCCTTGCAGTACTCCGAGGCCAGGTACTTCGCCATCCCGGCCTCAAGGTCGTTTCGCTGGCCGGAGTCCTTTTTGCGGGCCGCGTTGACCATCATTGCATGAGCGGCCTCGACCTTGGTGGCCATCTCCGCCAGCTTGAACTGGATGGCCTGGTGCTGGGCGATCGGCTTGCCGAAGGTGTGCCGCTGCTGGGCGTACTGGATGCCGAGCTCGAAGGCGCGCTGGGCGACGCCACAGCCACGCGCGGCCACGTTGACCCGGCCGACCTCGACGCCGTCCATCATTTGGTAAAAACCTCGGCCGGTGACGCCGCCGAGCACCCGATCGGCCGGTACCCGCAGGCCGTCCATGATCAGCTCGGTGGTGTCGACGCCCTTGTAGCCCATCTTGTCGATCTTGCCGGGGATCGTCAGCCCCGGGCGGACCTCGCCGAAGCCCGGCTCCTTCTCGACCAGGAAGGTCGTCATCGACTTGTGGGGCGCGGTGCCCTCGGGGTGTCCTTCGTCACTCCGGACGAGGACGGCCACGAGGGAGGACGTACCGCCGTTCGTCAGCCACATCTTCTGGCCGTTCAGGACGTACTCGTCGCCGTCCTTGACCGCCTTCGACGTGATCGCCGACACATCGGAGCCCAGGCCCGGCTCCGACATGGAGAACGCGCCCCGGATGTCGCCGGCCGCCATCCTCGGCAGGAAGTGGTCCTTCTGCTCCTGCGTGCCGTGCTGCTTGAGCATGTACGCGACGATGAAGTGGGTGTTGATGATGCCGGACACCGACATCCAACCGCGGGCGATCTCCTCCACGCACAGCGCGTAGGTCAGGAGCGACTCGCCCAGACCCCCGTACTCCTCGGGGATCATCAGACCGAACAGGCCGAGTTCCTTCAGGCCGTCCACGATCTGCTGCGGGTACTCGTCGCGGTGCTCCAGCTCGGTCGCGACAGGAATGATCTCCTTGTCGACAAAGTCCCGCACGGTGGAGAGGATCTCCTGCTGGACGTCGGTCAGACCGGCGGTCTGGGCGAGACGGGCCATTACTTCTCCTGCTGCTTCAGCTCCGGGCGGCCCGGCTGCTCGCCGCCGCGCTCCTTGATGTACGTCTCGGTCGGCACCATCACCTTGCGGCGGAATACGCACACGAGCGTGCCGTCCTGCTTGTAGCCCTTGGTCTCGACGTAGACGATCCCGCGGTCGTTCTTCGACTTCGACGGCCACTTGTCCAGCACGGTCGTCTCGCCGTAGATCGTGTCGCCGTGGAAGGTCGGCGCCACGTGCTTGAGCGACTCGATCTCCAGGTTGGCGATCGCCTTGCCGGAGATGTCCGGCACGGACATGCCGAGCAGCAGGGAGTAGATGTAGTTGCCGACGACGACGTTCTTGCCGAAGTCCGTCGTCTTCTCCGCATAGTTCGTGTCCATGTGGAGCGGGTGGTGGTTCATGGTGAGGAGACAGAACAGGTGGTCGTCGTACTCCGTGACCGTCTTGCCCGGCCAGTGCTTGTACGTCGCCCCGACCTCGAACTCCTCGTAGGTGCGTCCGAACTGCATCGTGCTCAGGGCTCCTTAGCCGGCGGGAATCTCGAACTTGGACGTGCGCTGCATGCCGGCGGCCCGGCCCTTGCCGGAGATGACCAGGGCCATCTTGCGGCTGGCCTCGTCGATCATCTCGTCGCCGAGCATCGCGGAGCCCTTCTTGCCGCCCGCCTCGGACGTGTAGTAGTCGTACGCGTCCAGGATCAGCTCGGCGTGGTCGTAGTCCTCCTGGGACGGCGAGAAGATCTCGTTGGAGGCCTCGACCTGGCCCGGGTGCAGCACCCACTTGCCGTCGAAGCCGAGGGCGGCGGCGCGCTGCGCGACCTCGCGGTAGCCGTCGATGTTGCGGATCTGCAGGTAGGGGCCGTCGATCGCCTGCAGGTTGTTGGCGCGGGCGGCCATCAGGATCTTCATCAGGATGTAGTGGTAGGCGTCCGCCGGGTAGCCGGGCGGCTGCTCGCCCACGACGAGGGACTTCATGTTGATGGACGCCATGAAGTCGGCCGGGCCGAAGATGATGGTCTCCACGCGCGGCGAGGCCTGCGCGATCGCGTTGACGTTGTTCAGGCCCTGCGCGTTCTCGATCTGCGCCTCGATGCCGATCTTGCCGACCTCGAAGCCCATCGTCTTCTCGATCTGGGTCAGCAGGAGGTCCAGGGCCACGATCTGCTCGGCGTTCTGGACCTTCGGCAGCATGATGCAGTCGAGGTTCTGGCCGGCGCCCTCGACGACCGTGACGACGTCCCGGTACGTCCACTCGGTCGTCCAGTCGTTCACGCGCACGACGCGCGTCTTGCCCGTCCAGTCACCCTCGTTGAGGAACTTGACGATGGTGTGCCGCGCCTCGGGCTTGGCGAGCGGCGCGCAGGCGTCCTCCAGGTCGAGGAAGACCTGGTCCGCCGGGAGGCCCTGCGCCTTCTCCAGGAAGCGCGGGTTCGAGCCCGGCACGGCCAGGCAGGAGCGCCGCGGTCGAAGGCGGTTGACAGGCGTGGTCATGCGGGGACCTCCAGGGGGTCGAGCTTGTTCGCTTTACGGATCTCGTCGACGATGCGGCCGATGATTCCGGTGATGTCGAAGTCCTTCGGGGTGAACACCGCGGCGACACCGGCGGCCCTGAGCTGCTCGGCGTCACCATTCGGGATGATGCCACCGGCGATCACCGGTATATCTGTGGCACCGGCCACACGCAGCCGCTGGAGTACGTCCGGCACCAGCTGGGCGTGCGAGCCGGACAGGATCGACAGGCCCACCGCGTGCACGTCCTCGGCGAGGGCGGCGTCCACGATCTGTTCGGGCGTCAGCCGGATGCCCTGGTAGACCACCTCGAAGCCGGCGTCACGCGCGCGTACGGCGATCTGCTCGGCGCCGTTGGAGTGCCCGTCCAGGCCCGGCTTGCCGACCAGGAAGCGCAGCTTGCCGACGCCGAGTTCGCGGGCCGTGGCGTCCACCTTGGCGCGCACCTCGGCGAGCGCGGAACCCGGCTCGGCGGCGACCGCCACCGGCGCGGAGGAGACCCCGGTGGGCGCCCGGTACTCGCCGAACACCTCGCGCAGCGCGCCCGCCCACTCGCCGGTCGTGACCCCGGCGCGGGCGCACTGCAGCGTGGCCTCCATCAGGTTGTCCGTGCCCTTGGCGGCCTCCTTCAGCCGCTCCAGCGCCTTGCACGGGCGCGGGTGGTTGAAGGGCGGCTGGTAGCGGGTGTCGCGCCAGTTCTGAAGCCCGGCGATGACCCGGGCCTCGACCGCCGGGTCGACCGTCATGATCGCGGTGTCCAGGTCGGCCGTGAGCGGGTTGGGCTCGGTGCCCTCGAAGGCGTTGACGCCGACGATCTTCTCCTGGCCGGACTCGATCCGGGCCCGGCGCTCGGCGTGCGAGGAGACCAGCTGGGACTTCAGATAGCCGGACTCCACGGCGGCCATCGCGCCGCCCATCTCCTGGATGCGGTCGATCTCCGCGAGGGAGTCCGCGACCAGCTGGTCCACCTTCGCCTCGATCACCTTCGAGCCCTCGAAGATGTCCTCGTACTCCAGCAGGTCGCTCTCGTAGGCCAGCACCTGCTGGATGCGCAGCGACCACTGCTGGTCCCAGGGGCGGGGCAGGCCGAGGGCCTCGTTCCAGGCGGGCAGCTGAACGGCACGCGCGCGTGCGTCCTTGGAGAGGGTCACGGCCAGCATCTCCAGCACGATCCGCTGGACGTTGTTCTCCGGCTGAGCCTCCGTCAGGCCGAGGGAGTTGACCTGGACGCCGTAGCGGAACCGGCGCTGCTTGGGGTCCTGGATGCCGTACCGCTCACGGGTGACCTTGTCCCAGATGCGGCCGAACGCCCGCATCTTGCACATCTCCTCGATGAAGCGGACACCCGCGTTCACGAAGAAGGAGATGCGGGCGACCACGTCACCCATGCGCTCCTGCGGCACCTGGCCGGAGTCGCGCACGGCGTCGAGGACGGCGATCGCGGTGGACATCGCGTACGCGATCTCCTGCACCGGCGTGGCCCCGGCCTCCTGCAGGTGGTAGCTGCAGATGTTGATCGGGTTCCACTTCGGGATGTGGGAGACCGTGTACGCGATCATGTCCGTCGTCAGGCGGAGCGAGGGCCCCGGCGGGAAGACGTGCGTCCCGCGGGACAGGTACTCCTTGACGATGTCGTTCTGGGTCGTGCCCTGGAGCTTGGTGATGTCCGCGCCCTGCTCCTCGGCGACGACCTGGTAGAGCGCCAGCAGCCACATGGCGGTGGCGTTGATCGTCATCGAGGTGTTCATCTGCTCCAGGGGGATGTCCTGGAACAGCCGGCGCATGTCACCGAGGTGCGCGACGGGCACGCCCACCCGGCCGACCTCGCCGCGGGCGAGGATGTGGTCGGGGTCGTAGCCGGTCTGCGTCGGCAGGTCGAAGGCCACCGACAGACCGGTCTGGCCCTTGGCGAGGTTGCGCCGGTACAGCTCGTTGGACGCCTCGGCCGTGGAGTGGCCGGCGTACGTCCGCATGAGCCACGGACGGTCCTTCTGGCGCTCTGTCATCTATGGCCCTCAGACGTTCCGGAAGCGGTTGATGGCGTCGATGTGCCGGGCGCGCATCTCCTCGTCGCGCACGCCGAGGCCTTCCTCGGGGGCGAGACAGAGCACGCCGACCTTGCCCTGGTGCAGATTGCGGTGGACGTCGTACGCGGCCTGGCCGGTGTCCTCCAGGGAGTAGACCTTCGAAAGGGTCGGGTGGATCTTGCCCTTGGAGATCAGGCGGTTGGCCTCCCAGGCCTCGCGGTAGTTGGCGAAGTGGGAGCCGATGATCCGCTTCAGGGACATCCACAGGTAGCGGTTGTCGTACTCGTGGTTGTACCCGGAGGTCGAGGCGCAGGTGACGATCGTGCCGCCCTTGCGGGTGACGTAGACGGAGGCGCCGAAGGTCTCGCGGCCGGGGTGCTCGAAGACGATGTCGACGTCCTCGCCGCCGGTCAGCTCGCGGATGCGCTTGCCGAAGCGCTTCCACTCCTTGGGGTCCTGGGTGTGCTCGTCCTTCCAGAACTTGTAGTCCTCGGCGCTGCGGTCGATGATCAGCTCGGCGCCCATCTTCCGGCAGATCTCGGCCTTCTGCTCGCTGGAGACCACGCAGATCGGGGTGGCGCCGCCGGCGAGCGCGAACTGGGTCGCGTAGGAGCCGAGGCCGCCGCTCGCGCCCCAGATCAGGACGTTGTCGCCCTGCTTCATCTGGGCGCCGTTGCGGGAGACCAGCTGGCGGTAGGCGGTGGAGTTGACCAGGCCCGGGGCCGCGGCCTCCTCCCAGCTCAGGTGCGCCGGCTTCGGCATCAGCTGGTTGGACTTGACCAGCGCGATCTCGGCGAGGCCGCCGAAGTTGGTCTCGAAGCCCCAGATGCGCTGCTCGGGGTCGAGCATGGTGTCGTTGTGGCCGTCGGAGGACTCCAGCTCGACGGACAGACAGTGGGCGACGACCTCGTCACCGGGCTTCCAGGCGTTGACGCCCGGGCCGGTGCGCAGGACCACGCCCGCGAGGTCGGAGCCGATGATGTGGTACGGCAGGTCGTGCCGCCTGGTCAGCTCGCTGAGCTTGCCGTAGCGCTCCAGGAAGCCGAAGGTCGGCAGGGGCTCGAAGATCGAGGTCCACACAGAGTTGTAGTTGACCGAGGAGGCCATGACGGCCACCAGGGCCTCGCCCGGGCCCAGCTCGGGCACGGGAACGTCGTCCAGGTGGATCGACTTGCGGGGGTCCTTGTCGCGGGTCTCCAGGCCCGCGAACATCTCCGTCTCGTCCTTGTGCACGGTGATCGCGCGGTACGACTCGGGGAGCGGCAGGGCGGCGAAGTCGGCGGACGTGGCGTCCTTCGACTGGATCGCGTCCAGGATGTCCTTCACGGTCACGGTGTTGCCTCCGGCGGTGAGCGCCCTGAGGGAGGGGCGCTGAGGGTTCGTCGGTGCTGCTGCTGGGAGTGCTGCTGAGGGTTTGGGGAAGGTGCCGTCGGTTCGGCTGGGTGGTGCTTCGGCAGCGCTTTGTGGCGCAGGAGGTTGCCTGTGACGCAGGCGTCCGGGCGCGCGGGCCGTGGGCCTTTGGGGACAGCCGGCGAGCGAACGGTCTCTGCTCGCCGGCCGCCCGGACATCTTCAACGTATGACACCGCGTGTCAGCCTGCAAGGCACTGAGTGCCAGAAGTTGGGCTCAGGTGAAATCTTTACGTAACAAATGAGCGATGATCGATCGAACGGCGCCTGAAATCTCTTCGAAAACGGGCCCTGACATGGCAAAACGGCCACCCGGTCGGGTGGCCGTTGTCACAGCGGGGGAGTGGGCTCGGCGCTGCTACCGAGCCTCGCTCAGCGCTCCTTCAGCGCTTCCTCGATGGTCCGCATGACCTCGTCCAGCGGCGCGTCGGTACGGGCGACCGTGACGAGCACCTCGCCGTGCGCGGAGGCCGTCGCCGGGGCGGTGGTGGCCGGCTTGGGGGACGAGCTGCGTCCGGCGCCGATGCCGGTGCCGAAGGTCTTGCGGACGATCGCGAAGGCGTGGTCGAGCTGCGCCTCCACGTCGCCCTGGCCGCCCGCCCGCAGCCAGCGCCGCAGGACGTGGTTGTGGGCGGTGACGACGGCGGAGGCGGCCACCTCGGCCAGCAACGGGTCGTCGTTGGCGTCGTCGGCGTGCGCGTGCTCGTCGAAGTGGCCCAGGAGATAGCGGGTGAACAGGCGCTCGTAGCGGGCCACCGAGGCGATCTCGGCCTCCCGGAGGGTGGGCACCTCGCGGGTGAGCTTGTAGCGGGCGACCGAGATCTCCGGGGCCGCCGCGTACATCCTCATGACCTCCTTGATGCCACGGCACACGGTGTCGAGCGGGTGCTCGTGCGCGGGGGCGGCGTTGAGCACCGCCTCGGCACGGATCAGGGTGTCGTCGTGGTCCGGGAAGATCGCCTCTTCCTTGGAGCGGAAGTGGCGGAAGAAGGTGCGGCGGGCGACTCCGGCGGCGGCCGCGATCTCGTCGACGGTGGTTGCCTCGTACCCCTTGGTCGCGAACAGCTCCATGGCTGCGGCCGCCAGTTCTCGGCGCATCTTGAGCCGCTGGGCGGCGGCGCGACTGCCTGCGGCACTTTCCGGCGCGTCGGGCGTAGCTGGTGTACGTGAGGACTTGGCGGGCTGGGACATGACCCGAACGTACTGCATGTGCGCAGTTCGGTGCGCGGGTGAGGGGTTTCCCCCGCCCTGGGAGCCGCCCCCGCCCCAGGAGGGCGGGGGAGCGTCCACCGGGTCGAGCAGTCCGCCCCAGTCCGTCTCCGCGCGCGACCAGTCGCCTGCGCCGTCAGCGGCGGGCATACTCGCGGAAGCCGCGGCCGGTCTTGCGGCCGAGGCAGCCCGCGGCCACCAGGTGCTCCAGCAGCGGGGCCGGGGCCAGGCCCGGGTCGCGGAACTCTCGGTGCAGCACCTTCTCGATGGCCAGCGAGACGTCCAGGCCGACCACGTCCAGCAGCTCGAACGGGCCCATCGGGTAGCCGCCGCCGAGCTTCATCGCCGCGTCGATGTCGTCCAGGGACGCGTAGTGCTCCTCGACCATCTTGATCGCGTTGTTCAGGTACGGGAACAGCAGCGCGTTCACGATGAAGCCGGCCCGGTCCCCGCAGTCCACCGCGTGCTTCTTGATCTTCGCGCAGACCTCGCGGACGGTCGCGTGGACGTCGTCGGCGGTCAGCACGGTCCGCACGACCTCGACCAGCTTCATGGCCGGCGCCGGGTTGAAGAAGTGCATGCCGATCACGTCCTGCGGGCGCGAGGTGGCGCGGGCGCAGGCGACGACGGGCAGCGAGGAGGTGGTGGTGGCGAGGACCGCGCCGGGCTTGCAGACCTTGTCCAGCGTGGCGAACAGCTGCCGCTTGATCTCCAGGTCCTCGGCGATCGCCTCGACGGCAAGGTCGACCTCGGCGAAGGAGTCGTAGGACCCGGCCGGGGTGATCCGGTCCAGGATCTGCGCGGCGGCCTCGGCGGTCAGCCGGCCCTTGTCGACAGAGCGCGCAAGCGACTTGCCGATCCGGGCCTTGGCTGCCTGGGCCTTCTCCTCGCTGCGGGCGGCCAGCACGACGTCGTAGCCCGCCTTGGCGAACACCTCGGCGATGCCGGAGGCCATGGTGCCGGAGCCGGCGACGCCGACGGAGCGGACCTCCCGCCCCTGCGCGGTCGCGGCGTCCGCCGCCGGGGTCAGCGCGTCCGGCACGACCGTGGCGCTGCCCGGAGCCTCGTAGGTGTAGAAGCCGCGCCCGGACTTGCGGCCGGTCAGGCCCGCCTCGCTGAGCTGCTTCAGGATCGGGGCCGGAGCGTGCAGCCGGTCGCGGGACTCGGCGTACATGGCCTCCAGGACCGTGCGCGCGGTGTCGATGCCGATCAGGTCCAGCAGCGCGAGCGGGCCCATCGGCAGGCCGCAGCCGAGCCGCATCGCCGCGTCGATGTCCTCGCGGGAGGCGTAGCGTGCCTCGTACATCGCGGCGGCCTGGTTGAGGTAGCCGAAGAGCAGGCCGTCGGCGACGAAGCCGGGGCGGTCGCCGACCGCGACCGGCTCCTTGCCCAGCTCGATCGCGAGGTCGGTGACGGCGGCGACGGCGCCCGGCGCGGTCAGCACCGAGGAGACGATCTCGACCAGCTTCATGGCCGGCGCCGGGTTGAAGAAGTGCAGGCCGAGCACCCGCTCGGGGCGGGCCGAGTCGGCGGCGAGGCGGGTGACGGACAGCGCGTTGGTGCCGGTCGCGAGGATCGTCTCCGGGCGGACGATGCCGTCCAGCTCACGGAAGATCTGGTGCTTGACCTCGTACGACTCCGGGACCACCTCGATGACGAGGTCGGCGTCGGCCGCCGCCGCGAGGTCGGTGGCGGTGCGCACGCGGGCCAGGGTGTCGGCGCGCTCCTGCTCGGTGAGCCGGCCGCGCTCCACGCAGCCGG
Organism: Streptomyces sp. NPDC002076; assembly: GCF_053593835.1. NCBI lineage: Bacteria > Bacillati > Actinomycetota > Actinomycetes > Kitasatosporales > Streptomycetaceae > Streptomyces > Streptomyces sp. NPDC002076. The sequence continues at coordinate 67,012 of NZ_JBSFDI010000009.1, forward strand.
CGGTGCGGGCCTCCAGGGCGGCGACGCACTTCGCCGCCTGGGCCTCGCTGATGTCGATGCCGATCACCTCGCGGCCCGCCTTGGCGAGGACCTCGGTGATGCCGGTGCCCATGGTGCCGAGGCCGACGACGGCGATCGTCTTGAGCGGGGACAGGCTTGAGTCGGAAAGGGGAGTGGCCATCGCGGGACTCCAGGAATGAGGGTGACGACGAGGAGCGCGCCGGGTGCGCCGAGGGGCGCACCGCGGAGCGGAAAGGGATGCGGGTGTTGCCGGGCTGCTGAGCGCACACGCCCGGTGCTGCCGGATGCCACGGGCGCTGCACACGCCCGTGAACGGCAAACGGCGGCGAATCCGACCGGCCCTGTCCCGGAGCCGGGTCGTATTGCGGTACGTCGTACCGAACCGACAACGCTCACAACGGCTGCGTCACCAAACCGTCGTCAGCGGAAGCGCGAGTGGGTAACTCGCTCGTCTGAGCTTAACCCGTGAGTAACGAGCGCGCCAGATCTGAGTCCGGCCCGACTTTGTGATGTAGCTCCCGCACGCTCCGCGACCCGCCTACGCTGGGCTTCGTGGACGAAGAGTTGCGATCGCTCACGGAGCGCTTACGGCAGGAGTCGCACGGTTCGGCGGCGTTCGACCGGCTGCTGGCGACCGAGGACCACGACGAACTCGCGGAGGTGCTCACCGCGCCCGGACAGCCGCTGTGGGCCAGGGAACTGGCCGCGTTCCGGCTCGGCCGCGCCGGCGACCGGCGTGCCTTCGAGTCCCTGGTGCTCCTCCTCAACCACCGTGACCCCCCGCGCTGTGCCTCCGCCGCCCATGCCCTCGCCCGCCTGGGCGACCCCCGCACCGCCCGCGCCGCGGCGGCCCTCGCCACCAACGAACTCCGCGTCGCCTACGCCCTGCACCCGGTACGGCTGCTGACCGACCTGCGCGCCCCGGAGTCCGTGCCCGCCCTGATCACCGCTCTGGAACGCCGGCTGCGCCCGCACGACCCCTACCACCGCGTCGCCCTCGCCTGCGTGGACGGCCTCGGCACCCTCGGCGACCCCCGTGCCCGCCGCGTCCTCAAGGAGGCCTTCGCCCATCCGGCGCTCGCGGAGGCGGCGGTGCGGGCGCTGGCCCTCATCCCGCAGCAGGACGAGGTCGGATGAGGCCCCGTCAGCCGGGCAGTTCCCTGACGTACCGCACCTCGGGCACCGACACGCCGCCCGCCTCGAAGGGCTCCTCGGCACCGTCCGGCCGGAACCCGGCGCGCTCGTAGAAGCGGCGGGCGGAGGTGCTCTCCCGCACGACCCACAGATACATGCGCGGGTACGACGAGCACCGCTCGACCGCCTCGGCGAGCAGGGCCCGGCCGACACCCGCGCCGAGGTGCGCCGGATCGACGTAGATCGCGTACAACTCGGCGTCGCCGGTGCGCACTTCACCGTCCCGGTACGGGCCGTACGCCGCCCAGCCGAGGACCTTGCCCGCCCGCTCGGCGACCAGGTTCACCACCGAGCCGTCCCCTTGCGCCAACCACGCCCGCCGCCGCTCGGCGTCCGCCGCGATGCTGAGCCCGTCGAAGTACGACTGCGGCATGATCCCCTGGTAGGCGTGCTGCCAGCCGTGGATGCGGATCTCGGAGACGCGGTCGCAGTCGGCGAGACTCATGGGGCGTACGAAAGTCGGCTGATCATCCATGCCCGCACCCTAATGCGGCGGCCGGCAGACCTCGTTCCGCCATCGCGAGCCTTCGGACGTGCCGCGCCGACCGAAGACGGTCGTCTGGCCCCGATGACTGGTGAAGAGCTCGTCGGCGAACACACCGTCGGGGCAGCCGGTCTGGCCGCTGCCCGCCTAGGAGCCCTGGCCCGGCCGGTCGCCCACCACTGCCAGCGCCTCGATCTCCATCAGGAACTCCGGTGCCACCAGCCCGGCCACCTGGACCGCGGAGGACGCCGGGAGGCGATCGTCGGGTATGTGGGCGGCGCGGGCCGCGCGGATGGCCGGGAGGTGGGCCGTGTCCGTGACGAAGTAGGTCAGTTTCACCACGTGTTCGAATCCGGCGCCCGCCGCGGCCAGACAGCGCCTGAGGTTCTCGAAGACCTGGCGGGCCTGGGCCGCGGGGTCGCCCTCGCCGACCAGCTTGCCGTGCCCGTCCAGGGCGAGCTGGCCGGAGACGGCGACGAAGCGGCCGGTCGCCGAGACGACATGGCTGTACTGGGTCGCGGGGGCCACGCCCTCGGGGGCGGTGATACGGGTCGGTTCGGTCATGGCTCCATGGTGGCGCACGCCACTGACAACGCCCCGACCGGTCGCGGATTCGCCCTGCCGGCGGACGCCGTCCCTACCGTCGGAAGCCCAGCAGGCCGTGCAGCGCCGAGCCGCCTGACGACGTCGACGCCGCCTTCGCCGCCAGTGGTTTCGGGTCGGGCGACTTCGCGCAGACCGCGTCGGCGACACCCGCGCCGCGCGGCACCCGGCCGTTCGTCAGATACGCGGCCAGGTACTTGTCCAGGCAGGCGTTGCCGCTCAGCGTGATGCCGTGGTTGCCGCCGCCCTCCTCGACCACCAGGCTGGATCGGGCGAGCAGCTGGTGGACCGTGACACCGCCGGGGTACGGCGTGGCCGCGTCGTCCGTCGCCTGGAACAGCAGCACCGGCGGCAGCTCGGCGTTGGCGATGTTCAGCCGCGTGCGCCGCGCGGTCGGCCAGAACGCGCACGGCGCGTTGTACCAGGCGTTGTTCCAGGCCATGAAGGGCGCCTTGTCGTACACGTCCCAGGTCTCCGCGCGCCACCGGTTCCAGCTGTCCGGCCAGGAGGCGTCATGGCACTGCACCGCCGAGTAGACGCTGTAGCCGTTCTCCCCGGAGCCGCCCACGGCCGCGAAGTTCTGGTAGGCCTCCACCAGCGGCCCGGTGTTCTTCGCGCGCGTGTACGCCGCGAACGCCCTGGCGAGGTAGGGCCAGTAACCGTCGTAGTAGCCGCCGGGGATGAAGGTGTCCTCCAACTCGGAGGCGCCCACCTTGCCGCCGGCCGGCTTCTTCGCCAGGGCCGCCCGCATCGCGTACCACTCGGCCTCGATCTTCTCGGGGTCCTTGCCGAGGTGGTACGTGGAGTCGTACCGGGCGATCCAGGCCATCAGCGCGCGATGGCGGTCGTTGAACGCGTAGTCCTGGGCGAGGTTGTCCTCGTACCAGACGCCGACCGGGTCGACGACCGAGTCCAGCACCAGGCGGCGGACCCGCTCCGGGTACAGCTTCGCGTAGACAGCGCCGAGGTAGGTGCCGTAGGAGTAGCCGAAGTAGCTGATCCTCGGCGCGCCGAGCGCCCGGCGGATGAAGTCCATGTCTCGTGCGGCGCTGACGGTGTCGATGTACGGCAGCACGTCGGCGTACTTGCGACCGCAGGCGGCGGCGAAGGACCTGGCGCGTACGAGGTTGGTTCGCTCCAGCGCGGCCGTGGCGGGCACGGTGTCCGGGCGCACCGTCCTGAAGTGGCCCGGCGCGCAGTTCAGGGACGGGCTGCTACGGCCCACCCCGCGCGGGTCGAAGCCGACGATGTCGTACTGCGCGGCCACGCTCCGGGGGAGGGCCGAGGCGACGAAGCCGGCGAGGGTCAGTCCGCTGCCGCCGGGCCCGCCGGGGTTGACCAGCAGCGGTCCCTGGGAGGTCTGCGCGGTGTGCGGGACGCGCGAGAGGGCGAGCGTGATCTGCCGGCCGGACGGGTTCGCATGGTCCAACGGCACCTTCAGGGAGGCGCACTGGAGCGTCGGATATCTGCCGGTGCCGCACTCCTTCCAGCTGAGGTGTGCCGAGGGGGCGGCGTGCGCGGGAACGGCGGTGACCGAGCCCGCCAGCACGGCGGCGGCCGCGCACAGCACGGCTGCGCGTGTTCTCATGCGTCCTCCCGGGACGGCGGTGTCGGTGGACTGCGAAGGTCCACATCTTCCGCCGTATCGTCCCGGAATCGGCGCTCAGAAGAACACGTTATAGGCAGAGATGACCCGATTGGGTCGAGCGAAGCCGTCGAACGCCCTCACGCGAGGGTGGGCAACGCCCCCCGGTGAGCCCTCACATGAGGGTGAGCTGGGTCGGTTCGGCCACGGCCTCGGGCTCGGCCGGCTGCTCCGGGCGGATCCGGCGGGCCAGGCCCGGACGGCTGGGCCCGATGCCGTACTCCTGTGCCAGCTCGTGCACCTGACGGGTAATCCGGCGCTGGTACCACTTGGGTGCGTAGGCACCCTCCGCGTACAGCCGCTCGTAGCGCCGCACCAGGTACGGATGGTGCTGCGCGAGCCACGCCATGAACCACTCCCGGGCGCCGGGCCGCAGATGCAGCACCAACGGGGTGACGGAGGTGGCCCCGGCCGCCGCGATCGCCCGTACCGTGGCCCGCAGCCGGTCCGGATGGTCGCTCAGGAACGGGATGACCGGCGCCATCAGCACCCCGCAGCCGATGCCGTGCTCGCCCAGGATGCGCACGACGTCCAGGCGGCGCTCCGGTGCGGGCGTGCCCGGCTCCACCGTGCGCCACAGCTCGGCGTCGAGGAAGCCGACGGAGACCGAGATGCCGATGTCCGTCACCTCGGCCGCGCGCACCAGCAGGTCCAGGTCGCGCAGGATCAGGGTGCCCTTGGTGAGGATCGAGAACGGGTTGGCGTGTTCGGTCAGGGCGGAGATGATGCCCGGCATCAGGCGGTAGCGGCCCTCGGCGCGCTGGTAGCAGTCGACGTTCGTGCCCATCGCCACGTGATCGCCCTGCCAGCGGCGGGAAGCGAGCTGGCGGCGCAGCACCTCGGGCGCGTTCACCTTGACGACGATCTGGGTGTCGAAGCCGATGCCGGTGTCGAGGTCCAGATAGCTGTGCGTCTTCCTCGCGAAACAGTAGACGCACGCGTGTGTGCAGCCCCGGTACGGGTTGACGGTCCACTCGAACGGCATGCGCGAGGCGCCCGGCACCCGGTTGAGCACCGAGCGCGCCCGGACCTCGTGGAAGGTGATCCCGCGGAATTCCGGCATGTCGAAGGTGCGGGTGGTGACGGCGTCGGCGCCGAACAGCGCGGTCTCGGCCCGGCCGTGTTCGCCCTCGCCCGTGAGGTTCTCCCAGCGCATGACGCCTCCTCGCTAGCACTGCGCACACAATAGAACATGTGTTCCCATGATCGTGCGGCCGCTGGTGAGAAGCCTTGACGGCACCCCCCCAATTTGGGTGGCCGGGCACCGGGGTGGTTGGCTTTCCCCAACCCCGAGAAACCAGGTCCTGGAGGAACGCAATGGCGCAGGTCGAGGCCACTACGGAGCGGGTCGTCGCGGCGGACGCGGAGAAGGTGTTCGACGCCCTCGCCGACTACCGCGACACGCGGCAGAAGCTGCTGCCCGAGCACTTCAGTGAGTACGAGGTCCGCGAAGGCGGCGACGGCGAGGGCACCCTCGTCCACTGGAAGCTGCAGGCCACCAGCAAGCGGGTGCGCGACTGCCTCCTGGAGGTCAGCGAGCCCACCGACGGCGAACTGGTCGAGAAGGACCGCAACTCCTCCATGGTCACCACCTGGCGCGTCACCCCCGCCGGCGAGGGGAAGTCCCGGGTCGTCGTCACCGCTACCTGGAAGGGCGCCGGCGGCATCGGCGGCTTCTTCGAGAAGACGTTCGCCCCCAAGGGCCTCGGCCGGATCTACGACGCCGTGCTCGCCAGGCTCGCCGCCGAGGTCGAGAAGTAGGGCCAAGGCTCCACCGGTGAAGGGGTGTTGTGCCCCTTCACCGGTTCGGGTGGATCTCCCCTTCGTCCGGAACGATGCCGTAACTCACCGCAGTTGTTCACAGTTGACGCTTTACGCGGGATTTGTGACAGGTGTGACGAGGGGAGCGGTACGTGGGCGGCACGACACTCGTGGAGCAGGAGCCGGTGGTGACACCGGCCCGGAAAGTGACCGCTGCCGCGCCGCAGGCCCCCGCACCGGCCGCCGAACTCGGCGCACAGCGCGTGCGGTTGGTGTTCTTCGGGCTGATGCTCGCCCTGCTGCTCGCGGCGCTCGACCAGATGATCGTCGCGACCGCGCTGCCCAGGATCGTCGGCGAACTGCGCGGCCTGGACCGGATGTCCTGGGCCATCACCGCCTATCTGCTCACCTCCACCATCGGCCTGCCGCTGTACGGCAAGCTCGGTGACCTCTTCGGCCGCAAAGGCGTGTTCCAGTTCGCCATCGCCGTCTTCGTCCTCGGCTCCGCGCTCGCCGGCCGGGCGCAGTCCATGGACCAGCTGATCGCCTTCCGCGCGGTCCAGGGCGTCGGCGCGGGCGGGCTCATGATCGGTGTGCAGGCGATCATCGCCGACATCGTGCCGCCCCGGCAGCGCGGCCGTTACATGGGCCTGATCGGCGCCGCCTTCGGGCTCGCCTCCGTGGCCGGACCCCTGCTCGGCGGCTACTTCACCGACCACCTCTCCTGGCGCTGGTGCTTCTATGCCAACGTCCCCTTCGGACTGGTCACCCTCGCGGTCGTCACCGTCGTCCTGAAACTCCCCAAGCCGGTGAGCCGCGGCCGCCTCGACGTCCTCGGCGCGCTGCTGCTCGCCGCCGCCTCCACCTGTCTGGTCCTGCTGACCAGCTGGGGCGGCACCGAGTACGCCTGGGGCTCCCGGCAGATCCTCGCCCTCGGCGCCGGCGCGTTCGCCTCCGTCGTCCTCTTCCTCGTCGCCGAGCGGTTCGCCGCCGAACCCCTCATCCCGCTCAGGCTGTTCCGCGACTCCGTCTTCAACGTCAGCGGCCTGGTGGGCCTCGTGATCGGCGTCGCCCTGTTCGGCGCCGCCAGCTATCTGCCGACCTTCCTGCAGATGGTCGACGGGGCCAGCGCCACCGAGTCCGGGCTGCTGATGCTGCCCATGATGGCCGGGATCGTCGGCGCCTCCATCATCGGCGGGCAGCTCATCAGCCACACCGGCCACTACAAGATCTTCCCCGTGCTCGGCGGAGCCGTCTCCGCCGCCGGCATGTGGCTGCTGTCCCGCCTCCAAGCGGACACGCCCCGGCTGCAGTACAGCATCTGGATGGCCGTCCTCGGCGCCGGCATCGGCATGGTGATGCCCGTCCTCGTCCTCGCCGTTCAGAACTCGGTACGGCCCGCCGACCTCGGCACCGCCACCAGCGCCAACAACTACTTCCGGCAGATCGGCGGCAGCGTCGGCGCGGCGGTCTTCGGCACCCTCTTCGCCAGCCGGCTCACCTCCTCGCTGCACAAGGAGCTGCCCCCGCGCGCGGGCGCGGCGCTGCCCGACCCCGAGTCCATCACCCCGCAGCTCGTCCACGCGCTGCCCCCGGCGCTGCGTGACGCCTACATCCGCGCCTACGCCGACGCGATGCCCCGGATCTTCCTCTACCTCGTCCCGGTGCTCGCCCTCGGCCTGCTCATCGCCTTCTTCCTCAAGGAGAAACCCCTGGTGTCCCACCCCACCGCCGAAACCGAACCCGAGACCATGAACACCCCGATCCCGCAGGCCCGTTCGCCCTACGCCGCCGGAATCCCCGTCTGCGGCACGGTCCAGCACCCCGACGGCACCGTGGTGCCCCGCGCGGCGCTCACCCTCATCGACGTCGCCGGGCAGCAGATCGGGCGCGGCGCGAGCGGCGAGGACGGACGGTACGCGCTCAGCACGCCCGGCTCCGGGTCGTACGTGCTGATCGCCGCCGCCGGCGGCCACCAGCCGCAGGCCGTCTCCGTCACCGTCGGCGAACGGCCCGTCGAACTCGACGTCGTCCTCGGCGGCGCCGGACGCCTCGCAGGCAGCGTGCTCACCGCCGACGGCAGCCCCGTGCGCGAGGCCACCGTCACCCTCACCAACGTGCACGGCGAGGTCGTCGCCGCCACCCGCAGCGGCCGCGAGGGCGGCTATGTCATCACCGAGCTGGTCGCCGGCGAGTACACCCTCGCCGCCAGCGCCCCCGCCTTCCGCCCGGCCGCGCTCCCGGTCACCGTGCAGGCCGCCCGGGAGACCCGGCAGGACGTCGAACTCGCGGGCGGCGCCGTGCTGAAGGGCACGGTCCGGGCGAGCGGCGGCCGGCCCGTGGAGGACGCGCGCGTGACGCTCCTCGACGCCGCCGGGAACGTCGTCGACACCCTCACGACCGGGGCGGACGGAACGTTCCGGTTCGTCGACCTCTCCTCCGGCGAGTACACCGTCATCGCCGCCGGTTACCCGCCGGTCGCCACCGTGCTGCAGGTCGCGGGCGGCGGCCGTACCGAGCGGGACCTGCAGTTGGGACACGAGGACTGAGCGAGGGCGCGGGGCGGGGACGCCCGCAGGCCGCTGAGCTGCGCGCCGGTGCGATCCGGTGAAACCAATTCCAGGATTGCCACACATCGCGACCGGCCGCCGCCGTACCGTAGTGGCGGGCGGCACAGATCGTTTGCGTACAGCCGTGGGGAGAGAGGGCCTGGGCCATGGACCGTGGCAGCGAGCGGGACACACCTCCCGGGCGCGGCGTCGGCGACGCGGCGGCGGGCCGGATTCCGCTGGCCGTGGTCGTCGTCGACCGCGACGGCATGGTGTCCCACTGGAGCAGCGGCGCGCGGCGACTGTTCGGCGTCGGCAGGGAGGAAGCCGTCGGGCGCGCCGCCGCCGATCTGCTGCCCGTCGCGGGTGCCCTCCCAGAGGACCTGCACGGCGACGCGCTGCCGGACGCCCACGAGGAGTACGACGGGCTCGGCCCCGACCTGGAGACCTCCCTCGGCGGGCACACCGCCTACGCCACCGCCGGCCGCGCCCGGCTCTTCCCGCACGAGCCGGCCCCCGACGGCAAGCGGCTCGACGTGCTGTGGTGGGCCTATCCGCTGGTCGGCCCGGGCCCGTCCCGGCTGCTGGTGCTCGCCGCCGACGCCACCCGGCTGCGCGACGAACGCGGCTACGACGACGAGACCGCCGAACGCATCTCGCCCGGTTTCGCCCGCCACACAGAGCTGCCCGCCTCCGACGAACTCGAACGCCGGCTGCCCGAGATCCTGCCCAACATGGGCCCGGGCCTGAGCGGCCGAATCGTCTCCCAGATGCTGGAACTGGGCTATCCGGTCCTGGAGTTCAGCCAGTCCGACCGGGTGCCCGTCACCCCGTACTGGGGCGTGCCCCGCCGTCCCGGACGCAAGCGCACCGAGGCCGTCGTGCCCCGGCAGCGGACCACGTCGGCCGTCTTGGTCCCGCAGGGCGCCGAGCAGGACCTGGAGTACGCCGCCGTGCGCGAGCGGCTGGAGTTCCTCAACGAGGTCAGCTCCGCCATCGGCACCTCCCTCGACCTCGGCGAGACCATCCGCGAGGTCACCAGCGCCGCCGTACCCCGGTTCGCGGACTTCGCCGGCACCCATCTGCGCGCGGCCGTCCTCGCGGGCGAGGGCTTTCCGGACGGCCCGCCGGACGCGCAGACCGTGATGTTCCGGGTGTGGGTCGAGCACAACGACGAACCGGGCCGCTGGGACGACACCGTGCCCGTCGGCGAGGCCTTCGCCTTCCCCGAACACACCCCGTTCTACAAGTGCATGGTCACCGGCGAGCCGGTCCTCGTCCCCAGGGTCACCGAGGAGCTGAGCGAGCGCATCGCCGGCGAGTTCGAGAAGCGGGACCTCAGGCCCCTCATCGGCGGGCGCTCCCTGCTGATCGTGCCGCTCAAGGCCCGTAACGTCGTGCTGGGCTTCATGGTGCTGATGCGCCGCCCGGACCGCCCGGCCTTCGACGACATGGACCGCACCACCGGAGCCGAACTCGCCGCCCGCGCGGGCCTCGTGCTGGACAACGCCCGTATGTACACCTACCAGGAGAACGTCGCCGACACCCTGCAGGACAGCATGCTCCCGCAGGTCACCCCGCGGATGGCCGGCTGCGACATCGCCACCCGCTATCTGCCGGGCACCCGGCTCGGGCGGATCGGCGGCGACTGGTTCGACACCATCAAACTGCCCGGCTCGCGCACCGCCCTCGTGGTCGGCGACGTCATGGGCCACGGCCTCAACTCGGCTGCGATGATGGGCCAGTTGCGCACCGCCGTACAGACCATGGCCACCATGGAGACCCCGCCCGCCCAACTGCTGCGCAATCTCGACGACCTGGCCCGTCGGCTCGGCGACACCTACCTCGCCACCTGCCTGTACGCCGTCTACGACCCGATCCGCGGCGAACTGCACCTCGCCAACGCCGGACACATCCCGCCCGTGCTGGTCCGCGCCGAGGACGGCTCCAGCGAACTCCTCGACCTGCCCACCGGCGCCCCCATAGGCGTCGGCGGCGTGCCCTTCGAGGCCACCCGGGTCAAGGTCTCGCCCGGCGACCGGCTGGTGCTGTGCACCGACGGACTGGTCGAGGTGCGCGGTTCCGACATCGGCGAGGGACTCGCCGCGCTCTGCGAGTCCGCCGCACATCCCGCGGCCTCCATGGACGACGCCTGCGACACCATCATCCGCGCCCTGAACACGCGCGGCGGCCGCAAGGACGACGTCGCCCTGCTGATGGCCCGGCTGAACGGCATCCCCGAAGACCACGTCGCCGAATGGCGGCTGGACGCCGACCCGCGGGAGGTCGGCCGGGCCCGCCGCCTGGTCCGCGAGCGGCTCCTCGCCTGGGGTCTGCCGCAGGCCGTGGAGACCGCCGAATTGCTGGTCAGCGAGGTCGTCACCAATGCCGTACGGCACGCCGTGAGCGAGCCGGTCGGGCTGCGCGTGGTCCGCACCGACGCCCTGCTGTTCGAGGTCACCGACGACGAGCCCGGGCTGCCCGAGATGCTCGCCGCCGAGCCGTACGACGAGTCGGGCCGCGGACTGCGCGTGGTCAGCCGGCTGGCCCGGGAGTGGGGCGCCAGCGGCAGCGGGCACCGCAAGACCGTGTGGTTCGAACAGGCTCTCGCCGGACGGGGATGACAAGGGACGGGCACTCTGCCGGCGGGCCCCCTGCAGGTTGTCCGGGGCCGTCCATCCGGTGAAGGTGGCCTCCTGCCCCTTGCCCCGTTCCAGGCCCTCGCGATATCCCGATCACGGAACCGAACCGTGGGGAGAACGCATGAACGTCTCGGACAAGTACCGCAGCAACTGGGAGAGTTACTGGAGCGAGACCTCCGACGAAACGGGCGACGCCATCTGGGACTGCGATCCCGCCCTGTCCGCCGAACCGTACACCGCCCTCCTCCTGCCCCACGCGGACCCGGCGCGCACCATCGTCGACCTCGGCTGCGGCAACGGCACCCAGACCCGCTACCTCGCCACCCGGTTCGCGCGCGCGGTCGGCGTCGACCTCTCGCACGCCGCCGTCGAGCACGCCCGCCGTGCCACGCAGGACGACGCCGTGGAGTTCCAGCAGCTCGACCTCACCGACGCGGACGCCGTGGGCGCCCTGCACGAGCGCCTCGGCGACGTCAACGTCTACATGCGGGCCGTCATCCACCAGAGCGAGCCCGAGGCGCGGCCCGCGATCGCCGCCGCCGTCGCCGCTATCCTCGGCACCGAGGGCCGCGCGTTCGTCGTCGAACTCACCTCCGGTTCCCGGGACGTGCTCCGGCGCGCCGCGACCCAGGACGGCGGCCCCGGGCCCAAGCTCCAGCGCGTGTTCCACCACGGGCTCAAGCCTGCCGACGCCGACGACGCCGAGATCCCGCGCCTGCTCGGCGAGGCCGGTCTGAAGATCCTCGCCGAGGGCGAGACCACCCTGCCGCAGACCGAGTACCTGACCGACGGCACCCGCATCGACCTGCCGGCCCGCTGGTTCGTCCTCGCCGGTGGGCAGTAAGGGCCCTTTTGCAGTTTTCCGGGGTGCGTGGGACCGCCGTCCCGCGCACCCCGTCGCCGTCACCGGAGCGGGACGGTCCGGATATGGCGAAGCTGTGTGCGTCGCGTGAACATCCTTCCTATAGCATTCCCCTCGCTCGATCACCCGAAGGTGTGCAAGGGGGGCCCTCAGCCGTGTCCGTTCGTACGGCGGAAGTACGCAGCCGAGGGCGGCGGCGTGCCCCGCGCTCGGGGCGTCCGCAGGCGGTTCCCGAAGGGCTGCTCCCCACTCCGCCCGACGAACGCGAGAAGTACAGCTACGTCAAGCGCCACACCTGGGTGCTGACGTCCAGCTCCTTCATCGGTTTCGTGTGTGTGCTGCTCAGCCAGGCCGACACGGCCCGGCACAGTGCCTGGATCTGGGTGTTCGCGCCCACCCTGCTGCTGGCCGTGGTCGGCTTTCTGATATCGATGCGTCTGGAGGCGTTCGCCCCCAGTTTCGACCTGAAGGCGCATCGCCGTGTCGTGCGCCGCTGGCAGCCGGACCACTACCCGAGCGTCGACGTCTTCCTGCCCGTCTGCGGCGAGCCCATCGAGGTGCTTCACAACACCTGGCGGTATGTGCGCATCCTCGCCGACACCTACCCGGGCGAGGTAGAGGTCCTCGTGCTGGACGACGGCGACAGCGCGGAAGCCGCGGCCATGGCCGCCGACTTCGGCTTCCGGCATCTGGTCCGCCCCAACCGGGGCTGGATGAAGAAGGCCGGCAACCTCCGGCACGGCTTCGAGAACTCCTCCGGCGAGGCCATCCTCATCCTCGACGCCGACTTCGTGCCGCGCTCCGACCTGCTGCACGAGCTGCTGCCGTACCTGGACGACGACCCGCGCTGCGCCATCGTCCAGTCCCCGCAGTACTTCCGCGTCCTGGACCAGCAGAACTGGATCGAGCGCGGCGCCGGTGCCGTGCAGGAGCTGTTCTACCGCTCGGTGCAGGTCTCCCGGCAGCGCAGCGACGGCTCGATCTGCGTCGGCTCCTGCGCGGTGTACCGGCGCGCGGCCCTGGACGAGATCGGCGGCACCAGCCTCATCGAGCACTCCGAGGACATGCACACCGGCTTCGACCTGCGCGCCCGCGGCTGGGACCTGCGCTATGTCCCCCTCGCGCTGTCCACCGGCATCTGCCCCGACACCATCGGCGCCTACTACAACCAGCAGTACCGCTGGTGCATGGCCTCGATGAGCATGCTCGGCAGCCTGCGGGACTTCTGGCAGGTGAAGATGCGCTTCGCCAGCCGCCTGTGCTACATCTCCGGCTTCGTCTACTACATCGAGACGGCCCTGCTCACCTTCACCACCCCGCTGATCGCGCTGACCCTGCTGATCCACTACCCCGACCAGCTCCAGGCGACCAACTACTGGATGGTCCTGCCCAGCGTGCTGTACCTGACCGTGGTCTACCCGCTGTGGCACCGCAACCCGTACCGGCTGGAGGCCTGGGCGACCCGCGTGCTGTACGGCTGGGCGCACGTCTTCGCCATCTGGGACGTCGTACGCCGCCGCCCCATGGGCTGGCAGCCCACCGGATCGAGCGGCGCGAAGAAGAACAAGACGCGCCGCTTCTGGGGCGGCATGTGGCTGTGGAGCGCGCCGACGGCCGTGCTGTGGCCGGCCCTCGCCGTGTGGCGGATGAGCGGTGCCCACCCCGAGAACTTCGCCCTGATGCTGGCCTCCGGCCTGTTCTACGCGGTCGCGGTCGTCCGGGTGCTGCTCCAGCCGAAGGAGGTGACCGCGTGAAGGCCCTGATGAGGATGTGGACGGTCCTGCCGGCCGCCGTCCTCTGTCTCGCCGGCTGCGCGAGCACCGGCCCGGCCCCCATCGGCGCCGGCGGGAACGGCGCCCAGCCCGCCGCGTCCGCGTCCGGCGGCGGCACGACGTACATCCCCGCACAGCCCTACGACGTCACCCCGCTGCTGCACCCGAGGAACAAGTACTTCGGCGCCACCTTCGACGGCGTCCCCAAGGACCTCGGCCCCGTGCGGCGGTACGCCTCCCAGGTCGGCCGCACTCCGACCATGCTGGAGTACTACCTCGGCTGGGGCGACGAGCTGCAGACCGACCAGACCCGCGCGGTGTGGGAGAACGGCCAGCTGCCCTACATCGCCTGGGAGCCGCACAAGGCCACCCTCGCCCAGATCGCCGACGGCAGCCAGGACGCGTACATCAAGGACACCGCCCACGCCCTGCGCGCCCTCAACGTGCCCGTCGCGATCAGCCTCGCGCACGAGATGAACGGCAACTGGTACCCGTGGGGCCACAACAAGGCCACCGCCGCCCAGTTCGTCAAGGCCTGGCGCCATGTGCACGATGTCTTCCAGGACGAGGGCGTCTCGACGGTCATCTGGGTGTGGAGCCCGAACATCGTCAACCCCGTGCCCCAGGTGGCCCTCGAGCCGTACTGGCCCGGCGACGGGTACGTCGACTGGGTCGGCGTGGTCGGCTACTACGCCCGCACCGGCGCCCAGGACTTCGCGACGCTGTTCGGGCCCACCTTCCGGCGGATCCGGACCTTCACCCGGCGTCCCTTCCTGCTCGCCGAGACCGGTGCCCAGCCGGGCCCGCGCAAGAGCGCCCAGATCACCGAGCTGCTGAAGACCGTCGCCTCCCGCACGGACGTCGTGGGCTTCATCTGGTTCGACCTGAACAAGGAGACGGACTGGCGGGTCGACAGCAGCCCGGAGACGCTCGCCGCGTTCAGACGGGCCGCCCGGAACCCCCGTTACGACCTCGACCTCGCCGCCCTGAAGTAGACAAGACACGCCGATGAGCCACACGCACCCCCCGGTGCACGAGGAGACCCTGCAACTGCGGGTTCTGCCGCCGCCACCGCCGGAGGCCGACCCCGGCTTCTCCTTCGTCGAACAGCCGCTGCCGGGCTGGACGCTGCCGCCGCCCGCCCTGATGGGCTGGGCCGCCGACACCGGCCGGCGCCGCCGCATGGTCGCCCTCGCCATGCTCGCCGCCATCCTGGTCGTCCAGGCCGCCCTGTCGCTGCGGCTCGCCAACTCCGCCTTCGAGGACGAGGCACTGTACATCTGGGCCGGGCACGTGGAGATCGGCAGCCTCTTCCACGGAGCGCCGAACTACGGCGGTTTCGGCAGCTACTTCTCCGGTGCGCCCGTGCTGTACCCGGTGCTCGCCGCCGCCGTGGACTCCGTGCTCGGCCTCGCCGGGGTGCGCGCGCTCAGCCTGCTGTTCATGCTGACGGCCACCGCCTGTCTGTACGGGCTCACCCGCCGGCTGTTCAACGAGCGTGCGGGACTGTGCGCGAGCGCCCTGTTCGCCGTCTCCATGCCCACGCTGTTCCTCGGCCACTTCGCCACCTACGACGCGATGGCGGTCTGCCTGCTGGCCCTGACCGCCTGGCTGCTGATGGTGATCGCGGCCCGGCACTGGGCGTGGGCCGCGGCCGTCGCCCCGGTCGCCGCGCTCGCCGTCGGCGTGAAGTACGCCTCCGCGCTCTTCCTGCCCACCCTGGTACTGCTGTACGTGCTCGCCGCCTACCGGCACCACTACATGCGCCGGGCCCTGCTGCGCGGCGCGCTGCTCAGCGCGGCCACCCTCGCCCTGCTCGGCGGCGGACTGGTGGCCGGCGGCTATCTGTCGGCGATCCAGAGCACCACCACCGCCCGCGCGCACGGCGACACCCCCGCCTGGCAGATCCTGCAGGACTCCACGCGCTGGGCGGGGCTGCTGGTCGCCGTCGCCCTGGTCGGCACGGTCACCTACGCCCGTACCGCCCGGCTCGCCGAGGTACCCGGCTGGCGCCGGGCCGTGCCGGGCCGCCGCTGGCGCACCTGCCTGGGCGTGCTGCTCACCGGCACCGCGCTGCTCGCGCCCGCCTACCAGATCCATCTGCAGACCGAGACCTCCCTGCAGAAGCACATCGGCTTCGGCCTGTTCTTCGCCGCGCCGATGGCGGGCGTCGGCGTGACCCGGCTGATGGGCGCCCACTTCAAGTTCCCCCAGTGGGTCATCGCGGTCGGTGTGTTCGCCCTCACCCTGGGCCTGTCGCAGTCCGCGTCCTCCTTCGGCAGCTGGCCCGACACCCGCTATCTGATCCCGCAGCTCTCCTACACCGTGCGCCCCGGCCAGCACTGGCTGGGCGATCCGAAGGAGGGCCCGGTGTACTACCTCAGCCGCGCGCGGAGGACCCACTACCAGGACTGGCTGTCCTTCTTCTTCATCGACTACAAGACCAAGGACGGCCGCCACCTGACGGGCGTCCCCGGCTATCGCGCGGCGGTCCGCGAGGGCTACTTCGACGGCGTGGTGCTGGACTACTCCGGCGGCCTCGCCCCGGCCGAGGAGGCCGTCCGCCAGGAGATGCGCCTCACCGGCCGCTACCGCCTCACCAGCTCGCTGCCGTACCGCACCTCCACGGGCGCCGGGCACTTCGAGATCTGGGTCCGGCAGAAGAGCACTCAGTGACCGGTCGCTCCAGTCGTAGCCTGGCCGCTCTCCGGCGCGTAACGTGACCCAGCATGAAGATCCTCATCAGTGCCGACATGGAGGGGGCCACGGGCGTCACCTGGCCGGCCGACGTGCTGCCGGGGACGCCGCAGTGGGAGCGGTGCAGGTCGATGTTCACCTCGGACGTGAACGCCGCAGTCGAGGGCTTCTTCGACGGCGGCGCCGACCAGGTGCTCGTCAACGAGGCCCACTGGAGCATGCGCAACCTGCTGCTGGAGCGGCTCGACGAGCGGGTCGAGATGCTCACCGGGCGGCACAAGTCGCTGTCGATGGTGGACGGGGTGCAGCACGGCGACGTCGACGGCATCGCGTTCGTCGGCTACCACGCGGGCGCCGGCATGGAGGGCGTCCTCGCCCACACCTACCTCGCCAACCAGATCACCGGGGTGTGGCTGAACGACGTCCGCGCCAGCGAGGGCCTGCTCAACGCGCGGGTCGTGGCCGAGTACGGCGTCCCCGTCGTCCTGGTCACCGGCGACGACGTGGCCTGCGAGGACGCGCTCGGGTACGCGCCGGAGGCACTGAAGGTCGCGGTGAAGGACCATGTGTCCCGGTATGCGGCGGTATGTCGGACGCCCGCGCGTACGGCCGGTGACATCCGGGCCGCCGCCAAGGAGGCGGCTCGGCTGGCGGTGCGCCACGAGCCCGTCGACGCGGGGCCGTTCACGGTCGCCGTGGAGTTCGACGCCGAGCACCTGGCGATGGCCGCGACCGTCGTGCCCGGGGTCGCCCGGATCGGGGAGCGGAAGGTGGCGTACACCAGCGCCACGATGTACGAGGGGATCCGGACGTTCAAGGCGGTCACCACGATCGTCTCCGCCGCCGTGGAGGAGCAGTATGGGTGAGAGGCCGGCCGACCAGCAGGCGCTGGACGAGGTCGTGGAGTTCACCTCCGGTCTGATCCGTATCGACACCACCAACCGAGGCGGCGGGGACTGCCGGGAGCGCCCCGCCGCGGAGTACGCGGCCGAGCGGCTGGCCGGGGCCGGACTGGAACCCCTGCTGCTGGAGCGGACGCCGGGCCGCACCAATGTGGTCGCCCGGATCGAGGGCACCGACCCCTCCGCCGACGCCCTGCTGGTCCACGGTCACCTCGACGTCGTACCCGCGGAGGCCGCCGACTGGAGCGTGCACCCCTTCTCCGGCGAGATCCGCGACGGTGTGGTGTGGGGGCGGGGCGCCGTCGACATGAAGAACATGGACGCGATGATCCTCGCGGTCGTCCGTTCCTGGGCCCGGCAGGGCGTACGGCCGCGCCGGGACCTCGTCATCGCGTTCACCGCCGACGAGGAGGCCAGCGCCGAGGACGGCTCCGGGTTCCTCGCCGACCGGCATCCCGAGCTGTTCGAGGGCTGCACCGAGGGCATCAGCGAGTCCGGCGCGTTCACCTTCCACGACGGCGCCGGCCGGCAGCTCTACCCGATCGCGGCGGGGGAGCGGGGCACCGGCTGGCTCAAGCTCACCGCGCGCGGCCGGGCCGGGCACGGCTCCAAGGTGAACAAGGAGAACGCGGTGACCCGGCTGGCCGCCGCCGTCACCCGCATCGGCGAGCACGAGTGGCGCCTGAGACTCACCCCGACCGTACGGGCCGCGCTCACCGAACTCGCCGCCCTGTACGGCGTCGAGCCCGACTTCACGGACGTGGACCTGCTGCTGGAGAAACTCGGCCCGGCGGCCAAGCTGGTCGAGGCCACCCTGCGCAACAGCGCCAACCCGACCATGCTGAACGCCGGTTACAAGCTGAACGTGATCCCCGGCGAGGCCGTCGCCTACGTCGACGGGCGCTATCTGCCGGGCGGCGAGGAGGAGTTCGCCGCCACCCTCGACCATCTCACCGGCCCGGACGTGAGCTGGGAGTTCGCGCACCGCGAGGTGGCCCTTCAGGCGCCGGTGGACTCGCCGACCTACGCGAGGATGCGGGCCGCCGTCGAGGAGTTCGCGCCCGAAGGACACGTGGTGCCGTACTGCATGTCGGGCGGCACGGACGCCAAGCAGTTCTCCCGGCTGGGCATCACCGGCTACGGTTTCGCCCCGCTGAAGCTGCCCGAGGGCCTCGACTACCAGGCGCTGTTCCACGGCGTGGACGAACGCGTGCCGGTCGAGGCGCTGCACTTCGGCGTCCGGGTGCTCGACCGGTTCCTGCGGACGGCGTAGGCGATGGGGGACGAGATGCTCAAGACGCCGTACGGATCCTGGCCGTCACCCGTCGACGCGGCCCTGGCCGCCGCGCACGACGGCCGCGCGGAGTGGCCGGGCTTCGTCGGGGACGAGACCTGGTGGACCGAGCCCCGGCCGACCGAGGGCGGCCGTCGCGCCCTGATACGGCGCCACGCCGACGGAACCGAGGAGTCCGTGCTGCCCGCGCCCTGGAACGTGCGCAGCCGGGTCATCGAGTACGGCGGCCGGCCCTGGGCCGGGGTGGTAAGCGACGGGCAACCCCTCGTCGTCTTCGTGGACTTCACCGACCAGCGGCTCTACCGGTACGAACCCGGCGGCGAGCCGCGCCCGCTGACCCCGGTGTCGCCCGTGGGTGGCGGGCTGCGGTGGGCCGAACCGCGCGTGGACCTGGAGCGCGGTGAAGTGTGGTGCGTGCTGGAGGAGTTCACCGGGGACGGTCCCGGTGACGTGCGGCGCGTGATCGCCGCCGTACCGCTGGACGGCTCGGCCGCCGAGGACCGCGGCGCCGTCCGGGACCTCAGCGACGGCCGGCACCGGTTCGTCACCGGGGCGCGCCTCGCCCCCGACGGCCGCCGCGCCGCCTGGCTCGCCTGGGACCATCCGCGCATGCCGTGGGACGGCACCGAACTGCTCGTGGCCGACGTCGCCGACGACGGCACGCTGCGGGACGCGCGAACCGTCGCCGGCGGACCGGGCGAGGCCGTCGCGCAGGTGGAGTGGGCCGCGGACGGCAGGCTCCTGTACAGCAGCGACCGCAGCGGCTGGTGGAACCTCTACCGCGACGGCACCCCGCTGTGCCCGCGCGACGAGGAGTTCGGCGGGCCCCTGTGGCAGCTCGGCCTGCGCTGGTTCGCGCCGCTGGACAACGGTCTGATCGCGGTCGTGCACGGCAAGGGGTCGACCGTGCTCGGCATCCTGGATCCGGAATCCGGAGAGATCGTCGACGCCGCCGGACCGTGGACCGAGTTCTCGGCCCATCTCGCGGCCCACGGCGCGCGGGTGGTCGCGGTCGGCGCCAGCCCGCGCACCGCCTGTGAGGTGGTCGAGCTGGACACCGTCACCGGCCGGGCCCGTGCGATCGGCGCCCGGCACCGGGACGCCGTGGACCCCGCGTACTACCCGGAGCCGCAGATCCGCGTCTTCACCGGCCCCGACGGCCGCGAGGTGCACGCCCACGTCTACCCGCCGCACCACCCCCTGCACACCGCGCCCGACGGCGAGTTGCCGCCCTACGTCATCTGGGCGCACGGCGGCCCCACCGGCCGGGTTCCGCTCGTGCTGGACCTGGAGATCGCCTACTTCACCTCGCGCGGCATCGGCGTCGCCGAGGTGAACTACGGCGGCTCCACCGGATACGGCCGGGCCTACCGCGAGCGGCTGCGCGAGCAGTGGGGCGTGGTCGACGTCGAGGACTGCGCGGCCGTCGCCCGCGCCCTCGCCGACGAGGGCACCGCCGATCCCGCCCGGCTCGCGATCCGGGGCGGCAGCGCGGGCGGCTGGACCACCGCCGCGTCCCTGACCACGACCGACATCTACGCCTGCGGCACCATCATCTATCCCGTCCTGGACCTGGCCACCTGGGGGCCGGGGGAGACCCACGACTTCGAGTCCCGTTACCTGGAGTCGCTGATCGGCCCGCTCGCCGAGGTGCCCGCCCGGTACGCCGAGCGCTCGCCGACCACCCATGCCGACCGGCTCACCGCGCCGTTCCTGCTCCTCCAGGGCCTGGACGACGTCATCTGCCCGCCCACCCAGTGCGAACGCTTCCTCGCCCGGATCGCCGGCCGGGACGTGCCGCACGCCTACCTCACCTTCGAGGGAGAGGGGCACGGGTTCCGGCGGGCCGAGACCATGGTGCGTGCCCTGGAGGCCGAACTCTCCCTGTACGCCCAGGTGTTCAAGCTGGACGTGCCCGGTGTCCCGAGACTGGAGCTGCACACGTGAAGGAGCTGACGCGCCCGGAGCGGCTGGCCCCGGGCGCCCGGGTGGCGGTCGTCGCCCCGAGCGGGCCGGTGCCCGAGGAGCGGCTCCAGGCGGGGCTCGACGTGCTGCGCGGCTGGGACCTGGATCCGGTCGTGGCGCCCCATGTGCTGGACCGGCACGGGGAGTTCGGCTATCTGGCCGGCCGGGACGCCGACCGCGCGGCCGACCTGCAGAACGCCTGGTGCGACCCGTCCGTCGCCGCGGTGCTGTGCGCCCGCGGCGGGTACGGCGCCCAACGCATGGTCGACCTGCTGGACTGGGCGGCCATGCGGGCGGCCGGGCCGAAGATCTTCGTCGGCTTCAGCGACATCACGGTCCTGCACGAGGCCTTCGCCAGCCGTCTTGGGCTCGCCACGCTGCACGGGCCGATGGCGGCCGGCATCGACTTCATCAAGAACGCCCGGGCTCAGGAGCATCTGCGGGCCACGCTGTTCGCCCCGGAGACGGTCCGCGCCATCGCCTCCGGCGGCCGTGCCCTGGTGCCCGGCCGGGCCCGCGGGGTCACCCTCGGCGGTTGCCTGTCCCTGCTCGCCGCGGAACTCGGCACGCCGCACGTGCGTCCCTCGGCGGCGGGCGGGTTGCTGTGCCTGGAGGACGTGGGGGAGGAGACCTACCGGCTGGACCGGTACCTCACCCAGCTCCTGCGCGCGGGCTGGCTGGAGGGGGTGCACGGGGTGCTGCTCGGCTCCTGGGAGCGCTGCCCGGACTACGCCGAGGTACGGCCACTGCTGACCGACCGGCTCGGCGCGCTTCGCGTACCGGTGGTGGAGGAGTTCGGGTTCGGCCACTGCGCGGGCGCGCTGACCGTCCCGTTCGGGGTGGCAGCCGAACTCGACGCGGACGCGGGCACCTTGACCCTGTACGAGCCCGCGCTGCGCTGAGCCCGCCCACCGACTCCCTCCGGCAACCGTGGGATTGGCCGGTGACCGTGGCGAGCGCGCCCGGGGGCACCGGGGGTGCGGCGATTGCCGGTCGTGGGCGGCTCCGCCCGGCTGGGTGGCTTTCGGGGCTGGTCGGGGTGGTGTCGAGGGGGCGGGTCGGGTGGATTCCGGAGCTGGTCGGGGTGGTGTCGAGAAGGCGGGCCGGGCGGATCGGCTGGGGGCGGGCCGAGCGGATGCCAGGTACTGGTCCGGGCGAGTTCGAGGTGTCGGCCCGGGCGGATCAGCTGGAGGCGGCCCGGGCGGATCAGCTGGAGGCGGTCCCGGCGGATCCGCTGGAGCCGGGCCGGAGCGGATGCCAGGCACCGGGGCGGGGAGCGCGAGGTGTCGGCGCCGGTGGGTTCGTGGAGGCGGCGCGGATGGATTTCCGGAGGCGGCAGCGGCGGGGACGCCGTAACCTGGCCCGATGCCGCACACCGCACCCCACTACCTCGCCGAGGGCCCCCGCGTGGCCATCCGTCACTTCACCCTCGAAGACGGGCCCGAGTTCACCGCGCGGACCCGGGAGAGCAAGGACCTGCACCGGCCCTGGCTGTTCCCGCCGGACAACGACGAGGCCTACGCCGCCTACGCGCGCCGGCTGATCGAGGACCCGACGAAGGCCGGCTTCCTGGTGTGCGAGAAGGACAGCGGGGACATCGCCGGGTACATCAACATCAACAACATCGTGCGCGGCGGCTTCCAGTGCGGCGCCCTCGGCTACGGTGCCTTCGCGCACGCCGCCGGGCGCGGACTGATGCGCGAGGGCCTCGACCTGGTCATCGGGTACGCCTTCGGACCGCTCGGGCTGCACCGGCTGGAGATCAACGTGCAGCCCGAGAACACCGCGTCCATCGCGCTGGCCCGCGGCGCCGGCTTCCGGCTGGAGGGGTTCTCCCCGGCCATGCTCTACATCGACGGCGCCTGGCGCGACCACGAACGCTGGGCGCTCACCGCCGAGATGCGCCCTGCCCGCTGACCGCCGCGGCCGCCTTTGCGCAATCCTGACCAGCAGGTCCCCTGGCCGAGTGCCGCGCCGCCGGGTTCCATGGTGATCGTGACGAGGATCCGACGTGAGGTACTGACGCTGCCCGCCGGGCGGTTGGGCCCGGACAACCCCCTGCCCCCACTGCGCCCGCTCGACGAGGTCCACCGGATCGACGACCGCGACCGGGACGGCATGCCCCGGGACATGGCCCGCCAGCTCGGGTACGAGCCAGTGCGCAGCCTGCTCCCGGTCCGCATCCGCGACGGCTACGACAGAACCCGCGAGCCTCGCGCCGTCGACGCCCTGGTGATCGAGAACGACCGGCTGCGCGCCACCGTCCTGCCCGGCCTCGGCGGTCGCATCGCCTCCCTGCTCCACCTGCCCACCGGGCGCGAACTCCTCTACCGCAACCCGGTGTTCCAGCCCGCCAACTTCGCCCTCAACGGCGCCTGGTACTCCGGCGGCATCGAATGGAACATCGGCGCCACCGGCCACACCACCCTCTCCTGCGCCCCCCTGCACGCCGCCCGCGTCCCCGCCCCGGACGGCGGAGAGATGCTGCGTCTGTGGGAGTGGGAGCGGCTGCGCGACCTGCCCTTCCAGGTCGACCTGTGGCTGCCCGACGGCTCCGACTTCCTCTACGTCGGCGT
This sequence comes from Streptomyces sp. NPDC002076, assembly GCF_053593835.1. Taxonomy (NCBI): domain Bacteria; kingdom Bacillati; phylum Actinomycetota; class Actinomycetes; order Kitasatosporales; family Streptomycetaceae; genus Streptomyces; species Streptomyces sp. NPDC002076. Next base: position 89,979 of record NZ_JBSFDI010000009.1, read on the forward strand.
CCGCGTCCGCAACCCCCACGAGCGCCCGGTACCCACCTACTGGTGGTCCAACATCGCGGTGCCGGAGGAGTGCCGGGTCCTGGCCCCCGCTGAGGAGGCCTGGCACTTCAGCTACGAGCGCCGGCTGCGCCGGGTGCCCGTCCCGTCGTACGACGGCATCGACCGCACCCACCCCCTCAACAGCCCTTATGCCGCCGACTACTTCTACGAGGTGCCGGACGGCCACCGCCGCTGGATCGCCGCGCTGGACGCAGACGGCCACGGACTGGTGCAGACCTCCACCGACGCCCTGCGCGGCCGCAAGCTCTTCGTGTGGGGCCACCTGCCCGGCGGCCGGCGCTGGCAGGAGTGGCTGACCGAACCCGGCACCGGCGGCTACTGCGAGATCCAGGCCGGCCTCGCCCGCACCCAGCTGGAACACGTCCGGCTGGAGGCCGAGAGCGAGGTGTCCTGGCTGGAGGCGTACGGACCGCTCGACGCACCGCCCGAGGGGGAGTGGACCCAGGTGGTCCGGGGCGCCGAGGAGCGCCTGGAGTCGGTCCTGCCGCGGGCCCGGGTGGAGGAGGCGTACGCGGCATGGCAGCCGTGCGCCGACACCGAGCCCGGCGAGAGCCTGGCCGCCGGATCCGGCTGGGGCGCGCTCGAAGTGCTGCGCGCCGACTGGAAACTGCCCGGCACCCCGTTCCCCGAGTCCACCCTCGGCGCGGAGCAGGCACCCTGGCGGGAACTGCTGCGGACCGGCTCCCTGCCCGAGCCGCGCCGGGTACGGCCGCCCGGCGAGACCCTCGTCGCCCCGCACTGGCGGGACATGCTGGAGACCGCGCCCGCCGACCCGCACACCGAGTACCACCTCGGCGTCGCCCAGTGGCACGCCGGAGACCGGGCCCAGGCCGTCCGCAGCTGGGAACGCGGCCTCGAACTCGCCCCGTCGCTCTGGCCGTTGCTGCGCTGCCTCGCCGTCGCCGACCAGGAGTCCGGCCATCACGAGCGGGCCGCCGAACGGTACGCGGACGCCTTCGACGACTTGTGCCGCGAGCGGCGCGACGACGGCGAGACCTGGACCGCCGCCGTGGCCGCGCTCGGCCGGGAGACCCTGCGGGCACTGCTGACGGTGCGGCGGACGGCGGACGCCCGGGCGGTCTGGGACCGGCTGCTGCCCGCCGTCCGCGCGCGCGGACGCTTCCGGCTGCTGGAGGCCGAGCTGCTGCTCGCCGAGGGACGGACCGCCGAGGCGCGAGCCGTCTTCGACGCGGGTTTCGAGGTCGCCGACCTGCGGGAGGGAGAGGAGGCGCTGGGCCGCCTCTGGGCCCGGCTCACCGACGAGCCGCTGCCCGACCGGTACGACTTCCGGATGCGGCCCGACGCGGTCTGACCGGCTCAGCCCCGCTGGTCGACGTACTCGAACACCGACCCGTCCGGATGCATCGCGAGCAGGTTCCGGCCCACCGGGGTCGGCACCGGACCCGCGATGATCCGGGCGCCGAGGTCGGTCAGCAGCCGGTGCGCCTCGTCCACGTCCTCCACGGCGATGGTCGCCGCCACTTTGCGCAGGATGTCCAGTTCCGCCTCCGGGCCGCTCATCAGCAGAAAGGAGCCGATCGCGGCGACCTGGACGCCGCCGCGCTCGAAGCGCAGGGCTCTGCCGCCGGCCAGCCGCTCGTAGAAGGGGATCGCGGTCTCGAGGTCGTCGACGCAGATGCGCAGCGAGGCGCCCAGAATCTCCATGCGCCCGAGCCTAGTTGGGGCGGACGGGGGAGTGCAGGGGCGCCCGCGTTACCCGCCGTGTCCGACGGGTACTCGGAGCGTATGGACCGTTTGGATCACCTGGAACATCTGGACAAACAGCTGGTCGAAGAGCTGGCACAGGTGGCACGCGAGACGGTACGCGACGAACTGCGCGAGCAGACCCGCAAGCAGCGCCGCACCGCCACGCTCTACGCCGCGTCCGGCGCCGCCGCCCTGTACGCGGGCGCCGCGCTGGCCCTCGCGGTGGGCCTGGCCCTGGCAACCGGCCTGCCCGGCTGGGGCGCCGCCCTGATCACAGCGGCGATCATGGGCATGGTGGCCTACGCCCTGCGCGGCGCCGCCCACCCGAGGCACAGCCACCCCTCGCCTCCGTCCCACGTCATCGGCGGCACCCCGCCGGCCGGCCCGCCGAGCGGCCTGGGCGTGCCGTACCCCCCTGTCCCGAAGGAGCCCCCGGGCACCGGCCACCAGGAACCCGGCAACCCACCGAACCAGCCCTGACCTCACCCGCCGAGCCGCGGCAGCACCTTGGTCCGGCAGAAGTCGAAGAACCCCCTCTGCTCGGTCCCGATCAGCGGTCGCCGAGGATGTGCTCGTTGAGCGCCTCACCCGTGCCGACGCCCAGCCGGAAACGGCCCTCGGTCATCACCGCGCTCGTCGCCGCGGCCTGCGCCGTCACCGCCGGGTGCATCCGCACGGTCGGGCAGGTCACCGCCGTCTCGATGGGCCGCGAGACCGCCTCCGACAGGGCGCCGATCACCGACCCACACGAAGGCGCTCTGCCCCTGGGCGTCGTTCCACGGGTGGAAGTGGTCGGAGATCCACAGCGCCCGGAATCCGGCCTGCTCGGCCATCCGGGCCTGTTCGACGAGGTCGGCGGGGCCGTGCTCCTCGCTCGCCAGGAAATAGCCGTACTCGGGCATGGGAGAACCTCCGCGCGGGCGGCGCTGATGCCGTGTGATCCGGTCCGGGGCCGGGTAACCGGCGCCGGGCGCGCGAAACGGCGGGGGCGCGGCGCGGCGTTCGGGTGCTCCGACCGGCGTACGGGTGACCGGCCCTGCGTTTGGGTGCCGCGGCCCCGGTTACGCGGAAAACCTCGGACGAGCCACACCGCCGGAGGCGCACCGTGAGCCGACCTCACGTAGTGATCGTCGGCGCCGGTTTCGCCGGGTACCGGGCTGCCCGCACAGTGGCCCGGCTGACCCGGAACCGGGCCGACGTCACCTTGCTGAACCCGACCGACTACTTCCTGTATCTGCCGCTGCTGCCCCAGGTCGCCGCAGGCATCCTTGAGGCCCGCAGGGTCACCGTGTCGCTGCCGGGCACCCTGCACGGGGTCCGGATGGTGCTCGGCGAGGCGGACCATGTCGACCTCGACGGCCGTACGGTCCACTACTCCGACCCCGAGGGCGGCATCGGCACCCTCAACTACGACCGGCTGGTGCTGTGTGTCGGCAGCGTGAACAAGCTGCTGCCCGTCCCCGGGGTGGCCGAGCACGCGCACGGCTTCCGCGGGCTGCCCGAGGCGCTGTACCTGCGCGACCACGTGACCCGGCAGGTGGAGCTGGCGGCCGGCGAGGACGACCCGAAGGCCTGCGCGGCCCGCTGCACCTTCGTCGTGGTCGGCGCCGGCTATACCGGCACCGAGGTGGCCGCGCAGATGCAGCTGCTCACCGACCGGCTGGCCCGCCGGCATCCGCTGTGCGCCGGGTTCCGGCCGCGCTGGATCCTGCTGGACGTGGCGCCGCGCGTACTGCCGGAGATGGACGAGCGGCTGTCCCGCACGGCCGACCGGGTGCTGCGGGCGCGCGGTGTCGACGTACGGATGGGCACGTCGGTGAAGGAGGCCACCCATGACGGGGTGCTGCTCACCAATGGCGAGTTCGTCGCGTCCCGGTCGCTGGTGTGGTGTGTCGGAGTACGGCCCGACCCGCTGGTGGAGGCGGTCGGACAGCCGCTGGAGCGGGGCCGGCTGATCGTCGACCCGTATCTCCAGGTGCCGGGCCGGCCGGAGGTGTTCGGCTGCGGGGACGCGGCCGCCGTACCGGACCTGGAGCACCCGGGGAAGTTCACGCCGATGACGGCCCAGCACGCGTGGCGGCAGGGCCGGGTGGCCGGGGAGAACGTGGCGGCCTCGCTCGGCCTCGGTCGGCGCCGGCGGGCCTACCGCCACCGCGACCTGGGTTTCGCCGTCGACCTCGGCGGAATCCAGGCCGCCGCCAACCCGTTCGGCATCCCGCTGTCCGGGCCGGCGGCCGGTGCGGTCACCCGCGGCTACCACCTGGCGGCGCTGCCCGGCAACCGCGTGCGGGTGGCCGCCGACTGGATGCTGGACGCCGTTCTGCCACGCCAGGGCGTCCAGTTGGGCCTCGTACGGTCCTGGTCGGTCCCCCTGGACACGGCCTCCCCGGAGCTGGCACGCGTACCGGGCGGGCCGGAGCGGGCGCGTGCACCGGAACGGGCGGACGGACCGGAGCGAGCTGAAGCAGCGAAACCGGCGGACGGACCGGAGCGAGCTGAAGCAGCGGAACGGGCGGACGGACCGGAGCGAGCCGAAGCAGCCGAGCAGGCCGGTGCAGCGGAACCCGGCGGCGCACCGCCGGCCGCCGGGCGCGGGGACCACCCGGCCCCCGGCCCCGTCAAGCGCACCGACGCTCCGGACCACCCCGCCCCCGGCCCCGTCAAGCGCACCGCCCCCCCGGACCCCGCCGCCGGGTGACCCCGCGGGCCGTACCCCTCCACTCACCGCAAGGAGACTCATGAACACCGCCGAACTCGCCGAACTGGGACAGCAGTTGCGCGTGGACAGCGTGCGGGCGTCCGCCGCCGCGGGATCCGGGCACCCCACGTCCTCGATGTCCGCCGCCGATCTGATGGCCGTGCTGCTCGCCAACCATCTGCGCTACGACTTCGAACGTCCCGAGCACCCCGCCAACGACCGCTTCGTGCTGTCCAAGGGACACGCCTCGCCCCTGCTGTACGCCGCGTACAAGGCGGCCGGTGCCATCGAGGACGGCGAGCTGCTCACCTTCCGCAAGCTCGGCAGCCGGCTCGAAGGACACCCGACGCCCCGGCGGCTGCCCTGGGTGGAGACGGCCACCGGATCCCTCGGCCAGGGCCTGCCGGTCGGGGTCGGCATCGCCCTCGCCGGCAAGCGCCTTGAGCGCACCGGATACCGGGTGTGGGTGCTGTGCGGGGACAGCGAGCTGGCGGAGGGCTCGGTGTGGGAGGCGGCCGAACACGCCGGACATGAGCACCTGGACAATCTGATCGCGATCGTGGACGTCAACCGGCTCGGCCAGCGCGGCCCCACCCGGCACGGCCACGACCTGGACGCCTACGCCCGCCGCTTCCAGGCCTTCGACTGGCACACGGTCGAGATCGACGGCCACGACGTCGACAAGATCGACCGGGCCTACGGCGAGGCGCTGTCCACGACCGGGCAGCCCGTGGCGATCCTCGCCCGCACCCTCAAGGGCAAGGGTGTCGCCGCCGTCGAGGACCTGGAGGGCCATCACGGAAAGCCGGTGCCGGACGCGAAGGAGGCCGTCGCCGAGCTCGGCGGGCCGCGCTCGCTGCACGTCCGGGTCCACGAGCCGCCGGCCGCCGCCGCGCTGCGCGACCTGACGACCGAGGTGCTCCAGCTGCCGCGCTACGACGAGGGCGACGAGGTCGCGACCCGGGACGCCTTCGGCGCCGCCCTCGCCGCGCTCGGCAGCGCCCGGGGCGATGTCGTCGCCCTGGACGGCGAGGTCGGCGACTCCACCCGCACCGAGGAGTTCGCCAAGGCCCACCCCGACCGGTTCTTCGAGTGCTACATCGCCGAGCAGCAGATGGTCGCCGCGGCCGTCGGCATGGCCGCGCGGGGCTGGCTGCCGTACGCCTCGACGTTCGCCGCGTTCCTCACCCGTGCCCACGATTTCGTGCGGATGGCGTCCATCAGCGGCTCCGGCATCAACCTGGTCGGCTCGCACGCCGGTGTCGCCATCGGCCAGGACGGGCCCTCGCAGATGGGCCTGGAGGACCTGGCGATGTTCCGCGCGGCGCACGGCTCGACCGTGCTGTACCCGTGCGACGGCAACCAGACCGCCCGGCTGGTCGCGGCCATGGCCGGCCTCGAAGGGATCCGCTATCTGCGCACCTCGCGCGGCAAGACGCCGGTGATCTACGGCCCCGACGAGGAGTTCCCGGTGGGCGGCAGCAAGACGCTCCTCTCCAGTGAGGAGGACCGGCTGACGGTCGTCGCCGCCGGGGTCACCGTGCCCGAGGCGCTCGCCGCGGCCGACCGGCTCGCCGCGGACGGCATCCGGGTACGGGTGATCGACCTGTACTCCGTCAAGCCCGTCGACACCCGGACGCTGCACCGGGCCGCCGAGGAGACCGGCTGTCTGCTCACCGTGGAGGACCACCACGCCGAGGGCGGCCTCGGCGACGCCGTCGCGGAGGCCTTCGCCGACGGCCGGCCCGTGCCCCCGCTGGTCCGGCTCGCGGTGCGCACCATGCCGGGCTCGGCCGCACCCGACGAGCAGCTGAACGCGGCCGGCATCGACGCCGTGGGCATCGCGGCGGCGGCCAAGCTGCTGGTGGAGGAGGCGGTCGTGCGATGAACGACACGGACGCCCGGACCGTACGGGCGGGCCGCCGCACGGTGGACATACAGCGGCCCGGGAAGGTGCTCTTCCCGGGCGGCGCCGGCGCCGAGGAGTACACCAAGGGCGATCTCGCCGACTACTACCGGTCCGTCGCGCCGTACATGCTGCCGCACCTGCGGGGCCGTCCGCTGATGCTGGAGCGGTATCCGGACGGCGTCGACGGGGAGCGGTTCATGCAGAAGAACGTCCCGAAGCACTATCCGGACTGGATCACCCGCGTCGAGGTCCCCAAGGAGGGCGGCACGGTCACGCATGCCGTCTGCGACGACACCGCCACCCTTCTCTACCTCGCCGACCAGGCCTGCCTCACCCTGCACCGCTGGCTCTCCCGCACCGACCGCTCCGGCGGCCCCGACCACCCCGACCAGCTCGTCTTCGACCTCGATCCTCCCGGCGACGACTTCGCCCCCGTGTGCGAGGCGGCCGGCCTGCTGCGGGAGCTGCTGGACGAACTGGAACTGCCCGCCGCCCCCATGACCACCGGATCGCGCGGAGTCCATCTCATCGTCCGTCTCGACGGCCGCAGCGACTTCGACGAGGTCCGCGAATTCGCCCGCGATGTGGCCGAGTTGCTGGCCTCCCGGCATCCGGACCGGCTCACCACCGCCGCCCGCAAGGAGGACCGCGGCGATCGTCTCTACCTCGATGTGCAGCGCAACGCCTACGCGCAGACCGCCGTCGCCCCCTACACCGTCCGCGCCCGCCCCGGCGCCCCGGTCGCCGTACCCCTCGCCTGGGAGCAGCTGGACGCCCCCGGGCTCGACGCGCGCCGCTGGACCATCGCCGACGCGGTCGACCAGGCCGGCACCGACCCCTGGTCCGGACTGCCGGGCCGGGGCCGCGCCCTGGGGCCGGCCCGGCGGCGTCTCGCGGAGATTCGCTCCTGAAGGTTTGGCCATGGGACGAACGGCCACCCGCAGGAAGAGGTGACCATATTGAACACAGGCAACACATCCCGTTCACAGAGCTCACAGAAACCTCAGAACTCACAGGAGTCGCACAAGGAAGAGAAGCGGAGCAATGCGGAGGAGCGCCGGCCGGCACCCATGGAGGTGCTGCGCGAGGCGCGTGCCCAGCTCGCAGAACTCACCGGGCTCGCTCCCGAATCGGTGACCTCTTTCGAGCAGACCGAGGACGGATGGGCGCTCGAGATGGAGGTACTTGAACTCGCACGGGTCCCGGACACCATGAGCTTGATGGCGAGCTACCAGGTCGATCTCGACCAGGAGGGCCGGCTCACCGGCTACCGGCGCGTTCACCGGTACGAACGGGGGCGGTCCGACACGCGCCGACCCGGCGGCCGCTAGGTCGCCTCACTTGCCGCGCCCGCGGAACCACCGTGACACCGACCTATTACGAGGAGGAACGGCCGGCATGACCGTTGTCCCGGCACAGACCGGAAGCGGAGGCGGCACCAGCGGCCTCTACGACGTACTCGAACTCGTTCTGGACAGGGGGCTCGTGATCGACGCGTTCGTGCGGGTCTCCCTGGTCGGCATCGAGATTCTGAAGATCGACGTGCGGGTCGTCGTGGCCAGCGTCGACACATACCTGCGCTTCGCCGAGGCGTGCAACCGTCTCGACCTGGAGGCAGGACCCCACAAGACCCCGGGGCTGCCCGACCTCGTCGGCGAGGTCACCGAGTCCGGCGCGCGCGGCAAGTCCAAGGGCGCCTTGACCGGCGCCGCGGAGACCATCTCCGAAGCCTTCAGGCAGGCCCGCGAGGAGGGCGAGGAACGGACCCGGCCCCGTAAGGCCACGGCCCACCGGAAGGAGGAGCGGGAGTGAGCACCTACGTCTACGGGATCACCGCCCGGACGCACCAGGCCCTGCCCGAGGGCATGACCGGTGTGGGGGAGCCACCGCGCCCGGTGCGGGTCCTCACGGTCGGCGAGCTGGCCGCCGTGGTCAGCGACGCCCCTGAGGACCTGCGGGCCAAGCGCCGGGACCTGCTCGCGCACCAGAACGTCCTCGCCGAGGCCGGCGCGGCCGGATGTGTGCTCCCCATGCGGTTCGGAAGCGTGGCCCCCGACGACAATGCCGTCGCCCATGTGCTCGAGGAGCGCGCCGATCACTACCTGGAGCGGCTCAAGGCCCTCGACGGCAAGGTCGAGTACAACGTCAAGGCCAGCCACGTCGAAGAGGCCGTGCTGCATCGCGTGATGGCCGAGAACACGGACTTGCGCAGCCTCGCCGAGGCCAACCGGCGCGCGGGCGGCGGCAGCTACGACGACAAGCTGCGCCTCGGCGAGCTGGTCGCGAACGCCGTCAAGGCCAAGGAGGCCGAGGACGCCGCCTCGGTGCAGGCCTGGCTGGAGCCGGCCGCCGCCGCGGTCAGCGCCGGCCCGCAGTCCACGGGCTGGCTGCTCAACGTCTCGTTCCTGGTCGCCCGGGACGGCGCCACCGACTTCCTGGCGGCCGTCGACCGGGTCCGCGCCGACCACCCCCACCTCGAACTGCGCGTCAACGGCCCGCTGCCCCCGTACAGCTTCGTCGAGCCCGGTCCCGCCCAGCCGGCGGCCGAGCCGGTCGGCATGGACAGCGGGGCGCACTGACCGGGCGGCCCGGACGGAAGGAGGAGTTCATGGGACTGATCGGTGAGGTGCTGCTGCTGCCGTTCGCACCGGTGCGTGGCACCAAGTGGGCGATCGGCCAGGTGCTCCGCGAGGCGGAACGGATCTACTACGACCCCGCCACCGTACGGGCCGAACTGGCGCGGCTGGAAGAGCGGCTGGAGGCGGGCGAGATCACCGAGGAGGAGTTCGACCGGTGTGAGGACGAACTGCTCGACCGGCTGGAGACAGGACTGCGCTCCGGCCCCACCACAGGCGAGGGGATGGAATGATGAACCGAACGGCACTGGGCCTCGCCATAGGGGCCGGGTATCTCTTGGGGCGTACGAAGAAGCTGAAAATGGCGCTCGCGGTCGGCTCCCTGGTCGCGGGCAAGAAGCTGAACCTCGGCCCCGGCGCGCTCGCCACCATGGCGCGGCAGCAGCTGCGTGACAACCCGCAGTTCAAGGAGATCGGCGATCAGCTGCGCGAGGACCTGCGGGGCGTCGGCAAGGCCGCTTCCGGGGCCATGGTCGAGCGGCAGATGGGCGCGCTCGCCGACCGGCTGCACGACCGTACCACCCACGTCCGCGACGAGCTGTCCGGGGCGCTGCCCGCGGTCGGCTCGGACGAGGAGCCCGAGGACGACGACCGGGACCTCGAGGCGCGGCGGGGCGGCGGCAAGGAGCGGGAGGACGACGACCGCCGGGCCCGCCGGCGGCAGTCCTCCGGCAAGAAGGCGGCCGGGAAGGCCGCGACGAAGGCCTCCGCCGGCCGGAAGGCCATGGCGAAGAAGACGGCACCCGCGAAAAGGGCGGTGGGCAGGAAGACCGGCACGGCCGGGAAGAAGGCGGCCGACGCCCGTGGCGCCGGATCGTCGAAGGGCGGCGATGACCGATGACCGACACACTCGGATCCGCAGCGTCCACGGCCGGCCGGGCCACGAAGGCCGCGCAGGACAACCCGCTCACCGAGCTCGCCCACAGCGAGGCCGCCGACCGGCTGAAGGCAGAGGCACAGGAATACCTGGCCGCCCAGGCCGAACGGCTGCTCAGCGGCCTCGGGCACAAGCTCGGCGAGACGACCGTCAAGCTCAACGACATCGCGGAGGGCAACAGCCCCGGCTTCGCCAAGCTGGCGCTCGACGCAGGCCGCAAGATCGCCGAGGGCAAGGGACCGCTGCGCTCCGCCCTGGAGCTGGGCGCCTCGCGAGTCAAGGACAACGTCACGCAAGCGGTCAAGAACCTCGGGGGCGGCAAGGGCAGGAAGAAGAGCAGGGGCGGCAACAAGCCCACGGTCATCATGGAGTCGGTCGACGTCGGCGTGCCGCTGCGCACCGCCTATGACCAGTGGACGCAGTACCAGGACTTCTCCACCTTCGCCAAGGGCGTCAAGAGCGCGAACCGCGCCGACGACACCCACAGCGACTGGCAGGCGAAGATCTTCTGGTCCAACCGCAGCTGGAAGGCGCACACCACCGAGCAGCTTCCCGACCAGCGCATCCAGTGGACCTCGGAGGGAGCCAAGGGCACCACGAAGGGGGTCGTGACCTTCCACCCCCTGGGCGAGAGTCTCACCCGGATCCTGCTGGTCATCGAGTACTACCCGAGCGGCCTGTTCGAGAAGACCGGCAATCTGTGGCGCGCACAGGGCCGACGGGTGAGGCTGGATCTGAAGAACTACGTCCGGTTCATCACCCTGAAGGGAGAGGCCGAGGACGGCTGGCGCGGCGAGATCCGCGACGGCGAGGTGGCCCGCAGCCACGAGGATGCGGTGGCGGAGGAGGAGGCCGAAGAGCCCCGTGACGAGGACGAGGGCGAGGGGGAGCCGGAGGAGTACGAGGATGAGGAGGTGGAAGAAGGCGAGGAGGAGCCTGAGGAGTACGAGGACGAGGAGGAAGGGCCTTACGAGGACGAAGCCGAGGGTGCCGAGGAGTACGAGGAAGAGGAGCCCGACTATGCCGAGCGCGGGAGCCGTCGATGACGACGCCCAACCGGTTCCCCGAGCCCTACGGTTCGGGCGGTGGGGCCAACCTCGCCGACATCCTGGAGCGCGTGCTCGACAAGGGTGTGGTGATCGCGGGTGACATCCGGATCAATCTGCTCGACATCGAACTGCTGACCGTCAAGCTGCGGCTCATCGTCGCCTCGGTCGACAAGGCCAAGGAGATGGGCATCGACTGGTGGGAGAGCGACCCGGCGCTCTCCTCCCGGGCCCGCCGCGACGCGCTGACCCGGGAGAACGTCGAGCTCAGAGAGCGGCTGGCCCGGCTGGAGGAGCTGGAGCCGGGCCGCGTGCCGAAGGAGGCACCGTGACAGGACTGCGCTACGTCTACGCCGTCTGCCGCCCCTTCGGGACACCCCTGCAATCGCAGCTCACCGGCGTCGGGGGTGCCCCGCCGGCGCTGCTGCGCCACCACGGGCTTGTCGCGGTCGTCAGTCAGGTCCCGGCGGCGGACTTCAGCGAGGAGGCCCTGAAGGCGCACCTGGAGAACCTGGACTGGCTGGCCGCCACCGCCCGAGCGCACCAGGGCGTGATCGACGCGCTCACCACGGTCACCACCCCGCTGCCGCTGAGGCTCGCGACCGTCTTCCGGGACGACTGCGGGGTGCGGATGATGATCGAGGCCCGTGAGGAGGACTTCGGGCGCATCCTGGACCGGCTGGAGGGCCGGGTGGAATGGGGAGTGAAGGTGTACCTCGAGGCCGAGCCCGCCGAGCCCGCCCCCGCCGCGCAGCCCGCGAGTGGCAGGGACTATCTGCGCCTGCGGCGTGAGAGCACCCACGCGACCGAGGAGCGGTGGCAGCGGGCCGAGGCGTTCGCCCGGTCGCTGCACGAGCGTCTTTCCCGGCTCGCCGAGGACTCCCGGCTGCATGCCCCGCAGACTTCCGCACTTTCCGCCGAACCCGGCCGGAACGTTCTCAACGCCGCTTATCTCGTGCCCCGTGCGCATTCTGAGGAATTCGTGGAACTAGTGGACCGTACGAAAGACGAGACTTCCGGAATCCGGGTGGAACTCACCGGACCCTGGGCCGCATATTCGTTCACGGGGGAGGCGACGCCGTGACCGTCGTCGAACGGCGCGAGATCGCCCTCGTCGATCTGCTCGACCGACTGCTGGCCGGCGGAGTCGTCGTCACCGGAGACGTCACCCTGCGGATCGCGGACGTCGACCTCGTCCGCATCGATCTGAACGCGCTGATCAGCTCCGTGAACGAGTCGGTTCCCTCGCCCTTCGAGGAGATCCTGTGACCCCGCGCAACCGGCTCGACCTGGAACCCGACACGGTCGAGCGCGACCTGGTGAAACTGGTGCTCACGGTGGTGGAACTGCTCCGTCAGCTGATGGAACGCCAGGCCGTGCGCCGCTTCGACACCGGTGAGCTCACCGAGGAGCAGGAGGAGCGCATCGGGCTCACCCTGATGCTCCTGGAGGAGCGCATGGCCGAGCTGCGCGAGCGCTACGGACTGCGGCCCGAGGACCTCAATCTGGACCTCGGGCCGCTCGGACCGCTGCTTCCCCGGGATTAGCTCACCACCGGTACCAGCGGCCCCTGCCGCCGGCGGCAGTCGTGCTGCGTACCAGAAAGCCCAGCAGCCAGACGACCAGAACTACCAGGGCAATCCACCAGAGAACTTTCACCGCGAATCCGACGCCGAACAGTATCAGTGCCAGAAGTAGTACCAGCAGGATGGGAACCATAATGTGAAACCTCCTGTGATCCGGGTTTCCCGAAATCGGCGGATCAGGCTTCTTTACGGCACAGAATTTCTCCGTGCAGCACCGCGAACCAGCCGTCGTCCCGGCGGCCCCATTCCCGCCACGCCTCGGACACCGCCCGCAGTTGGCCCTCCGTCGTGTGACCGCCCCGTGTGGCTCGTTCCGCGTAGCCGGAGGCCAGGGTGCGGTCCGCCCACAGGCCGCTCCACCAGGCCCGCTCCTCGGGTGTGGCGAAGGTCCAGGTGCTGGACGTGGCGGTGATGTCGGTGAGCCCGGCGGCCAGCGCCCACGTCTTCAGCCGGCGACCGGCGTCGGGCTCCCCGCCGTTGGCGCGGGCCACCCGCTCGTACAGGTCCAGCCAGTCCTCCAGGCCGGGCACCGCCGGGTACCAGGTCATCGCCGCGTAGTCCGCGTCGCGTACGGCGATGAACCCGCCGGGCTTCGTCACGCGCCGCATCTCGCGCAGCGCCTGCACCGGGTCGCCGACGTGCTGCAGCACCTGGTGGGCGTGGACCACGCAGAAGGTGTCGTCCGCGTAGTCCAGGGCGTGGACGTCGGCGACCGCGAAGTCCACGTTGGTCAGGCCGCGCCCGGCGGCGGTGGCCCGGGCCTGCTCCAGGATGCCCGGCGCGTGGTCGACGCCGGTGACCTGGCCGTCCGGCACCCGTTCCGCCAGGTCGGCCGTGATGGTGCCCGGCCCGCAGCCGATATCCAGGATCTTCATGTGGGGCTTCAGCGAAGCGAGCAGATAGGCCGCGGAGTTCTCGGCGGTCCGCCAGATGTGCGACCGCAGCACCGACTCGTGGTGCCCGTGCGTGTAGACGGCGGTCTCCTGCGCTTTCGGCATGGCTGTTCCCCTTCACCTTCGTCACCGCTGGTACGCATCACGGTACGCGCGCATGCCGAATGATGAGACTGGGGTTCCATATATTGGACCTCACAGGGGATCCGGGCATGCCGTCCTGACGGCTCGTCAGGGAGCTGCGGTCAGCGGGCGGTAGACCGTCAGAGCCTCCGGCAGCTTCTCCAGGGTCACCTCGCCCGACACGGCTCTGACCTCGCCGTCGTACGCCATCGGGGTGCCCGGCGTGACACCGGTCAGCCGGAGCCGGTTCACCTGCACCGCCGAATGGGCGGGGGAGCGGGTGAGGGGGCCCGCGGCGGCAGCGGCCAGCAGCCGCAGGGCGGGCCGGCGGCTGCCGTGCACCACCCGCACGTCCAGCAGCCCGTCCGCGAGATCGGTACGGCGGCCGGGCGCGAGCCCCATGCGGTGGTAGACGCCGTTGCCGACGAACAGCAGCCACAGCGGCCGCCGTTCACCGCCCAGCTCCACCTCCAGCGGATGCCGGTCCGCGCGCAGCACCCGCAGCGCGCCCAGCAGCCCGGCCGGCCACCCGCCGATCCGGGGCGCCCAGCGGTCCCGCACGCGCACCAGCTCCGGGTAGACACCCAGGCTCAGCGTGTTCAGGAACAGGCCCTCGTGCTCACCGGCGACATAGCGGACCGCGTCCACCCGCACCGCCTCGCCGTGCCGGACCGCACGGGCCAGATCGCGTTCGTCCTCCACGCCCAGGTCGAGGGCGAAGTGGTTGAGGGTGCCCCCCGGCAGCACCGCGAGCGGCAGCCCGTGGCCGAGCGCGATGCTCGCGGCCGCGTTCACGGTGCCGTCGCCGCCGCACACGCCGAGCACCCGGGCACGGGCCGCCGCCTTCGCCAGTTCGTCGCCGATCTCCTCCGGCGCGCACTCGACGATCTCCGCCTGCGGCAGCGCGGCGTGCAGCGCACGGACCCGGTCGGCCGTCCCCGAGCCCCGGTTGGCGACCACCACCAGACCCTCGCCCTCCGGCAGCGCCGGCGCCTGCGCGCGCGGCCGGGGCCGCCGCCGCATCTGGGCGCGGGTCGGCATCAGCCGCCGTACAAGGAAGGCCGCACCCGCGCCGAGGGCCGCCCCGGCCAGCACATCGCTCGGGAAGTGCACGCCCGTGTACACCCGGGAGGCCGCCACCGAGAACGCCAGCGGTGCCAGCGCCGCGCCCCAGGCCGGGGACTCCAGCGCGACCCCGGTCGCGAACGCGGCGGCCGACGCGGAGTGCCCGGACGGGAACGACGTGGTGATCGGCTGCCGCTTGAGCTGCCGCACCAGCGGCACCGGGTCCAGTACCGGGCGGGCCCGGCGCACCGAGCGCTTGCCGATCGTGTTGATGGTCAGGGAGGCCACGCTGAGGGAGGCCAGGCCCCGGGCGGCCGCCCGGCGGGCCCTCGGGGTGCGGCTCGCGGCCATCGCGGCGGCCGTCGTGAACCACAGCACCCCGTGGTTCGCGCTGTGGCTGAGGCGGGGCAGCACCCGCTCGGCGCCGGGCCAGTGCCAGGCGGCCGCCGTCTCGAACAGCCGGCCGTCGAGATCCAGCAGCCGGCACAGCGCGCTCCGGGCGGCCGAGCGGGCCCCCGGGTCCAGGTCGGTCAGGTCCAGGTCTGGGCTCATGGGGTCCGGTTACCCTGAAGTGCCCGTTTCTTGTGCCTGTCCGCGCCGGGCGCCGGCCCGCGCGTAAGGAGTCCCCCGGATGCGCCTGCTCCTCGTCCGTCACGGTGAGACCCCGTCCAACGTGAACCACCTGCTGGACACCGCCGTGCCCGGACCGGGGCTGACGCCGCTCGGCGAGGCGCAGGCCGCCGCACTGCCCGAGGCGCTCGCCGACGAGGACATCGAGGCCGTCTACGCCTCCACACTGCTGCGCACCCGGCTCACCGCGGCCCCGCTGGCCGCCGCCCGGGGCCTTCAGATGATCGTCCGCGACGGCATCCGCGAGGTGTCCGCCGGCGACCTGGAGATGCTGCCCGGCGAGTCTGCCGAGGGCCGGGAGTACATGCGCACGATCTTCGCCTGGGCGGCCGGCGACACCGCGCCGCGCATCCCCGGCGGGGAGAGCGGCGAGGAGGCCCTGGCCCGGTACGACGCCGTGGTGGCCGAAGCCGCCGCGAGCGGTGCCGGCACGGTCGCCCTGGTCAGCCACGGCGCCGTGATCCGCCTGTGGACCTCCGCCCGCGCCGGCAACGTCGACGTCCCGTTCGCCGCCGCCCGCCCCCTGGGCAACACCGGCGTGGTCGTCCTGGAGGGCTCCCCGTCCGACGGCTGGAAGGCCCTGTCCTGGGAGGGCGCCACGGTGGAGCCGGCTGGAGAGGCGGGCCCGGCGGGGGAGCCGGTGGACACGGCGGGGTAGTGCCCGGATAAGCGTTTGCCGCCGCCGTGGGCCGCCCCGGAGAATGCCTGCCCATGGGACATCTGGAAGCCGCGCACCTCGAATACCACCTCCCCGACGGGAGGACCCTGCTCGGGGACGTGTCCTTCCGGGTCGGCGAAGGCGCCGCCGTCGCCCTGGTCGGCCCGAACGGCGCCGGCAAGACGACCCTCCTCCGGCTGATCTCCGGCGAGCTGAAGCCGCACGCCGGCACCGTCACCGTCAGCGGCGGCCTCGGTGTGATGCGCCAGTTCGTGGGCTCCGTACGGGACGAGACGACCGTACGGGACCTGCTCGTGTCCGTCGCCCCGCCCCGCATCCGGGAGGCGGCCAGGGCGGTCGACGAGGCCGAGCACGCCATCATGACCGTCGACGACGAGGCCGCCCAGCTGGCCTACGCCCAGGCCCTCGCCGACTGGGCCGAGGCGCGCGGCTA
Organism: Streptomyces sp. NPDC002076; assembly: GCF_053593835.1. Classification (NCBI taxonomy): domain Bacteria; kingdom Bacillati; phylum Actinomycetota; class Actinomycetes; order Kitasatosporales; family Streptomycetaceae; genus Streptomyces; species Streptomyces sp. NPDC002076. Next base: position 106,321 of record NZ_JBSFDI010000009.1, read on the forward strand.
CGAGGCCGAGACGCTGTGGGACATCTGCACCACGGCGGCCCTCGGCACGCCCTACGAGCGCGCCCAGTGGCGCCAGGTGCGCACCCTCTCCGGCGGCGAGCAGAAACGCCTCGTGCTGGAGGCGCTGCTGCGCGGCACCGACGAGGTGCTGCTGCTCGACGAGCCGGACAACTACCTCGACGTGCCCGGCAAACGCTGGCTGGAGGAACAGCTCAAGGAGACCCGCAAGACGGTCCTGTTCGTCTCCCACGACCGTGAACTCCTCGCCCGCGCCGCCGAGAAGATCGTCTCCGTGGAGCCGGGCCCGGCGGGCGCCGACGCCTGGGTGCACGGCGGCGGCTTCGCCACCTACCACGAGGCGCGCCGGGAACGCTTCGCCCGCTTCGAGGAACTGCGCCGTCGCTGGGACGAGAAGCACGCCCAGCTGAAGAAGCTCGTGCTGACGCTGCGTCAGGCGGCCGAGAACAGCGCCGACATGGCCTCCCGCTATCGCGCCGCGCAGACCAGGCTGCGCAAGTTCGAGGAGGCCGGCCCGCCGCCGGAGCCGCCGCGCGAGCAGGACATCACCATGCGGCTGAAGGGCGGCCGTACCGGCGTACGGGCCGTCACCTGCAAGCAACTCGAACTGACCGGTCTCATGCGCCCGTTCGACCTGGAGGTGTTCTACGGCGAACGGGTCGCCGTCCTCGGCTCCAACGGCTCCGGCAAGTCGCACTTCCTGCGCCTGCTGGCCGGCGAGGACGTCGCGCACACCGGGGAGTGGAAGCTCGGCGCACGTGTCGTCCCCGGCCACTTCGCACAGACCCACGCGCACCCCGAACTCCAAGGCCGTACCCTCCTCGACATCCTGTGGAAGGAGCACTCCCAGGACCGCGGCGCCGCCATGTCCCGGCTGCGCCGCTACGAGCTGACCCAGCAGGCCGAACAGTCCTTCGACCGGCTCTCCGGCGGCCAGCAGGCCCGCTTCCAGATCCTGCTGCTGGAGCTGGCGGGCGCGACCGCGCTGCTGCTGGACGAGCCGACCGACAACCTCGACCTGGAGTCGGCCGAGGCCCTGCAGGAGGGCCTGGAAGCCTTCGCGGGCACGGTCCTCGCGGTCACCCACGACCGCTGGTTCGCCCGCTCCTTCGACCGCTACCTGGTCTTCGGCGCCGACGGCCGCGTCCGCGAGACGCCGGCGCCGGTCTGGGACGAGCGCCGGGTGGAGCGCGTGCGCTAGGCCCTGTCGTCAAACTCCCGCCGTCCGCCCGGAGGGCGGGCCTCGCGCCCGCCGCGGAGCGGCTGATGTATGCAGTAGGTGCGTGCTCTGGGGGTCCCCCCGGCCGAAGGCTGGGGGAGTGCCGGGCTCTGGCCCTCGTACTGGATGTACTTGGGCCCGGGCCCGGTGCGGCGAGTGGGGGTGCCCCCTTTGGGGGAGCGTGCATGGCGTCGTGGGGCTGGGGGCACCGCCCGGCCGAAGGCTGGGGGAGGGAGTTTGACGACAGGACCTAGAGGCGCCGGATCAGGCGCGTCTCGCTGTAGGGGCTCGGGTCGTCCTGCGTGTGCCTGCGCCCCTCAAGGGCTTCTCGCCGTCACTTCCAGCGCAGCAGGGCGCCCATGCCGCCCGGGGCGATCTCCTCGCCGGTGTCCTGGAGCACCGGGGTCAGCGACACCACCGGTGCGTCGGTCACCATGGCCGCCCGTACCAGCGCGTCGTCGGCCCGGGCCGGCCACGCCTGCTGCTCGCCGACGGTCCGCAGCTCGTCGCGGCGGGCCGCCAGCTGGTCCGGGTCCTCGCCGATCCACACCTCGCGGCCGGTGTCGGGCGCGTCCGGGCGGATCAGCAGCTCGGCGAGCCGGTGCTCGCGCGCCGCCTCGATCAGCTGCGGCACCCCCTCGACGGCCGCGGACCGCCGCTCCTCGTCCGGCGAACGCGCCGCACAGAACCGGTCCACCTCCGCCAGGATGCGCTGCCGTACGTGCTCGGCGCGTATCTCCTCCACTTCCTGCGGCAGCAGCTCGCTGTCCTTGCCGCGCGACGTCTCCACCGCACGGCTCCGCAGTGCCTTCGGCAGCTGCTCGTGCACCGACCTGCGCCCCCGGTCGTCCCCGCACAGGATCAGCAGATCGGCGCCGGTCTCCGCCTGACACGCGGCCAGCGCCTCGGCGACTTCACGCGCGTTGTGTTCCCAGGTGTCCTCCACCTTCAGCTGGAAGTGCCGCTCGGACCAGTCGGAAGCCTTCGACCGGTGCATCGGCCACTGCCGGCTGGCCCGTCACCTGCCCGGCCTCCTCGTGCAGCAGCGCGCTGCGCAGTTCGATGCGGGCTCCGGTCCGGTCGATGTAGGCCACCAGCGACAGCGGGTCCTCACCGGCGAGGTCGAGCAGCGGTGTCACCCGCGGCAGCGCACCCCAGTACGCCTCGCCGTCCTGGGGACCCCGCGTCAGCGGCACCTCCAGGACCACCTCGCCGTCCCGGGCGAACACGGCCCGGCCGTACGGCTCCGGGGCGTGCCGCAGAGCCTCCAGAGCGTCGTGCACCGCCCGGCAGGTCGGTTCGTCCGCCCCCTGCCGGGCCAGCTCCCGGGTGACCGCTTCCGCGATCAGATGACGCGTTGCTGCTGGTCCTCCGTGTGCAAAGAGGTGTCGATGTATGCGGAGGCCCAGGACCCCGGATGTTCGTACAGTGGATTCAGGAACGCGAGCTCCATGGATTCCTCCCGGAAACTCCTCGGGGGCAGTGCCTGCGGGGCGGGTACCCGGGCCAGAACCCAAGGACACGGATACGACGAGCGGGGCACCACATGACCGGAGTCGAGCCCAGCCGACTGGACGACCAGCAGCTCATGAAGGAGCTGGAGACGATCCACCGCACGCGCCACGACACCCTCCTGTACGGCTCGAACGACGCGCTGCGGACCCACAACGAGCGTATGGCGCAGCTGGAGGGCGAGTATCTGCGCCGCAACCCGCGCCGTCTGATCAGCGCGGGCCGCACCCGTGAGGGCGCCAGGGAACGGCGGTGCGGCGAGGCGGCGACTCCGGAGGCGTCCGGCACCTGAGCGGCCGGACCGGCCCACCGGGGCCGGCACACGAAAGCCGGCACACGAAAAGGGCCGGCCCGCGCGAGGCCGGCCCTCACGGTCGGGCGGCGGCTCAGCCGGCCTCACCGGCGAACACATGCAGGAACGCGTCGCAGAACGCCTTCAGATCATCCGGCTTGCGGCTGGTCACCAGCTGGTTGGAGCCGTGGTCGCAGATCTTCACCTGCTCGTCCACCCAGGTGCCGCCCGCGTTGCGGATGTCCGTCCGCAGACTCGGCCAGGACGTCAGCACCCGGCCCCGTACGACGTCCGCCTCCACCAGCGTCCACGGCGCGTGGCAGATCGCGGCGACCGGGCGGCCCTGCTCGAAGAAGTCCTTCACGAACGCCACGGCCTTGTCATCCATCCGCAGGAAGTCGGGATTGGCCACCCCGCCGGGCAGGACGAGACCGCCGAACGACCCCGCCGACGACTCGCCCACCACCTCGTCCACGTCGAACGTGTCGCCCTTGTCGAGATGGTCGAACGCCTGGATCTTCCCCGGCTTCGTGGACACCAGCACCGGCTCGTGCCCGGCGTCGGAGGCCGCCTTCCACGGCTCGGTCAGCTCGACCTGCTCCACACCCTGGGGCGCCGCGAGAAACGCGATGCGCATGACTGCTCACTCTCCTTTCGTGCTCTTCTCGCCGGCACCCCTCGCGACATCGGCCGCCCGGCCCCGGCTCACCCGACCCCGGCTCATGCGCCGCTCGCCAGCGCCTCGGCCAGCTGCTGCACGTTCTCGTAGCGCGCCGAGTGGGGCAGCCCGGCCACCGCGTCGACCAGTGCGGCCGGCGCGTTGTGCCGGCGCAGTATCCGGGCCAGGTCACGGGCGGTCGCCGGGAACGAGCCACGGCTCAGGGTGCGGGCCAGCTCCGACCGCACCCGCTCCAGCGACGCCGGTGAGCCCAGGCCGCCCACGGGCCCGCTCCACACCTCGGGGTCGTCGTCCGCGGCCGGTTCCGGATCGTGCCACTCCTCCACCCGTGTCGGGTGGCCGGACCTCAGCAGACCCTTCAGCTCGTGTTTCATCTCATCGTCCCGGTGGACGTTCAGCCGGTCACTGCCTCGCTGCATGTCAACCTCCACAGGGGGCTAGCCCTTGTCCTTGCCGGGCAGGAACTCCTGCACCTTGGCCTTGAAGCCCTGCTTGACCACCGACCTGCGGTCGGTGTCCCCCTTCAGGATCGACGCCGCTGTCGCCTCCATCTGCTCCCAGGTCGCGTGCGGCGGGATCGGCGGCACGGCGGGATCGGTGAGGAACTCGATCACGCACGGCCCGTCGGCCTGCAGAGCCGCCCGCCAGCCCGCCTCCACGTCCTCCGGCTTCTCCACCCGGACGCCCGTCAGACCCAGCGAGCGGGCGAACGCCGCGTACTGCACGTCCGGTATCGACTGCGACGGCAGGAACGACGGGGCGCCCTCCATGGCGCGCATCTCCCAGGTCACCTGGTTCAGGTCCTGGTTGTTCCACACGCCGACCACCAGCCGCGGATCCGACCAGCGGTCCCGGTACTTCGCCGCCGTGATCATCTCCGCCAGGCCGTTCATCTGCATCGCGCCGTCGCCGACCAGCGCGAACACCGGCCGGTCCGGATGCGCGAACTTCGCGCCGATCGCGTACGGCACGCCCGGCCCCATCGTGGCCAGCGTCCCGGACAGCGAGCCGCGCATGCCCGGCCGCATCGTGATGTGCCGCGCGTACCAGTTGGCCACCGAACCGGAGTCGGAGGTCAGGATCGCGTTCTCCGGCAGCAGCGGATCCAGCGCCCGGGCCACGTACTCGGGATTGATCGGATCGGCCGACAGACCGGCCCGCCGCTCCATCGTCTCGTGCCAGCGCCGCACGTTCGCGCACACCGTGTCGTACCACTCGCGCCCGCCCCGGTCGCTGGTCAGCAGCGGGATCAGCCGACGCAGCGTCGCCCTCGCGTCACCGACGAGATTCACCTCGTAGGGGAAGCGCATCCCGATCATGTGCGGGTCGATGTCGATCTGCACCCCCCGCGCCTTGCCGAAGTCCGGCATGAACTGCGTGTACGGGAACGACGACCCGATCGTCAGCAGGGTGTCGCAGTCCCGCATCAGCTCGTACGACGGCCGGCTGCCCAGCAGGCCGATCGGCCCGGTGACGTAAGGCAGTTCGTCGCTGAGGACGTCCTTGCCGAGCAGCGCCTTGGCGACCCCGGCGCCGAGCAGCTCGGCGATCTCCCGCACCTCCGCGACCGCGGCGGCCGCGCCCTGGCCCACCAGGATCGCCACCTTGTCGCCCGCGTTCAGCACGTCCGCCGCGCGGCGCAGCGCCTCGTCCGTGGGGGTCGCCGTGTAGTCGCTCATGCCCATGCTGGAGGGCACCATCTTGAACTCGTGCGTCGGCGGCGAGTAGTCCAGTTCCTGCACGTCACCGGGGATGATCAGGGCGGTCGGGCAGCGCCGGGCGTGGGCGGTGCGCATGGCCCGGTCCAGCACGTTCGGCAGTTGCTCGGGCACCGTCACCGTCTCCAGGAAGTCCGAGGCGACGTCCTTGAACAGCGTGTGCAGATCGACTTCCTGCTGGTAGGAGCCGCCCATCGCGGACCGGTCGGTCTGGCCGACGATCGCCAGCACCGGCACATGGTCGAGCTTGGCGTCGTACAGGCCGTTGAGCAGATGGATGGCGCCCGGTCCCGACGTCGCCGCGCACACCCCGATACGGCCGCTGAACTTCGCGTATCCGACCGCCTCGAACGCGGACATCTCCTCGTGCCGGGACTGGATGAACCGCGGCCGGTCCTCGGCCCGGCCCCACGCGGCGAGCAGCCCGTTGATCCCGTCGCCCGGATACCCGAAGACCTGTTCCACGCCCCAGGCGCGCAGGCGCTCGAGGATGTGGTCGGAGACCTTGGTGCTCATGAAGGGACCTCCCCGGTGGGGTGCGAAGCGGACGATCCGGTCTGCACCTGCCGAGTCACCTGCACCGGGGACGGAAAACCTCCCCGGCGGTGCGGACGCGATACCCGCCGCGGTGGCAGCCGAGGCCGGCGGTGCCGAAACCGGGGGCCGGTTCTGTCACCCGGCCGGGCGCGCCCGTCCCGCGAATGGGGTCCGGCCGCGCGCGCCGCGGCGCCGCACGGGCTGTCATGGCAGCGAGGGCATGCCCGTGCCCCGTACCCGTGACGCCGCAGGGCAGCGCCCCCGCACCGCCGTACCGGTGCTCGACGTACCACCCGCTGCACCGGCGTCCGGCGTACCACCGCCGACCGATCCGCCGCGCCCGCCGAGGAGTCCGTCCCATGTGCCGCACCGCCCGTGCCCTGTCCGTCGCCTTCGTCGCCGGGGCCGTGCTCGCCCTGGCCGGACCCGCCGCCTCCGCCGACGTGGGCCCGGGCAGTCCGTCCCCGCCCCTCGCCACCGCTCCGATGGCCGTCCCCGAACCGTGCGTCGCACCACAGCAGTGCGGCGACTCCCGCGTCGGCCCCGCCGCCACGTGCCGGCCCGGCGAGCCCTGCCAGGACGGTTCGGGATGCAAGCCGGGGGAGGCGTGCCAGAGTGGTCCGGGTTCGGGGTGCAGGCCGGGGGAGGCGTGCCAGAGCGGTCCGGGTTCGGGGTGCAGGCCGGGGGAGGCGTGCCAGAGTGGTCCGGGTTCGGCGTGCAGGCCGGGGGAGGCGTGCCAGAGCGGTCCGGGTTCGGGGTGCAGGCCGGGGGAGGCGTGCCCCGACGACGGCCACCGGTGCGCGCAGGGCCACGACGAGCCCTGCCTCGACGGTCGCCCCTGCGGCGACCCCGACGGCAGGCAGGCCCACGGCACCGACGGCTGTGACCCGCCCACCGTGCAGCACGGAGCCGAGGCAGGGACGGGAGGCAGCTACACCGACTCGGTCCCGGCCCTCGCCGCCGGCGCCGCCCTCATCGCCGCGGCCTGCGGCGGAGCCGGCTACCGGCTGTACGGGAGATGGCGCACCGCGGGAGCCCGGCCCATGGACGGATGACCGGGGCGCCGCCCGCCCCCATGGAGTGCCGTCCGGCGGGTACACACCCTCCCGAGGGCACCAGCGGGCGGCCCCCACATCAACGGACACCACAGGCCACGGACACACACCCCAGCCACTCACCCACCCCCGCTCAGCAGCCCGACGACGACACAGCCCGCCCGGTCCGGCCCCGGACCGGGCGGCACACGGCACCACGACCGCGCGGAGGCGGACATGCGGCGGACGGACCCCGAGGGCCACGGCCCGGTCCGCTACGGCCCGCCCCTGCCCGGCGACGGCCTCCCCGTGCTCCCCGAACTCATCGCCGTACTCGCCGCGGCGGCGGGCCGTGCCGACGCCCAGCCCGTCGGCGGCGCCCCCGCTCTCCTCGAAGCGGCCTGCGGCTACTGGACCCGGCGCGGACTGCCCACCCTTCCCGATCAGGTGGCCGCCGGCCCCGGCGCCCCGGCTCTGCTGCTCGCCCTGACCGCCGCACTCGCCGGCGATGGCGCCGACGTCCTCGTCCCGCGCCCCTGCGCCGCCTGGTGGGCGCCGTACGCCCGAGTGCTCGGCAGGCCCGCCTACCACGTGCCAACCCCCGCCGAGAGCGGCGGCGTCCCCGACCCCTACGCGCTGCTGGAGACCGTCCGCCGGGTCCGCGCCGAGGGCGGTGACCCACGGCTGCTCGTGCTGTCCGTCGCCGACGATCCGACCGCCACCGTCGCCCCGCCGGAACTGCTGCACGAGACCGTCGAGGCCGCCACCGCCGAAGGACTGCACCTGGTCAGCGACGAGACCTGGCGCGACACCCTGCACCACCCCCACGACACCGTGCTGCTCAGCCCCGCCGAGATGCAGCCCGACCGGGTCACCGTCGTGACCGACCTCGCCGGATCCCTGCTGCCGGCCGGCTGGCCCGCCGCCGTCGCCCGCTTCCCGGCCACCGAATCCGGCCGGGAGCTCCACGCGCGCGTGCTCGACATCCTCACCGGGCTCGGCGCCCGCATCGCCGCACCCGTCGCCGCCGCGGCCGGCTACGCCCTCGACGAACCCCCACCCGTCACCGAGCGCCGCGAGGCCGCCGTACGGCTGCACGCGCGCGTGGCCGCCGCCGCGCACGCCGCGGTCGTCGCCGGCGGCGGGCTCGCCCGCCCCCCGCAGGCCGGCCGTCACCTGTACGCCGACCTCGGCCCGCTGCGCGAACCCCTCGCCGAACGAGGCGTCGGCGACGCACAGGAGTTGGAGGACCTGCTCACCGCCCGGCTCGGCATGCCCGCGCCCGGCGGCCACCGTTTCGGCGATGACCTCGGCGCGCTGCGCGTACGGCTCGCCACGGGCCCCCTCCTGGGCGGCACCGACGAGGAACGCGCGGAATGCCTCACCTCACCCGTGCCGTTGGAACTGCCACATGTGCAACGCGCGTTGATCTTCTTGACGTCGGTCCTCGACGATCTCCGCGACGACGCTCAGCGATGGGAGCCTCCTCGATGACGCAGCAGACGCATGAGCCCGAGACGCACGAGCCCGGATCGGCCACGACGAGTACGACGACCATGGCGACCGCACCGACCGTGCCCACCGCACCGACTCGCTCCACCGGCACTCCGACCCCCCTGGCGCCCCCCTTTCCCCCGCTGGCCGAGCCCCGTCCTCTCGCCGAACACCGCGTGTGGCCACGCACCTTCCACGACCGGCTCACCGCCCCGCTGCCCGGCCTCAAGGCCCTCGCCCGCTTCGCCCGGGAAGGCGCCGTGCGCCCCGGCGCCGAAGGCCTCGCGGACATCCACCGGCTCCCCTGCGCTCCCGCCCCGCTGCCCCGCGTCGACACCCGCACCCTCGCCGTCACCTGGGCCGGACACGCCAGCTGGGTCGTGCGGATCGGCGGTCTGACCGTGCTCACCGACCCCGTCTGGTCCCGCCGCATCCTCGGCACCCCGGCCCGCATCACCCCCGTCGGCGTCCCCTGGGACGCCCTGCCCCGCGTCGACGCCGTCGTCGTCAGCCACAACCACTACGACCACCTCGACGCCCCCACCCTGGGCCAACTCCCGCGGGACACCCCGGTGTTCGCACCGGCCGGCCTCGGCCGCTGGTTCCGCCGGCGCCGCTTCACCCGCGTCACCGAGCTGGACTGGTGGGAGGGCGCCGAACTGTCCGGCGTCCGCTTCGACTTCGTCCCCGCCCACCACTGGTCCAAGCGCACCCTCACCGACACCTGCCACAGCCTCTGGGGCGGCTGGGTGCTCACCGACGCCGAGGGACAGCGCCTCTACTTCGCCGGCGACACCGGCTACGGCCACTGGTTCTCCCGCATCGGCCGCCGCTACCCCGGCATCGACCTCGCCCTCATGCCCATCGGCGCCTACGACCCCCGCTGGTGGCTCAGCGACGTCCACTGCAACCCCGAGGAGGCCGTACAGGCCACCTTGGATCTGGGCGCCCGCCGCATGGCCCCCATGCACTGGGGTACGTTCATCCTCTCGGCCGAGCCGGTCCTGGAACCGCTCACACGGGTGCGGACGGCCTGGGAGAAGGCGGGACTGGAGAGGGAAGACCTGTGGGATCTACCGGTCGGCGCTTCAAAAGTGCTTGAGTAAGGCGCCCCCGCGCTACCGAAACCGCCGCACCACACTCGGCATCGCGCTGATCACAACGGTCAGCGCGACCGCCACCACAACCCCCTCCCACGGCTCCTCGAACAGTGAACCCCCCAGAATCCCGATCACCTGGTAGGTGGCCGCCCAGGCCAGACACGCGGGCAGGTTCCCCCGAGCGAACCGCCTGAGCGGCCACTCCGCCATCAGACAGGCCAGCATCACCGGTATCCGCCCCGCAGGGACGAGCCGGGACAACACCAGCACGGCGACCCAGTGTTCGGCCAGCCTCTCCCTCGCCGACGCCAGCCGCGCGTCCGGCGCCCGCGACCGTATCGCCTCCAGCCACCGCGACCCGTTCCGCGACCGCATCCCGCGCCGCCCCAGCCAGTACAGCGCCGCGTCCCCCAGGAACGCCGCCAGCGACGCCGTCACGAACACCAGAGCCAGCGAGAACGGCGCCGTCTGATGGAACGCCACCACCGCCGCCGAACTCACCAGCGCCCCGGTCGGCACCACCGGCACCAGCGCCCCGATCAGCACCAGCAGAAACAACGACGGATAGCCGATCGCCTGCTGCGTCGACTCGGGCGGCACGGTCGACGTGGTGGACGCGGCGGCCAGCACCGTCACCGAGGCCGCCCACCTCACCGCGCGACCTCGAGCCGCACACTCTCACCGTGCCCCAGCTTGTGCACCGCCACCCCCGGCGCCGCCACGGCCGCCAGCCGCACGAACTCGTCCCCCGGCGCATGGAACTCGTGCGGGCGCACCGCGTCCATCCCGATCGGCCAGTACGTCCCGTAGTGCACCGGCACCGCCGCCCGCGGTGCCAGCCGCGCCAGCGCCCGGGCCGCCCGTCCCGGGTCCAGATGCCCCGCACCGAGATACGGCCCCCAGCCGCCCACCGGCAGCAGTGCCACGTCCACCGGCCCCACCCGCTCGGCCATCGCGTCGAACAGGCCGGTGTCTCCGGCGAAGTACGTCCGGGCCGCGCCCTCCACGACATAGCCGAGCGCGGGCGAGCGGTGCGGGCCCACCGGCAGCCGCCGCCCGTCGTGCAGGGCCGGCACCACCCGTACCAGCAGTTCATCGATCCGCACCACGTCTCCGGGCACCACCTCCGTCACCCGTAGCTGACGCAGCCGGCGCAGACCGGGCACCGCCCGTGGTGCGCCCCGGGGCACGAGCAGGCGCGTGCCCGGGTCGAGGCCCGCGAGCGAGGGCAGATGCAGATGGTCGGCGTGCAGATGCGAGACGAGCACCACGTCCGCGCGACGGGCCTCGGCCGACGGCAGGGCGCCCCGGCGCCGCCGCAGGTGCGCCAGCCGGCGGGCGAACAGAGGATCGGTGAGCACCCGTATGTTCGCGTCCTGGACCGTGCAGGAGGCGTGACCCCACCAGGTGATCTCCACCGGCACCCTTTTCGCCTCCTTCACGCGACTCCCCGAAGCCTACGGGCAGGAGTAGGGTCTGCGGCGAAACCCGGAGGTGAGGGGGACGCCATGGGACAGCTGCGGGGTACCTCCGACACGCCCGCGCCCGCGCCGGTGCGGGTCATCGCGATTGCCAGCCTGACCCCGCTGGAGGAACTGGAGGCGGACCCCTTCCTCGTCGACTCCCGCAGCCAGCACGCCATGTGCGCCCGCTGGGCCGCCGAACGCGGATACGTCATCGCCCGGGAACTCCTCGTCGGCGGACTGCGCTTCGACCACGGCGCGCTGTGGGACGGCGTCCGGCCGGGAGTGGACGTATTCGTCGCGCCCAGCCTGCGCGTGCTCCAGCGGGCCCTGTCCTCGGTCGAGGCGTTCACCGCCGAGTGCGCGCGCCGGGGCGTGCGCGTGGAGACCGTCGGGCGGGCCGAGCCGTCGTACGACGCCCAGATGAAGGCGCGTGTCCACCGCCGCCTGTCCATGCCGACGGCCGGCTACGACGGCCGCTAGGTTCCGCTAGGTTCCGCCGGGTTCCGCGCCCTGCCGGCCCTTCAGCCGCCGACGAGGGCGACGAGCTTGATGAAGACCAGGTCGGGATCGGCGGTGAGATCCACGACCTCGTCCAGATCCTCGACCTGGCGGTCACCGGCCAGCACGAAGAAACCGTTGGCCAGGAAGGCGCGTTCGGCGATCCCGGCCTGGCGTTCCCAGTCGATGCGGCGGGGCTGGCCTGCCGGAACTCGGTCCGCTGACGCTCCAGCAGGTCGACGAGCCAGCGGACGCGGTCGAGCGCGGCGGACCGCACGTCGTCCAGTGCGTCGGTCCTGCGGGATTCGGTCACCAAGGCTTCGTAGAGCATGCCGGGATGATGACAGGGGGGACCGACAACGCGATCAGGTCGGCTCCGCGCGCGGCCTGACACCTTGTGAAGAGGGCCGTGCGTCTCGCCGATCGGCCGGAGGGTCCGGCCGCTCACGTGCCCGGCGACCCGTGTGACAAGGTGGAGCGAGGCCCTCGCGTCGAGCGGGCCGGGACGTGAGGTGTGCGAGGCGTGCGAGGCGTGCGGTGGCGGCGGGTCGCCAGTCAGATCGGACGGAGCGTCACCGTATGGGCGGTCTCCACCCTCACCATGCTGGTCCTCGCCGCGCTCCTGCCCGACTTCCGACTCCAGTCCGCCGACGGCGACAGCGCCACCCGCATCGCCGTCACCGCCGCCTGCGGCGCCGGCGCCTTCGGTGTGCTGTCGGCCGTGGTCTGGCCGCTCCTGGTCCGGCTCCTGCTGCTCGTACCCGCCCTCGTGCTCGGCCTGCTGGTGTTCTTCCTCAACGGCTCCCTGCTGCTGCTCGCCCTGCGCATCAACCCCTCCGGCCGCGGCGAGGCGGCCCCCGAGACCGCCGTCATCGTGGCCGCGGTGATGTCCGCCGTCGCCTCGGCGACCGGCGCGGCCCTCGCCGTCCGCGACGACGAGACCTACCGGCGCCGCCTGCACCGCCTCGCCGCCCGCCGCCGCAGAACGGACCCGCCCTGCCCCACCACCCCCGGCCTGGTCTTCGTCCAGCTCGACGGAGTCGGCCACGACGTCCTCGTCGACGCGGTCCGGAAGGGGCTGATGCCCACGGTCGCACGCTGGCTGGGCACGGGCCACGGTGTACCACCGACCGGCGACGGCCTATGGTCCACCGGCGACGGCCTATGGCCCACCGGCGACGGCCCGCGGCCGCCGACCCACCGCCTCACCCCCTGGCGCACCGACTGGTCCAGCCAGACCGGTGCCAGTCAGCTCGGCATCCTCCACGGCAGCACCTTCGACGTGCCGGCCTTCCGCTGGTACGAGAAGGAGCGCGGGGAGGTGATGGTGTGCAACCGCCCGACGAGCGCCGCCGAGTTGCAGCGCCGCGCCGTACTGCGCACAGGTGACGGCGGACTGCTCACCGTGGACGGCGCCAGTAGGGGGAACCTCTTCAGCGGCGGCGCCGGTGAACAGGCCCTCGTGCTGTCCATCGCGGCGCGCCGACGGGGCCGGGAGAACCGTTCCCGCGCCGGCTACTTCGCCTACTTCTCCGATCCCGCGGGCGCCGTCCGCACCGCCCTGTCCTTCGTCGCCGAGGTGGTCCGCGAGATCGGCCAGTCCACCCGCGCCCGGATGCGCGGGCAGCGCCCCCGGGTGAGCCGCGGCGGGCTCTACCCGCTCGTCCGCGCCTTCGCCACCGTCGTCGAACGGGACGTCGTCGTCGCGGCGGTGATGGGCGACATGCTCGCCGGGCGCACCGCCGTCTACGCCGATCTCGTCGCCTACGACGAGGTCGCCCACCACTCGGGTCCGTGCAGCCGGGACGCCGAGAAGGTCCTGCAGCGCCTCGACCGCTCCCTCGCCCTCCTCCAGCGGGTCGCCGAACACGCGCCCCGCCCGTACCGCGTCATCGTGCTCTCCGACCACGGGCAGAGCCCCGGCGAGACCTTCCGCTCCCGCTACGGCCGCACGCTCGGGGACCTGGTCCGGGCCGGCTGCGGGCTGCACGCGCCGCGCCGGGCGATGGGGGTCTCCCCACACGTTCAGCAGCGGGGGAGCACACACAGCGGAACCGAGGCCCGCGCCGCCGTGCGCGCGGCGCTGCGCCGGCCGGTGGAGGAGAGGAGCGAGCAGCTCCGCCCCGCCGCCGGTTCCGAACCGATCGTGCTGGCCTCCGGCAATCTCGGCCTGGTCTCCTTCCCGGACGTCCCCCACCGCATGACCAAGGAGGAGATCGACGCCCGCCACCCCGCCCTGCTCACCACCCTCGCCAACCATCCCGGCATCGGGTTCCTCCTGGTGCGCAGCGAGGAGCACGACGGCGTGGTGCTGGGTGCCCACGGCGCCGAGATCCCGCTGAGCAAGCTCGACGACCAGCCCGGCCCGCTGGCCCGGTTCGGACCCGGCGCCGCCGAGGCGGTCCGCCGTACCCACTCCTTCCCGCACACCGCCGACATCATGGTGAACTCCGCCCTCGACCCCGCCGACGGAGAGGTCCTCGCCTTCGAGGAGCAGATCGGCTCCCACGGCGGCCTCGGCGGCGCCCAGTCCCACCCGTTCCTGCTCTCGCCGCTGGAGTTGTCCGCACCGGTGGACGGCGAGGCGGAACTGACCGGCGCCGAGCAGGTGCACCAGGTGCTGCGCCGCTGGCTGGGCGAGCTGAACGGCCCCCAGGTCCCGCTGACCGACGACACAGAGGACGAGCGGGCCGCCTGAAGCCGCGACAGCTCCTTCCCGTTCCTCGTGAGCCTCACCTCCCGTTCACGCCGCGTGGGCCGGTCTTCGGAGTGCGGCGGGCCCGGATGTGATCGGATAGGAGAACGGAAAACCCCCGTAACGGGATCTCACGTCACGGGACCCGACGCGAAAGGAACCATCGTGGCCACCACGCGCACCGCGCACACCGTCTGGGAAGGCAACCTGCTCCAGGGCAACGGCGTCGTCACCTTCGATTCCTCCGGCATCGCCGACCAGCCGGTCACGTGGGCCTCGCGCTCCCAGGACGCGAACGGCAAGACCAGCCCCGAGGAGCTGATCGCCGGTGCCCACTCCAGCTGCTTCTCCATGGCCCTCTCGCACGCCCTGGCCGGCGCCGGCACCCCGCCCACCCGGCTCGACACCAAGGCCGACGTGACCTTCCAGCCCGGTGAGGGCATCACCGGCATCCACCTCACCGTGCGCGGCCAGGTACCCGGGCTGGACGCGGAGGGCTTCGCCTCGGCCGCCGAGGAGGCCAAGAAGAACTGCCCGGTCAGCCAGGCCCTGGCCGGTACGACCATCACCCTCACGGCCGAGCTGGCCTGAGGCCCGTACGGCCCCGGATGCCGCGTCCCGCCCCAGGGGCGCGGCATCGCCGTGTGCGGGTACCCGGCCATTGACAGCGTCGCGGGCACGTCCTGTGCTGGGAGTGCGGCAGGCGCCCGGGCGGAAGGGGACGGACCATGGCACGTGCGGTCGGGATCGATCTCGGGACGACGAACTCGGTGGTGGCCGTCCTGGAGGGCGGCGAGCCCACCGTCGTCAGCAACGCGGAGGGTGCGCGCACCACCCCGTCCGTGGTGGCGTTCGCGAAGAACGGAGAGGTGCTGGTCGGCGAGGTCGCCAAACGGCAGGCCGTGACCAATGTGGAGCGCACCGCCCGCTCGGTGAAACGGCACATGGGAGACGCTTCCTGGCGTTTCCCGGAGCAGGGCTCCATCGACGGCGGCCGCCTGCGTGCGCAGGAGCTGTCCGCGCGGGTGCTGCAGAAGCTGAAGCGGGACGCGGAGGCCTACCTCGGCGAGGACGTCACGGACGCAGTGATCACCGTACCGGCGTACTTCGACGACGCCCAGCGGCAGGCCACCAAGGAAGCCGGCGAGATCGCGGGCCTGAAGGTGCTCAGGATCATCAACGAGCCGACCGCCGCCGCCCTCGCCTACGGCCTGGACCGGGGCGAGGAACAGACGGTCCTGGTGTTCGACCTCGGCGGCGGTACCTTCGACGTGTCCCTGCTGGAGATCGGCGACGGCGTCATCGAGGTGAAGGCCACCAACGGCGACACCCACCTCGGCGGCGACGACTGGGACCAGCGGATCGTCGAGTACCTGGTGAAGCGGTTCAAGGGGAGTTACGGCATCGATCTCGGCGCCGACAAGATGGCGGTGCAGCGGCTGCGCGAGGCCGCCGAGAAGGCCAAGATCGAGCTGTCGTCGTCCTCGGAGACGACGATCAACCTGCCCTACATCACCGCCTCCGCCGAGGGCCCGCTGCACCTGGAGGAGAAGCTGACGCGCGCTCAGTTCCAGGAGCTGACCGCCGACCTGCTCGACCGCTGCAAGAACCCCTTCCACCAGGCCGTCCAGGACGCCGGGATCCAGCTGTCCGCGATCGACCACGTCATCCTCGTCGGCGGCTCCACCCGGATGCCCGCCGTCACCGACCTGGTCCGCGACCTCACCGGCAAGGACCCGCACAAGGGCGTCAACCCCGACGAGGTCGTCGCCGTCGGTGCCGCCCTCCAGGCCGGCGTCCTGCGCGGCGACGTCAAGGACGTCCTGCTGCTCGACGTCACCCCGCTGTCCCTCGGCATCGAGACCAAGGGCGGCATCATGACCAAGCTGATCGAACGCAACACCACGATCCCGACCCGCCGTTCGGAGATCTTCACCACCGCCACCGACAATCAGCCCTCGGTCGGTATCCAGGTCTACCAGGGCGAACGCGAGATCGCCGCCTACAACAAGAAGCTCGGCGTCTTCGACCTCACCGGGCTGCCGCCCGCGCCACGTGGCGTCCCGCAGATCGAGGTGGCCTTCGACATCGACGCCAACGGGATCATGCACGTCTCCGCGAAGGACCTGGCGACGGGCCGCGAGCAGAAGATGACGGTGACCGGCGGTTCGGCGCTCCCCAAGGACGACATCGACCGCATGATGCGGGAGGCCGAACAGTACGCCGAGGAGGACCGCAAACGCCGCGAGGCCGCCGAGACCCGCAACCAGGCCGAGCAACTCGTCTACCAGACCGAGAGGTTCCTGCGCGACAACCACGACCGCGTGCCCGCCGACACGCGCGGCGAGGTGGAGACGGCCACCGCGGAACTGAAGACCCTGCTGGAACAGAACGCGGACACCAGCGCCCTGCGCACCGGCGTGGAGAAACTCGCCACCGTCAGCCAGAAGATGGGCCAGGCCATGTACGCGTCCGCCTCCGCGGGTGGCCAGACCACACAGGAGAACGAGACCCCGGCCGACACGGAGGGCGTGGTCGACGCGGAGATCGTGGACGACGAACCCGGCGGCAAGGACGGAGCCGCCTGACGCCTGCCCGGCAGGGGCGCCCGCGGCGCGACCCGCGGTGTGGAGGACCGGCCCGTGGTGGTGGACGGCCGAGCGGTGGGGGAGCGTCTGCTCGCAGACCAGGGGCGAGCTCGGGAACGCACCTGCCCACGGACCCGTACGGGTCATCCGGCCGACTGGCCACGGCTCGCACCAGCCGCCCGGCCGCCCGTACGGGTCGCCCCGGACCGACGGCGCGGCTTGCGAAGATCAGCGCTTGACCGCCACCCCCGCATACACCGGCACGACCCCCTCCGCCTGGGCAGCCACGTCCACCGGCTCCGGGCGCCAGCCGTACACCGGGATGACGCCGGGGCCGAGCAGCTCCAGGCCGTCGAAGAAGCGGGAGAACTCGGGCAGCGTGCGGGGGTGGAACGGCGTGCCGCTGCGGCGGAACAGCTCGGCCGCTTTCGCCACCCCCTCCGGGCTGAGGTCCTGGGTGACCTGGGACAGGATCAGGAAGCTGCCGGGGGCGAGCTCGTCGACGTACCGCTCGACCAGCCCGAACACGTCGTCCTCCTGGTCACCCAGGTAGTGGGTGAGCGCCACCAGGGACAGCGAGACCGGGCGGCCGAAGTCCAGGGACTCACCCGCCAGCCGCAGGATGGTGTCCGGGTCACGGACATCGGCGTGGACGTAGTCCGTGCCGCCCTCGGCGGAGCCGCGCAGCAGGGCCTCCGCGTGCCGCAGCACGATCGGGTCGTTGTCCGCGTACACCACCCTGGACTCCGGTGCCACGCCCTGGGCGACCTGGTGCAGGTTGGGCTCGGTCGGAATGCCGGTCCCGATGTCGAGGAACTGCCGTACCCCCGCCTCGGCCGCCGTGCGGACAGCCCGGTGCATGAACCGGCGATTGGCGCGCGCCCCGCGCACGACCGTGCCGTCCACGGCGAGGATCTTCCGCGCCAGTTCCTCGTCCACCGGGTAGTTGTCCTTGCCGCCCAGCCACCAGTCGTACACCCGGGCGGGGTGCGGACGGCTGGTGTCGACAGGCATGGGCGTGGCATCGCGTGCGGTCATACGGCTGTTCCCCCAGGGATCGGTCCGGTCAGGGCGTCACAAGGTCGTGCGGAACTCCCGCAGCAGGGTCTGTGTGCGCTGGGCCGAGGCGGCGCGGGCCGTCATGTGGTCCAGCACCTCCAGGTGCGCGGCCACCTCGCGGCGGGAGTCCAGGTACAGGGCGCCGGTCAGATACTCGGTGAACACCATGTCCGGCAGCTCCGGCTCCGCGAACCGGAACAGCGTGAACGGCGCGTACGTCCCCGGATGCGGGCCCGCCGCGAACTCGGCGAGCTGGAGGGTGACCCGGTCCCGCCCGGCGAACTCCAGCAGCCGGTCCACCTGTTCGCGCATCACCTCGGGACGCGTGCTCACCGGGCGCCTGAGCACCGTCTCGTCCATGATCACCCACAGGTGGGGCGGGTCGTCGCCCTCCAGCAGCCGCTGCCGCTCCATGCGCAGCGACACATGCCGTTCCACGCTCTCGGGCGAGGTCTGCCCGATCGTCCCGGCCTCCAGCACCGCGCGCGCGTAGTCCTCGGTCTGCAGCAGACCGGGTATGAAGTGCGGCTCGTAGGAGCGGATGATCCGGGCGGCGCCCTCCAGGCTGACGTAGAGGCTGAACCAGTCCGGGAGCACGTCGTGGAAGCGCTGCCACCAGCCCGGCTGGTTCGCCTCCTCGGCCAGCCGCACGAACGCGCCCGCCTCCTCCTCGACCACCCCGTAGGTGTCCAGCAGCACCTGCACGTACGGGATCTTCAGCGCGACCTCGGCCATCTCCATCCGCCGTACGGTCGCCGACGCCACCCTGAGGACCTTGGCGGCCTCCTCCCGGCTGAGGCCCGACGCCTCGCGCAGTTCCTGCAACCGCTTGCCGAGCACCACCTGGCCCACGGTGGGCGCAGCCCGCCGCTCACTCACGCCACGCCCTCCCCTACGCGCCGAAGTACCCGCGCAGTCTGCCACGTGATCCCCTCTCGCACACGGATCCGAGGGCATTGCGGCGGCGGGAGCCGTCAAACGGCCAGTGTCTGCAGGTACTTGGCGGTCGCCGGGTCCGCCGGCAGGAACGTCTCGATGGCGAGTTCGGCGACCGTGACGTCCATCGGCGTGTTGAACGTGGAGATCGACGACACGAACGACAGGACCCGGCCGTCGTGCTCGACGAGCAGCGGCAGCGCGAAGTACGGGACGGGCTCGGCGGGCTCGTCACCCGGCGCGTCCTTGGGCACCGGGTAGGCGGCCACCTCCTCGTACAGGGCGCGCAGTTGGTCCGAGCGCTGCAGGGCGATCTGCCGCTCCATCTGCGCGAGCAGATGCCCCCGCCACTCGCGCAGATTGCGGATGCGCGGCGCGAGGCCCTCCGGATGCAGGGTCAGCCGCATCGAGTTCGGCGGCGACAGCAGTGTCTCCGGCACGCCGTCCAGCAGCATCCTGATGCCCCGGTTCGCGGCCACGACCGTGTAACCGGCGTCGACCACCAGCGCCGGATAGGGCTCGTAGCCCTGGATGAGGCGCTGCATGCCGTCGCGCAGCGCGTCCAGCGCCGGGTCGCCCAGCGGGGTCTCCGGATAGCGCGGGGCGTAACCGGCGGCCAGCAGCAGCGCGTTGCGCTCGCGCACCGGCACGTCGAGATGTTCGGCGAGCCGCAGCACCATGTCCTCGCTCGGCCGGGACCGGCCGGTCTCGATGAAGCTGATGTGCCGGGCCGAGGAGTCGGCGCGCAGCGCCAGCTCCAGCTGGGAGATCCGGCGCCGCTCCCGCCAGGCGCGCAGCAGCGGGCCGACGCCCTTGTCGGCGGCGGGGGCGGTGGCGGACGCGGAGGGACCGGAAGCGACAATGGTCATACGTCCGACCGTAGTCGAGGAGTTGCTTCAGTTGCGCATGAACGAGCTCTGGTCGAAGCCGTGGCAACGGATCTCGTCCCCTCAGGCGTCCCTTCAGGCCGCGGCCGTCCACCGGGCCAGGGTCCGCGGCTGTCTCCTCGGCGGCGCGCTCGGTGACGCGCTCGGCTACCCCGTGGAGTTCTCCTCCCTGGACCGGATCCGCGCCGCGCACGGTGCGCGCGGCGTCACCGGTCTCGTCCCCGGTGCGTACGGCGCGATCGGTCTGATCAGCGACGACACTCAGATGACCCTGTTCACCGTCGAGGCCCTGATCCAGGCGCACGCGCGGCAGCGCGAGAAGGGCATCGGCGGCGCCTGGCCCCTGCTGCTGCGTCAGGCGTACGAGCGCTGGCTGGAGACCCAGTCGAAGCCCGGCCCCGAGCAGCCGGCACCGCAGCCCGGCGCACCGGCCGGCGGCCTGGTCACCGAGGCCTGGCTGTACGCGCGCCGCGCCCCCGGCAACGCCTGCCTGTCCGGCGTGGCCCAGATGTACGCGCCCGACCCGGCGCTCCCGCTGGACGGCACACCGGGCGAGGTCAACCCCGACTCCAAGGGCTGCGGCACGGTCATGCGCTCGGCCCCCTTCGGCCTGGTGGCCCCCGCCGAGGAGGCCTTCGCCATGGCCGCGCGCGGCGCGCAGATCACCCACGGCCACCCCACCGGCTACTACGCGGCCGGCGCGCTCGCCGCGATCGTGGCGCACCTGGTCTCCGGGGAGTCCCTGGAGGGTGCCGTACTGCGCACGCTGCGACTGCTGGAGCGGCACCCCGGCCACACGGAGACCGCGGACGCGCTGCGCGCCGCCCTGGACCTCGCGGCCGACGGGGCGCCGACGGCCGAGCGGGTGGAGTCCCTCGGCGCCGGCTGGGTCGCCGAGGAGGCCCTCGCCATCGGCGTCTACTGCGCGCTTGCCGAGCCCGCTGCCGAGCAGGCCCTGCTGCTGGCCGTCAACCACTCGGGCGACAGCGACTCCACCGGCTCGATCTGCGGCAACCTGCTCGGCACGCGGTACGGCGACACCGGCCTGCCGCACGCCTGGGTGGCCCGGGTGGAGGGCCGGGACCGGATCGCCGCGCTGGCCGACGACCTCGCGGCGGAGTGCGCACACGGCTGACGCGCCCGGCCCGGTGGTGGAGTGAGCGCCCGGCCGACGTGGCAGGCTGAACCCGTACCCCGCCTTCCCGCCGTCTCGAAGGGAGACCCGGCCATGGCCGTCGAACCGCTGTCGCAGAAGGAGATCGAGGACCGGCTCGCCGAGCTGCCCGGCTGGTCGGTCGACGACGCCGGCCGGCTCACCCGCTCCTACCGCCTCGGCTCGCATGTCGCGGCGGCGGCGCTGGTCATGCACATCGCCGCCGTCCAGGACGAACTGGACCACCACTCCGACCTCACGCTCGGCTACCACACCGTCTCCCTCAGCGTGAACACCCACAGTGCGGGCGGCGCCGTCACCGAGAAGGACTTCGATCTCGCCCGCAGGGTGGAGGACATCGCCCCAGGCCACGGCACACACTGAGGGGCGTGCTCGACTACGACAAAGAAGCGGACGCCTACGACGCGTCCCGGGGCGGCGAGGCCCGCGCCGCAGCGGCCACCGAGGCGATCCTCGGCCTGATCCCCGACGGCCCGGGCCGTCTCCTCGACGTCGCCTGCGGCACCGGCATGGTCACCCGCCGGCTGGCCGCCGGCCGCCCCGGGCTGCGGGTGACGGGCGCGGACCTCACCCCCGCCATGGTCCGCATGGCGGGGGGCCGGCTGCCGGGTGCGGTCGTACGGGCCGACAGCCGCCGCCTGCCGTTCCGTACCGGCACCTTCCGGGCGGTCACCAGCATCTGGCTGCTGCACCTGCTCCAGGACGCCGCGGACGTCCGTGCGATCGTCGCCGAGTGCGCCCGGGCGCTGCGGCCCGGCGGGGTCTTCGTCACCACCGTCGACAAGGCCGCGGCGCACGACGTCGGCAGCGACATCGACGCCGTCCTCGCCGCCCGTCCGCGCCGCCCCGCGCAGGACGCCGCCGCCACCGTCACCGCGCACGCCGTACGGCACGGGCTCCGGCCGGCCGGCGAGACCACGTTCCCCGGCGTCGGCCAGGGCCGCAGCCCCCGCGCCACCATCGCCGACCTGCGCCGCGGCTGGTTCACCCAGCTGCCACCGGGCGAGCCGCACACCGAGGAGTTCGCCGCGCGCCTGTCCCGCCTCCCGGACCAGGACCGCCCCCGCCCGGACCCCGTCTTCCAGGTGCGGGCCTTCACCAAGCCCACGGACGGCTGAGGACGGCAACTCCGAGCGGTTCACGACTGTTTGACGGCCCTTCACTTCAACGGAGCTGAAGACCTCGCGGGCGGCCCCCTACTCTCCTACCTGCCCGAGCAAAGACGACCGCCTGAGCAGTAGACAACCCCCCGCGCTGTCCTGACCGCTCCCACAGGAGGTCCACCATGTCCTTGCTGTCCCGCATCAAGCGTTCGCGCCGGGCGCTCCCCCTCGTCACCGCCCTCCCCGCCGCCCTGGTCGGAGTCTGGGCCGCCGCCCCGGCCGCCCAGGCCGCCACTCTCCCCACCCCCGATCACGTGGTCGTCGTGGTCTTCGAGAACCACTCCTATGAGCAGGTCATCGGCAGCTCCAGCGCCCCGTACCTGAACAACACCCTGAAGGCCGGCGGCGGCAACCTCACCAACTCGTTCGCCATCACCCACCCCAGCCAGCCGAACTACCTGGACCTGTTCTCCGGGAACAACCAGGGAATCACCAATGACAACTGCTACACCCCGCAGTTCAGCAGCGCCGCGAACCTCGGCTCCGAGCTCATCGCCGCCGGCAAGACGTGGGGCAGCTACAACGAGGGCCTGCCCTCCCAGGGCTCCACGGTGTGCACCAACTCCGCCACCAAGTACGCCCGCAAGCACAACCCGTGGTTCGCCTTCAACAACGTCCCGCTGACCACGGCGCACACCTTCACGCAGTTCCCGACGGACTACACGACCCTGCCCAAGGAGTCGTTCGTCGTCCCGAACCTGTGCAACGACATGCACGACTGCTCCATCAGCACGGGTGACACCTGGCTGAAGAACAACCTCAGCGCCTATGCCACCTGGGCGAAGACGCACAACAGCATCCTCGCCGTCACCTTCGACGAGGACGACAGTTCCCACAGCAACCACATCGCCACCGTGTTCTACGGTGCGCACGTCGCGCCGGGCAGCTCCACCTCGACGCGCTACAACCACTACGACACGCTGCGCACCCTCGAGGACCTGGCCGGGCTGACCACCCATGCCGGAGCCGCGGCCAACGTCTCCGACATCAGCGGCATCTGGAACTGACCTCGGCAGGACCGCCGCCTCCCGGGCGGCGGTCCGTCCAGGTCCTCAGCGGGGACCGTTCATCAGGTTGCTCCGTGCAGAACGCGTATCCGCCGCTGTCCTGACCCGATGACCTCCGCCGGGGCCGGGGTCCTACCGGTCCAGACCCCGGCGGATCGCGCGCTCCACCGGCGAGTACCCGCCGCCCGGACGGTCCAGCTCGCACGGCACCGCCGGACACAGCGGCGGCTGCGCCATGAAACGCGGCCGGGTGCCGTGGTGCGGCTGGGCCGCGTGCACCAGGAACGGATGGCAGAGGTAGACGTCACCGGGGCGGCCGGTGGCCTGGGCGAACGGGCGGTGGACGGTGGCCCGGTCCAGCTGGGGGCCGAGCTCCAGGATGGACGCCCCCGCCTCGCCGTACGGCTTCAGCAGCGGCGGCACGTCCAGGTGCGAGCCGACCCGGATCCGCGTCGGGGCGTCGGCCTCGGTGACCTCGCTGAACAGGAACAGCATCAACAGCGCGCGGTCCCGCGAGCGCAGGTTGGCGAAGTACCAGCTCTCGCCCTCCGGCAGATAGCTGCCATCGATGTGCCAGCCGGCGTCGTCCGGCTCCTCGGTGTGCGGGAAGCGGAGCGGGAACGAGCCCAGCGAATGGCGTGGCGTCCATCGGCCCTCGCCGACGAGCAGATCGAACGCCTCGTGCAGGACGGGGGAGTTGACCGCCGCGTCGAACGGCTCCTGGGCCATGTCCCCGACCCACACCACGGGATCCTTCCAGGTGCAGGGATCGTCCGGGTCGTAACTGGTTTCCCGCCACAGCAGCCCGGCGCAGTCCTCGGCGACAGGGGCCGGGACCGCGCCATCGATCTTCACGAAGCCGTCGTCGAGGAAGCGCTGCACCAGTTCGTCGTCCACGGAGCCCCATACTGGCGCCGCGCCTGCTGGCGCGCACCCGGATTTTTTGCCGTACCGGCACCCTTTTTGCGACAGCGGCAACGAAACTGGCGTCTCCTCGTGCGCCGTCGCACTCTGGCCGCATCCGAGCGAAAGGCTGAGCGACATGGCACACGACCCCCAGGCCCACCACCACGGGCACCCCACACAGCACGGCCACGGTCACACCCACGGCGGCGACGTCGACTGGGGCGCGTTGGCGGCGCTGCTGGAGGCGGAGGCCGAGGTGTCCGCCCCCGCGTACGCGCGCGCCCTGGCCTGGCTGGGCAAGGAAGTGACCGAGCCGGGACTGATCGTGGACGGGGGCAGCGGGCCCGGAGTGATCGCCTGCCTGATGGCGGAGACGTTCCCCGGCGCGCGGGTGGTCGCCGCCGACGCCTCCGAACCGCTTCTGGAACGCGCCCGGGACCGGGCCGCCCGCCTGGGCTTCGCCGACCGCTTCGACACCCTCGTCGGCGAACTGCCGGAATCCTTGGCCGGGTTGGACTATCCGGCGGACCTGCTGTGGGCCAGCCGCAGCCTGCACCACCTCGGCGACCAGAGGGCCGCGCTCGCCGCGTTCGGTGCCCGGCTCGCCCCCGGCGGCACCCTGGCCATCCTGGAGGGCGGCCTGCACGCCCGTTATCTGCCCCGCGAGCTCGGCTTCGGCCGCCCCGGACTCCAGGCCCGTCTCGACGTGGCCCAGGAGGACCGCTTCGCGCGGATGCGCGCCGAACTGCCCGGCGCGGTCGCCGCGACCGAGGACTGGCCCGCCCTCCTGGCCGCGGCCGGCCTGAAGCACACGGGCACCCGCAGTTTCCTTCTCGACATCCCCGCCCCGGTACCGGACCGTGTCCGTGCCTTCGTCGTCGGCGTGCTCACCCGCACCCGGGACATCCACGCCGACGCCCTGGACGCCGAGGACCGGTCCACCCTCGACCGCCTCCTCGACCCCACCGACCCCGGCAGCCTCCACCGGCGCCCCGACGTCTTCGTACTGGCGGCCCATACGGTGCACCGGGCGGTACGGCCGGTGTGACCGGGCGCGGGCCGCTGCCGCCGTCTGCTCCCGCGCGCAGGGCGGTGTCGGTGCCGCGCGCTCTGGCACCGCTACCTGCCGTCGGTGCCGTACCGCCCTACCTGGGACGGCACTTGACTTCGAGGGTTCTCCAAGTGATGGACTGGCGGTCTCACCGACACACAGGGGGACCTGCACATGAACGACTCTCCGGTCGCACTCGTCACCGGTGGCGCCACCGGCATCGGCGCCGCCGTCGCCCGGCAGTTGCTGGCCGCCGGCCACCGGGTCGCCGTCACCGGCCGTACGCAGGCCCGGCTGCGGGACTTCGCCGAGGGGCTCGGCAATCCCGAGGAGCTGCTGACGGTCGCCGGTAACGCGGCGGTGTTCGACGACGTACAGGATGCCGTCGACCGTACGCTCAAGGCATACGGCCGGCTGGACACCGTCGTCGCCAACGCCGGCTTCGCCACCCATGACACCGTCGCCGAGGGCGACCCGGCCGGCTGGACCGAGATGGTGCTGACCAACGTCCTGGGTCCGGCCCTGCTCATCCGGGCCTCCGTGGAGGCGCTGAAGGAGTCGCGCGGCCGGATCGTCCTCGTCGGCAGCGTCGCCGGGTTCGTGAACACCCCGGGCAACATCTACGGCGCCACCAAGTGGGCGGTCACCGGGCTCGCCGAGAACACCCGGCGTCAGGTCACGGAGTTCGGGGTCGGTGTGACGCTGGTCGCCCCCGGCCGGGTGGAGACCCCGTTCTGGGACGGGCTCGGCAGCCTGCCGCCGGGACATCTGCTCACCGCCGACCAGATCGCCGACTCGGTGGTCTGGGCGATCCGGCAGCCGGCCGGGGTCGACGTCAACACCGTGGTCGTACGCCCGCTGGGTCAGCCCAACTGACTTACGCTGCTGGTCAGTTGTTCGCGAGGAACTGCTTGGCCAGCTGGTCCCCGAGCGAGACCGCGGCGCTGTGGCTCTCGATGGGGGAGACCTTGGAGTTCTTGAACAGGATGTAGGTCACGCCCGAGTCGGCGCCGCCGGTCTTCGGGTCCGGATCGATGCCGAGTGCCTTGGCGGTGGCGTACGACGCCTCGCCGATGATCTTCGTGGGGCCGGTGTCGCCGACGACGGCGTACTCGACCTTGTTGTTGTAGATGACCGCGACCACGCCACCGCCCTTGATGCCGGCGCTGGAGTAGTTCCAGATGCTGCTGGAGCTGGGGACGACGACGTACGGGAGCGACTCCGCCTTCAGCGGCTTGCCGTCGGACTGGTGGAAGGCGGTGTCGTCCTGGTACCAGGGGTCGCGGTTCTCGTTGCAGTTGGTGGTGCGCTGGCCGTCGCAGTCGATGTCCATGTCGGCTTTCCAGAACACCGCGCCGTTCTTGCCGCACACGGGGACCGTGGCCGACGTCTCGTCGTCGGTCTTGTACTTGCCGTTCGATATCTGCGAACACGACTTCACCTTGGCGAGCAGATCTGCCGCACTGACCGAGCCCTCCTGGGCGGAGGCCGGAGCGGTCCGCGTTGCCGAGCCGGCGGACGCGTGCGCGGGCAGCACTCCGGCGGCGAGCAGGGCGGCCCCGGAGGCTGCGGCAAGGGTCAGGGTTCGAAGGCGCACTGTGGGGGCCCTTCTGTTAGGAAAGTTTCCTTACCAGGTGCCGTACACGGTGGACCTGTCTGCATGTCCTCGTCAAGTCTCCAGTTGCGAGCTCCCGAAAGCTGTGCGTATTGCGGTGATTTGAGACCGTGGCAAAACTGAAGGAGGTGACTTTTCCGGATATGTCTGCCGCGTTCGTCGGCAGGGTCGCCGCTCCGGGAGGCGAGGCGCATGTTCGTACGCACGGTGTACGCGACCGGCGATCCGGCGCAGCTGGGCACGGCCGTGGGGGCCCTGAACACGCGGGGGCACGACCTGCTGGAGGAACGGCCCGGCTATCGGGGCGCGGGTGTCTTCGTCGACCGTGACCTCGGCAAACTGCTCACGGTCAGTTGGTGGGAGTCCGCGGAGGCGCGCCGCAACAGCGACGAGGTGATGAGCGCCCTGCGGCCGGAGCTGCTGCAGCCCTTCGCCGGTACCGTCGCGGTCGAGAACTACGAGGCCGCCGTCTTCCACCGCGCGCATCGGCCCGTCACCGGCGGCAGGCTGCGAGTCACCCGGCTGGAGTTCGACCCGGCGGACACGGACCTCGCCGCCGACACCTTCCACGCCGGCGCGCTGCCCCGGTTGGAGGTCCTGCCCGGATTCGCCGGCGCGGCGCTCTTCCTGGACCGCGAGCGCGGCCGCGGCATGGCGGGGGTCCTCTTCGCCGACCGCGCGTCACTCGCCCTGTCCCGGTCCGCACAGGCGGCGATCCGGCGCGAGGGCGCGGCCAAGGCGCATGTGTCGGTGGTCGCCCTGGAGGAGTTCGAGGTCCTTCACGCGGACGTGCGAGGCGACTGAGCGGGCCGGTGCGGGGGGTGACTGGGTGCGCCGGTGCGTGGGGTGGCTGAGTTCGCCGACGTGCGGGGTGACTGGGTGCGCTGGTGCGTGGGGTGGCTGAGTTCGCCGACGTGCGGGGTGACTGGGTGCGCCGGTGCGGGGGGTGGCTGAGTTCGCCGACGTGCGGGGTGACTGGGTGCGCCGGTGCGTGCGGTGGCTGAGTTCGCCGACGCGTGGGGCTACTGAGCCCGCTGGTGCGTGGGGTGGCTGAGCGTCGACGTGTGGGGTGACTGGGTGCGCTGGTGCGTGGGGTGGCTGAGTCCGCCGACGCGTGGGCTCGCGGCCGGCCGAGCGCCGGGGTGGGAGCGGACGGGTCTGCTTGGGGCCGGGGGTATGGGCTGGCGCAGGGCGCGGGTGGCGCGGGTGGTGCGGGTGCATGGCCGACAGGGGCCTGGGTGTCGGGTTGAGTGCGGTCGGATCTGTGTGGGGGCCGCAGTCCGGAACGGCGTGGGCGCAGGGCGCCGGGTTGGGGTGGGGCGTGTGGGTCGCGAGCCGTATGGGCTGAGACACCGCAGGTCACACGCATGGCGCGCCGGGCGGCGCCCCCGGACCGCACTCGGCCGCCCGCCCCGCCGCCCGGACGGGACGCGCGGCCGTGTGGTGCGCGGTGGGTGCCGTGCCGGTCTCTGTCCAAGGTGACGGGGGCGGCCCGTACCCAGGGCGACGGGGGTCAAGCCATGCCGGAAGCGATGGGTGTCAGCCCATGTCGAAGGTGGCCGGGTCGGGGCCCAGACGCCGGTCCTCGTTGAGCGCGCTGATCGCCGCGAGGTCCTCGTCGTCCAGGCTGAAGCCGAAGACCTCGATGTTCTCCTTGATCCGGGACGGGGTCACGGACTTCGGGATCGCGATGTTGCCGAGCTGGATGTGCCAGCGCAGCACCACCTGGGCCGGAGTGCGGCCGTGCTTCTGCGCGATGGCGACGATCGCCGGCACCTCCAGCAGGCCCTTGCCCTGGCCGAGCGGTGACCAGGCCTCGGTCGCGATGCCCTGCTCGGCGTGGAACTCGCGGGCGGCGTGCTGCTGCAGATGGGGATGCAGCTCGATCTGGTTGACCGCCGGGATGACGGAGGTCTCGGCGATCAGCCGCTCCAGGTGCTCGGGAAGGAAGTTGGACACGCCGATGGCGCGGACCCGCTTGTCGGCGAGCAGCTTCTCGAACGCCTTGTAGCTGTCGGTGGACGTGCCGCGGGCCGGCAGCGGCCAGTGGATCAGGTACAGGTCGAGGTAGTCGAGACCCAGCTTCTGCAGCGACGCGTCGAAGGCACGCAGCGTGGCGTCGTACCCATGGTCGCTGTTCCAGAGCTTGGTGGTGACGAAGATGTCCTCGCGGGGCAGTCCGGAGGCGGCGATCGCCTTGCCGGTGCCTACTTCGTTGCCGTAGATGGCCGCGGTGTCGATGCTGCGGTACCCGGCCTCCAGCGCCGTGGCGACGGCCCGCTCGGCCTCGTCGTCCGGCACCTGCCACACGCCGTAGCCCAGCTGGGGCATCTCGACGCCGTTGTTGAGGATGATCGGGGGGACCTTACTGCTCACGAGCCTCGTGATCCTTAGGTTGTCGACAGGTGGTACTCCCATGGTCAACGATCACGCGCCGCGGCGCATTCCTGACGGCGCGAACCGCCTCGACTGACCGGTCAGTCAGTGCCCGGGGCGGAGATTGGCCGGAAACGCATCCGACGTTTTCGGTCCGGACCATTGACCCGAGCCCTTCGTCCCGCGACTCTGTATCGCGCCACCGGACGTGTCACTGAACCCGGTGCATACATGTGAACGCCCTGACCAGGCCTCGTCTTCACTCCGGCTCCCTTCTGAGACTCCCCACCTCTCAGGAAAGCAGGTACGCACCCATGCACGAGAACCCTTCGCCGTCTGCCCCGACGCACCACACCGCCCCCCAGACATCCGATGAAAAGCTCTGGAAAAGCCCTGGTTACCACATCGTGGAGACCGCGCTGGAGGTGACCGCGTACGCGCTGGCCGACCGGCGTCCGCCCGAGCCGCCCCCGGCCGCATGACCGCGGCACCACCGGAGCCCGACGGCCGCACCGCTTGGCCGGCCGCCGAGTTCACCGAGCGGCTGCGCGCGGTCACCACGACGCGCTACCACGACCGGCACCCCTTCAACCAGCGGATGCACCGCGGCGAACTGACCCCCGCCGAGCTGCGCCGCTGGATCGCCGCCCGCTTCCACTATCAGCGGCACATCCCCGTCAAGGACGCGCTGATTCTCGCCAAGCTCGACCGGCCCGAGGAGCGCCGCGCCTGGCTGCGCCGCATCCACGACCAGGACGGTACCGACACCGACCCCCCGGAGGGCGGCGGTATCGAGCGCTGGTTGCGGCTGGGCGAGGCGGCCGGCCTCGCCCGCGAGGAGCTGTGGGACACCACCCGGGTGCCGCCCGGGGTGCGGTTCGCGGTGGAGGGGTATGTCACCTTCTGCCGACGGCGCCCGCTGCTGGACGCGGTCGCGGCCTCGCTGACCGAGCTGTCCGCCCCGGATCTGATGCGCACCCGCATCGCCGCCTTCGAACGCCACTACCCGTGGATCGACCCGGCGGGCCTCACCTACTTCCGCACTCGCATCACCCAGGGCGCCCGGGACGCCGAACAGGCCCTGGCCCTGGTCCTCGCCCGGGCCCGCACCCGCGAGGAGCAGGAACGGGCTGTCGCAGCACTGGAGTTCAAGTGCGAGGTGCTGTGGGCCCTGCTGGACGCGGTGGACCGGAGCGAGCCATGACAGCGGCGCCGTCGGCCTCACTCGCCATGTCATGGCGCCCGGTCCTCGCCCGAGGGGTGCTGCTGCGCAGCGACCCGGTACGGGACGCCGACCTGTTGCTGCTGCCGGAGCGGGTGGTGGTGCTCGACGGCAGTGCGGGCGGTGTGCTCCGGCTGTGCGACGGCGTGCGGGACGTGGCCGCCGTCGTCGCCGAGCTGGCCGTACGCCATCCCGCCGCGCCCGTCGCCGTCGAAGTCCCGGAGTTCCTCGGCCGGTTACGCAAGGAGGGCTGGCTGAGATGACCGCGCCTCCCGAACCTCCCTGGGCCCTGCTCGCCGAACTCACCCACGCCTGCCCGCTGCGCTGCGGCTACTGCTCCAACCCTCTCGAACTGGTCGGCCGGTCAGCCGAGTTGTCCACGGACCAGTGGTCGGAGGTCTTCCGGCAGGCGGGCGCCCTCGGCGTCGTCCACACCCATCTGTCCGGCGGCGAGCCGCTGCTGCGGCGGGACCTGCCCGACCTGGTGGCCGCCGCCGACGGCGCGGGTCTGTACACCCAGCTCGTCACCAGTGGGGTGGGTCTCGGTGCGCGGCGGCTGGCCGAGCTGACCGGGGCCGGGCTGCGCAGTGTGCAGCTGTCGGTGCAGCATGCGGACCGCGCTGCCGCCGAACGCATCGCGGGGGCAAGGTCGTTCACGGCGAAGGAGCGCGCCGCCCGGCTGATCCGCGAGGCCGGACTGCCTCTGGGGCTGAACGCCGTGCTGCACCGCGGCA
This sequence comes from Streptomyces sp. NPDC002076, assembly GCF_053593835.1. NCBI lineage: Bacteria > Bacillati > Actinomycetota > Actinomycetes > Kitasatosporales > Streptomycetaceae > Streptomyces > Streptomyces sp. NPDC002076. The sequence continues at coordinate 137,301 of NZ_JBSFDI010000009.1, forward strand.
ACCTGGACGACCTCGACGGCCTGATCCGCCTCGCGCTCGACTGGGGCGCCGACCGGATCGAGCTGGCGAACACCCAGTACCACGGCTGGGCGGCCCGCAACCGCGCGGCGCTGCTGCCCGCACCCGCCCAGATCGAACGCGCCCGCGCCCGAGTGGCCCACTGGCGTGAACGCCTCGGCCAGTCACTGGAGTTGGTGTGGGTGGCCCCCGACCTGCTGGACGCCACCGCGAAACCCTGCATGGGCGGCTGGGGCTCCGTCTCGCTCACCGTGGCCCCGGACGGCACGGTGCTGCCATGCCCCGCGGCCGGCACCCTGCCCGGCCTGGACCCGCCGAACGTGACGAACCGCGAACTGGCGTGGATCTGGCGGGAGTCGAGAGCCTTCAACGCTTTCCGGGGCGAGTTCTGGATGCCCGAACCGTGCCGCGGCTGCGCCCAGCGCACGGCCGACCAGGGCGGCTGCCGCTGCCAGGCATACGCCCTGACCGGCGACGCCACCCGCACCGACCCCGCCTGCCGACACGCCCCGGACCGCCACCTCATCGACGCGGCGGTGCTCAGCGCCGCCCGCGCCCCGCACCCGCCCACGTACGCCTACCGAGAAGGACCACCGTGATGACGCCGACGCCCGCGGGCCGCGCCGACCGGCGCCGTCACCCGCACGGACCCAGCCTGCCGGGCACGCACGGAGCCGCCAGCCACCTCGTCGATGCCGCGGTGCACGGCGTCGCTCTCGCCCCGCCTCTGCCCGCGTACGCCTACCGAGAAGGAGCACCGTGAGACGCCGACGCCTGCGGGCGGCGCTGACCGCCGCCGTACTCACCACCGTCACCCTGACCGCGATGCCCGCCGCCGTACCCCCGGCGAACGCCGCCCCGGCCCCCACCCGTCCGGTTCCCGCCGGCGCGCCCGCCTTCACCCGTCCAGTCCCCGCCGCCGCCCGCGACTGGTCCGCGGACGTCGTCGACTCCACCATGGCGCGGTACACGCCGGCCGGCATCGGCGGCTGGTCGTACCCCGTGGGCCTGTACCTCTACGGCCAGTACCTCGTCTACCGGCGCACTCATGACCCGCGCCTGCTGTCGTACATCAAGGCCTACGTCGACCGGTTCGTGCACAGCGACGGCACGATCGACCAGTCCTTCAGCAGCCTCGACAGCATGCAGGCGGGCCGGCTGCTGGTGATCCTGCACCACGAGACGGGCCAGGACCGCTACCGCAAGGCCGCGCAGCGGATCCGCGACCGCCTGAACAGCTATCCGCGCACCTCCGACGGCGGCTTCTGGCACGCCGACACCAGCAGCCGGGCGCACCAACTGTGGGCGGACGGCGCCTACATGGTGAACCCGTTCCTGGTGGAGTACGGCAGGGAGTTCGGCGACAGCGCGTACACGAACGACGAGGCCGCCAAGCAGCTGTCCGTCTACGGCGGTCATCTCCAGGTGGCGAACGGCCTGTTGCGGCACGCCTACGACGAGTCCAGGTCGGCGAGCTGGTCCGACCCGGCCACCGGACTCGCCCCGGAGCACTGGTGCCGTGCCGTCGGCTGGTACGCCATGGCGCTGGTCGACGTCCTCGACGCGATCCCCGCCGACCAGCCTCGGCGTCCCCAACTCCTCAAAATATTGGGCAAGTTGGCCACGGCGCTGGAGAAGTACCAGGACCCGGCGTCCGGGCGCTGGTTCCAGGTGATGGACAAGGGCTCCCGGCCGGACAACTGGACCGAGACCTCCTGCTCCAGCATGTTCACCTACGCCCTCTCCCGCGGCGTCCAACAGGGCTATCTGGACCCCCACTTCAGGGCCGTCGCCCAGCGTGGCCACCAAGGCGTGCTCGCCCGGCTGTCGGTCGGCGCGGACGGCCGTACGAATCTGGCCGACATCTCCGTCGGCACCAACGTCGGCGACTACGCGTACTACGTCGGCCGCACCCGGGCCACCAACGACTTCCACGGGCTCGGAGCCTTCCTGATCATGAACGAGCAACTGCGAGGTGAGTGAGTGTCATGAGCACGTCCAGAAGGGCTGTACTCGGTGCCGCGCTCGGCGGCGCCGCCGCGGCCGTGACCGGCCTGCCGGCCACCGAGGCCCACGCCGCCTCCTGGCAGCTGAAGTGGTCACCGTCCGCGCGCACCGACGGGCTCGGCGCCTTCGAGACCGTCGAGGACGACCGCGCGCACTCCCACCCCGCCGGCCATCCGCACATCTACGCCACCGGCGACAACTGGCACTTCAACATCCACACGGTCGACCGGGACACCTCCACCGACCGCCAGCGCCAGGAGGTCACCGGCCTGCGCACCGGCGCCGACACCTATCTGAAGTGGACCGAGGGCCAGACCTGGCGGGTCACGTACTCGATGTACATCCCCAGCACCCTGAAGGCGACGACGACCTTCACGCACATCATGCAGATGAAGCAGCCCGGCACCGGCACCTCCCCGATCGTCGTGCAGTCGCTGCGGCGGGTGAACGGGGTGCAGACCATCGAACTGCGGCTCGCCATCGACGACATCCTCGTCGGCCGTACGAATCTCGACCCGCTGCACGACACATGGACCGATGTCGACTTCCAGATCAAGGTCGGCAACGGCACGGCCGGTTCCGTCCGCTGGATCCTCAAGAGCGGCTCCACGACCGTCATCGACAAGTCGACGTCCGGTGTCGACACCTTCCTCGCCGACCGGGTGCGCCCGAAGTGGGGCATCTACCGCTCCCTCGGCGACACCTCCGGATCCCTGCAGAACACCTATCTGCTGCTCACCAACCTGCGCGGCTACCAACTCGCCTAGAGGAGCCGGTCTCATGAAACCCCTCATCGCCGACCCGGGACGGGCGGCGGCGATCGTGCTGTTCGTCCTCGCCGTCGTCCTCGGCCTCACCCAGCCCGCCGCCCTCGCGGCCCCCCACCCCGCCAGGCCACCCCGGGCAACGGTGTACGACGTGCGCGACTACGGCGCCAAGGGCGACGGCTCGACCAATGACACCCCCGCCATAGACAAGGCCATCACCGCGGCGGGCGCGGCGGGCGGCGGCACCGTCCGCTTCCCGGCCGGCACCTACAAGTCCAAGAACACCATCCACATGAAAAGCCATGTGACGCTCCAGCTCGACAAGGGCGCCACCCTCCAGGGCTCCTCCGCCGGCACCTACGACCCGCCCGAGTCCAACCCGAACGACAAGTACCAGGACTACGGGCACAGCCACTTCCACAACGCGATGATCTACGGCGACCGGCTGACCGACATCGGCTTCACCGGCGGCGGGGTCATCGACGGCGCGGGCAACCTGATCACCGGCAACCCGAAGTCCGGCCAGGCCGACAAGATCCTGTCGCTGACCCGCTGCGACGGACTCCGGCTCGGCGACGGGCTCACCCTGCGCCGCGGCGGCCACTTCGCCGCCCTGATCAACGGCTGCATGAACGTCGTCTCCGACCATCTGACCATCGACACCGCGAGCGACCGCGACGGCTGGAACGTCATCTCCACGACCAACGTGACGATCACCAACGCGCACATCGCGGCCAACGACGACGCCCTGGTCTTCAAGAGCGACTACGCCCTCGGCGCCAAGCTCCCCAACGGCCATGTCCGCGTGAGCGATTCGGTGCTGTCGGCACGCTGCTGCAACGCCCTGATGTTCGGCTCCGAGACCTGCGGTGACTTCAGCGACTACCAGTTCGAGAAGATCCGTGTCGAGGGCGCCGACAAGTCCGGGCTGGGCATGGTCTCCATGGACGGTGCGAAGATCTCCGACGTCCACTACCGCGACATCACCATGACCAACGTGCACTCGCCGATCATGGAGAAGATCGGCACGCGCAAACGGTGCGGAAACAGTCCGGGTGTCGGATCGATCAGCGACATCACGTACGACAACATCACGGCCACCGGCAACAGCCCGTCCTTCAGCCCGACCCTGTGGGGCGAGGACGGCCACCACATCAGCAACGTCACCTTCGACAACGTCGACATCACCGTCCCCGGCGGCAACGGCACCATGTCCACCGGTGTGCCGGGCAACGACCCGAAGGACTACAACCCGAACAGCATCGGGACCCGGCCGGCGTACGGCTGGTATCTGCACAACGCCGACGGCGTCACCTTCACCGACAGCTCCGTGAGGTTCGCGGCGGGCGACGGCCGCCCCGCCCTCATCGCCAACGGGGCGAACGGCATCCGGCTGACCCGGTTCACGGCGCAGAAGGGCGGCAACTCGCCGCACGACCTCGGGTTCCAGTCCGTCACCGGTTACTGCGTCAGCGACAGCCACACCACCACCGGCGGCGCCCTCCGCGTCTCGGCCACCGGATCCAGCCAGAACTGCGCCGCCCCGGTCCGCCCGCGTGACGTCCAGAACCCCCGCCAGGCCTTCCTCCGCGCCTCCGTCGGCGGCCTCTTCCTGCACTGGGGCCTGCGCACCGCCCCAGCCCACACCAGCTGCGCCGCCTGGGAGAAGGACGTCACCAGCGGCGGCTGGACGCCCGACTACTGGGTGCACGAGGCCCAGAAACTGCACACGCAGTACATCGTGCTGGCCACCTTCCACAGCCGGCTCGGCTACGCCCGCCCCTGGCCGTCGAAGATCCCCGGTTCCTGCTCCACCAAGCGGGACTTCCTCGGTGAGCTGATCAACGCCGCCGAGGCCAAGGGCATGAAGGTCATCCTCTACATGACCGACGACCCCCAGTGGCGCGCCGACGGCGGCCACGAGTGGCTCGACTCGGCCGCCTACTCCGCCTACAAGGGCAAGAACATCGACCTGACCACCCGCGACGGCTTCGGGCAGTTCTCCTACGACAACTTCTTCGAGGTCATGGACCGCTACCCGGACCTCGGCGGCTTCTGGATCGACAACGACAACGCGTACTGGGAGAGCCACAACCTCTACGCGCAGATCTATCAGAAGCGCCCGAACTACACGCTCAGCAACAACAACGAAGACACGCCGATCATGGACATGATTAGCAATGAGCAGAAGACGGGGATGACGCCCGCCTACGACTACCCGCAGGCGATCTACACCGCCCAACCCCGCCTGACGGAGGCCGACTTCAAGCTGCCCTCGACCGGCGCCTGGTGGTACGACGGCTCGAACCCGACCGTCGACAAGATGCTCACGCTCGGCCGGCTGATCACCAACGCCGGCTCCTCGGTGAAGGCACTCATGGCGGAGACCGCCCAGGTCAACGGGAAGTTCCCCTCGAACCAGGCGGACTTCAACAACTTCGCGAACTCCTACCTCGACAAGATCTGGGAGTCCTTGCACGGCACCGAGGGCGGCGGCTACATGTACGGCGGCCTCAAACCCGGCTTCTGGAACGACGGCGCCCACGGCGTCACCACCATCGCCAAGGACGACCCGAACCGGCAGTACATCCACGTCCTGACCCCGCCGAGCACCAGCACCCTGCGCATCCGCGACAACGGTTACCGCATCGCCTCGGTCACCAACCTCCGCACCGGCGCGACCGTTTCGTGGTCGCAGTCCGGCGGGATGCTCACCCTCAACGGCCTCGGCGGCTGGGACCCGTACGACACTGTCTTCAAGGTGATCACCGCGGGCCGCCAGGGCATCGCGACGGGTGTCAAGGTCACCGCCGACGCGTCCGCGAGCGGCCACCCCGGCTCCGCCGCCGGCGACGGCGATTACCTCACCTACTGGGACAACGACAAGACGCTCCCGGTGAACCTCACCTTCGACCTCGGCACGGCGAAGAAGGTGCAGTACCTCGGGCTGAACCAGCGCGAGGACTCCGTCGCCTACGCCCGCTCCGCCACCGAACAGTCCGCACGGATCAAGGACTACAAGGTCTACCTCAGCGACGACGGCAAGAACTGGGGCAGCCCGGTGCGGGCCGGCCAACTTCCCAGCGCACGCGGGATGCAGGGCATCGACCTGACCGCCGCCACGGCCCGCTACGTCCGCCTGGAGATCGACACCACCTGGGCCGCCGCCACCGACACCGCCCGCTACCAGCGGCTGCGGATCGACGAGGCCTGGATCGGCACCTCCTACGCCACCCCCGCCCCGAAGGGACGTCCATGACCCGGCTCCGAACCCTGACGACGGCGGCGGCCGGGCTGCTCGTCGCCGCCGCGGTGCCCCTCACCGGCGCCGCCCACCCCGCGGCCGCCTCCGACAACGGCCAGTCCCCGCGGCCGGCCATGGGCTGGAGCAGCTGGAGCTTCGTACGCCGGCAGCCGACCGAGGCGAAGATCGAGGCACAGGCCGACGCGCTGGTCGAAGGCGGTCTGAGGAACCACGGCTTCGTCTACGTCAACCTCGACGACTTCTGGCAGAAGTGCGACGACAACGGCTTCGTCGTGGACGACTACGGCCGCTGGGCCGTCGATACGACCAAGTTCCCGGACGGCATCAGGGCCCTCGCCGACCACATCCACGCCAAGGGCCTGAAGTTCGGCTTCTACGTGACGCCCGGCATCGCGAAGAACGCGGTCCTGAAGAACACGCCGATCGAGGGAACCTCGTACCACGCGAGGGACATCGCGGACACCTCGAAGACCGAGAAGAACTACAACTGCAAGAACATGTACTCCATCGACTACTCCAGGCCGGGCGCCCAGGAGTTCGTGAACTCCTGGGCCAGGCAGTTCGCCTCCTGGGGAGTCGACTACCTGAAGATCGACGGCGTGGGCAGCCAGGACGTCCCCGACGTCCGGGCCTGGGACAGGGCGCTCCGCGCCAGCGGACGGCCCATCAACTTCGCGCTGTCCAACAACCTTCCGATCGCCGACGCGTCCACCTGGCGCACACTCGCCAACAGCTGGCGCACCCAGGGTGACGTGGAGTGCTACTGCGGCCCCGGCCCCAACGGCAGCGGCTATCCGCTCACCGACTGGTCCCATGTCGCCAAGCGGTTCGACTCGGCCGCGTCCTGGCAGCCGTACGCCGGCCCCGGCGGCTGGAACGACCTGGACTCCCTGGAGATCGGCAACGGCGACCAGGTGGGCCTCACGGCCGACCAGCGCCGCTCGCACCTCACGCTGTGGGCGATGGCGGCGGCCCCGCTGCTGCTCGGCACCGACCTCACCCACCTGGACCCCGTCGACAAGTCGATGCTCACCAACGACCGGCTGATCGGCGTCGACCAGGACGGGGTCGCGGCGAAACGCATCGTGAACAGCGGTGTCCAGCAGGTCTGGAGCAAGCGGGAGAGCGACGGCGACTATGTGGTGGCCCTGTTCGACACCGGAACCTCCGGCAGTGCCACGGTCACCGTGAACTGGTCCCAGGTCGGCTTCACCGGCTCCGGTGACGTCACCGACCTGTGGTCCGGCTCCCACAAGGGCACGGTCGCCGGCTCCTACCGCGCGACCCTCCGTCCCGGCGAGACCCGGCTCATCCGGGTCAGGCCCACCGCCTCCGCGCAGACGCTCGCGACGTCCCCCGGCATGGCCGTCGCCCCGTACGAGTACCTCGGCTGGGGCGATCCGCCGGACCCGACCGAGGTGATGGCGACGACCGGCGTCAAGTGGTTCACCCTCGCCTTCGTGCTGTCCGACGGCACCTGCAACCCCAAGTGGGACGGCAGCCGGCCGCTGACCGGCGGCGGCGACCAGTCGGCGATCGACCGCATACGGTCCGCCGGCGGCGATGTGATCGTCTCCGTCGGCGGCTGGAGCGGCGCCAAGCTGGGGGAGAAGTGCTCCAGTGCCTCCGCACTGGCCGGCGCCTACCAGAAGGTGATCAACGCCTACCGGCTGAAGGCGCTCGACATCGACATCGAGAACACCGAGTGGTCGAACGCCACCGTCCGCCAGCGTGTCGTCGACGCCCTGAAGACCGTGAAGGCGAACAACCCCGGCCTGAAGACGGTCATCACCTTCGGCACCACCACCAGCGGCCCCGACGCGACCGGCGTCGACATGATCAAGCGCGCGGCAAGGTCCGGCCTGGCGAACGACGTCTGGTGCGTCATGCCGTTCGACTTCGGCGGCGGCGCCACGACCATGGGCACCCTCACCACCCGGGCCATGGAGGGCCTCAAGGCCCGGGTCAAGGCGGCCTACGGCTACGACGACGCCACCGCCTACGCCCACATCGGCCTGTCGTCGATGAACGGCAAGACGGACGACTCCGGTGAGCGCGTCCGCGTCGCCGACTTCCGGACCATGCTCGCCTACGCCCGGCAGCACCACATCGCGCGCCTCACCTACTGGTCCGCCAACCGGGACCGCCCCTGCGGCTCCGGCACCGACGGCGACTCCTGCAGCGGCGTGTCGCAGCAGCCGTACGACTACCTCAAGGTCTTCACCCAGTACACGGGCTGAGCGGAAACAAGGGGAAACATCCATGCGTCTCAGAAGAGTTCTGCCGTACGGCCTCGCCGCGGCCCTCGCACTGCCCCTGGCCGGGCTCAGCCAGGGCACCGCCCTCGCCGCCACCGACTACCAGGCCGAGGACGCCCTGATCTCCCAGGGTGCCGTCGCGACGAACCACACCGGCTACACGGGCACCGGATTCGTCGACTACACCAACATCAAGGGCTCCTATGTGGAGTTCACGGTCAGCGCGGCCGCCGCCGGGCCCGCGTCGGTCACCCTGCGGTACGCCAACGGCACCACCGCCGACCGGCCGATGGACCTGTCCGTCAACGGCACCGTCGTCGCGCCCGCGATCTCCTTCCCGGGCACGGCCGACTGGAACACCTGGGCGGCCAAGTCCGTCAACGTCACTCTCAAGGCGGGCAGCAACAAGATCCGGGCGACGGCCACCACCGCGAACGGCGGCCCCAACCTCGACCGCATGAGCCTCGGCACGCCGTCCGACACCCAGGCCCCCACCCGCCCCGGGCAGCCCTCCTGCTCGGACATCGGCGAGGACCGCCTGACCCTGGCCTGGGGCGCGTCGACGGACGACGTGGGCGTCGCGGCGTACGACCTCTACGAACACGGCAACAAGATCGGCGAGGCGCCGGGCGACGCGACCTCGAAGACACTGACCGGGCTCGCCCCTAACACCACCTACGACCTCACGGTCATCGCCCGTGACGCGGCCGGCAACACCTCGCCCGCCAGCCCGGTCATCGACTGCACCACCAGGCCCAGCTCCGACACCACACCGCCGACCGCGCCCGGCACCCTGCACACGGCCAATGTCACCTCGAACACGGTCGACCTCACGTGGGGCGCCTCGACCGACGACCACGCGGTCACCGCCTACGACGTGCGCAGCGACACCACCGTCTACAAGACCGTCACCAGCGGCACGTCCACCACGCTCACCGGGCTCGCCTGCGACAGCCCGTACAGCCTGAACGTCGTCGCCCGTGACGCCGCCGGCAACGTCTCCGCGCCGAGCAACACGGTCTCCTTCACCACCAGGGCCTGCGCCACCGACGGCGGCGTCCCCTCCTCCATCGCCACCCTCTCCACCGGCTGGACCATCCCCTGGGGCACCTACTGGCTGCCCGACGGCCAGTCCGCCCTGGTCACCGAGCGGGACGACTTCCGGGTCTGGAAGCTGACCAGGAGCGGCACGAAGACCCAGGTGGGCACGGTGCCCAACGCCGTCACCACCAACGGAGAGGGAGGGCTGCTCGGCGTCGCCGTCGACCCCAAGTGGGAGACCGACCACTACGTGTACTTCATGCACACCGCCGCCGAGGGCAACCGGGTCGTCCGCATGACCTACGACGGCACGACGCTCAGCGACTACAAGGTGCTGCTCCAGGGCATCAAGAAGAACCGCTACCACAACGGCGGACGCCTCGCCTTCGGCCCCGACGGCTACCTGTACGTCTCCACCGGCGAGGCCCAGCAGCCCGATCTCGCGCAGGACAAGAACTCCCTCAACGGCAAGGTCCTGCGCATGACCACCGACGGCAAGCCGGCCCCCGGCAACCCCTTCGGCAACTACGTCTACTCCTTGGGCCACCGCAACCCGCAGGGCCTCGCCTTCGACCGCAACGGCAGGCTCTGGGAGGCGGAGTTCGGCAACAGCTCCAAGGACGAACTCAACCTCATCAAGCCCGGCGCGAACTACGGCTGGCCCACCTGCGAGGGCAGCTGCAACGTCGCCGGCATGACCAACCCCAAGGCCACCTGGAACGTCTCCGAGGCCTCACCGAGCGGCATCGCCATCGTCCGCAACGTGATCTACATGGCGTCCCTGCGCGGCGAACGCCTGTGGCGGATCCCCATCAACGGCGACACCGAGAGTGTCGGCACCCCGAGCGCGTACTACGTCGGCACCTACGGCCGGCTGCGTACGGTCACCAAGGTCCCGGGCACCGACCAGCTGTGGCTGTCCACCACCAACTGCGACAACAACGGGGGTGCCGCCGACGGCTCGGACAAGATCTTCAAGGTGACGATCAGCTGACGCCCCGTCAGGAGGGTCACGTCCGGTAGAGGGCCTCGACCTCGTTGTCGTACGCCTTCTCGATCGCCTTCCGCTTCAGCTTCAACGACGGTGTCAGCAGGCCGTGTTCCTCGGTGAACGGCTGCGCCAGTATGCGGAAGGTACGGATCGACTCGGCCTGGGAGACGAGGGTGTTGGCGGCGACCACCGCCCGCCGCACCTCCGTCTCCAGGTCCGGGTCGCGCACCAGTTGGACCGGGGTCATCCGCGGCTTTCCGCGCATCTGCAGCCAGTGCTCGACGGCCTCCTGGTCCAGGGTGACCAGGGCGGCGATGTAGGGGCGGTCGTTGCCGACGACGATGCACTGGTTGACCAGCGGATGCTCGCGGACCCGCTCCTCCAGCACCCCGGGGGAGACGCTCTTGCCGCCGGAGGTCACCAGGATCTCCTTCTTGCGGCCGGTGATGGTCAGATAGCCGTCGTCGTCGAGCGCACCGAGGTCGCCGGTGGCCAGCCAGCCGTCGTGCAGGGTCTCGTCGCTGGCCTTCGGGTTGTTCAGATAGCCCTGGAAAACGTTTCCGCCGTAGAGCCAGATCTCCCCGTCGTCGGCGATGTGCACGGTCACGCCGGGGATGGCCTGGCCGACGGTGCCGTAGCGGGTGCGCTCGGGCGGGTTGGCGGTCGCCGCGGCCGTCGACTCGGTCAGGCCGTAGCCCTCGTAGATCTGCACGCCGGCGCCCGCGAAGAACAGGCCCAGCCGGCGGTCCATCGCGGAACCGCCGGACATCGCGTTGCGGATCCGGCCGCCCATCGCCGCGCGGACCTTGGAGTACACGACCTTGTCGAAGAACTGGTGCTGCATGCGCAGCCCCGCCGACGGGCCGGGCCCGGTGCCCCACGCCTTGGCCTCCACGGCCTCCGCGTACTTCACCGCGATGTCGACCGCCTTCTCGAACGGCCCCGACTTGCCTTCCTTCTCCGCCTTCCGGCGGGCCGAGTTGAACACCTTCTCGAAGATGTACGGCACCGCGAGGATGAACGTCGGCTTGAACGCCTGCAGGTCGGGCAGCAGGGCGGCGGCGTTCAGCTGCGGCTGGTGCCCGAAGCGGACCCCGCCACGGATCGCGGCGACCTCCACCATCCGCCCGAAGACGTGCGCGAGCGGCAGGAACAGCAGGGTGGAGGCCTCGTCGTCCTTCTTGGTCTGGAACACCGGCTGCCACCGCTGGATCATGGTGTCCGCCTCGTACATGAAGTTGGCGTGCGAGAGGACACAGCCCTTGGGGCGGCCGGTGGTGCCCGAGGTGTAGATGATCGTGGCGACCGAGTCCGGGGTGACCGCCTGCCGGTGCCGGTGCACCAGCTCGTCGTCCAGATGCGCCCCGGCGTCGTACAGCTCCTGCACACAGCCCGAGTCCAGCTGCCACAGCTGGCGCAGCTGCGGGAGCCGGTCGATGACCGTGGCGATGGTCATCGCGTGGTCCTCGTGCTCCACGATCGCCGCGGACACCTCGGCGTCGTACAGCATCCAGAAGCACTGCTCGGCCGAGGAGGTGGGGTAGACGGGCACCACCTGGGCGCCGATCGACCACAGGGCGAAGTCGAACAGGGTCCACTCGTAGCGGGTGCGGGACATGATGGCGACGCGGTCGCCGAAGCGGACACCGCGCGCGAGGAGGCCCTTGGCGAGGGCCATGACCTCGTCGCGGAACTCGGTGGAGGTCACGTCCCGCCACTGCCCGGCGGCGTCCTTGCGGCCGAGAGCGACGTGTGTCGGGTCCGTCCGGGCATGCTCGAAGACCACGTCGGCCAGACCGCCCACCGGCGGCGCCGTCGTGAGCGGCGGGTTGGTGAACTCGCGCAAACCTCGCTCCCCGATCCTCGCTGCTTGGTCATGCCCGTGACGCTCGGCACAGCGCGGTGAAAGCTACCCCACGCCGTCACCGGGCGGGAGGGGGTAGGAAACCCAGCAAACCTCACGTTTCCCCCGGGCGGTGCCCGGAAAATGCCCGCACATGGGGAAGGGCCGGACATGATACTGACGGGTCAGTAAGTTTCGGTGCCGTAATCTCCACCGAATCTGTACGCGGGGATTACGGCGCACACCGTATCGATCGACGCATACGAGGCAGGGTCCGAGCCGGAAGCGGGAGGGTGGCGGGGGGCCGGCCGCGCCGTTCCCGGGTCGAGCAGCTGACGGATCCGGTGCTGCGCCGACCGGCCTCAGCCGACCCGCCGCCGCAGCCGCTCCCCGCCCGCGAGGACGGCCGTGGCCAGCGCGTTCGCCGCTTCCTCCGCCGCGCCCCGGCGCCGGCCGTGGACGAGGACGAAGTCGACCTTGCCCAGGTCGGGCAGCCCGGCACGGTCCGGCAGGCGGAACAGGCCGGGCGGGATCAGGCGCCGGGAGTGGGCCATCACGCCGAGTCCGGCGCGGGCCGCCGCGATCAGTCCGTTGAGGCTGCCGCTGGTGCACACGATCCGCCAGCCGCGGCCCTCGCGCTCCAGCGCCTCCAGCGCGCGGGCCCGGGTGATGCCGGGCGGCGGATACACGATCAGCGGGACGGGCCGGTCCGCGTCCAGGCGCAGCCGCTCGGCGCCGATCCACACCAGGTCGTCGCGCCAGACCAGTTCTCCCCGGGGATCCTCCGGGCGCCGCTTGGCCAGCACCAGGTCCAGCTTCCCGGCGGCCAGTTGTTCGTGCAGGGTGCCGGACAGCTCCACGGTCAGCTCCAGGTCGACCTCCGGATGGTCGTAGCGGAAGGCCTCCAGGATCTCCGGCAGCCGGGTGAGCACGAAGTCCTCGGACGCCCCGAAGCGCAGCCGGCCGCGCACCCGGGTGCCGGTGAAGAACGCCGTCGCCTGCTCGTGGACCTGCAGGATCCGCCGGGCGAAGCCCAGCATCGCCTCGCCGTCCTCGGTCAGCTCCACCGAATGGGTGTCCCGGCTGAACAGCTGCCGCCCGGTCGCGTCCTCCAGCCGGCGCACATGCTGGCTGACCGTGGACTGGCGCAGCCCCAGCCGGCGCGCGGCCTGCGTGAAACTCAGCGTCTGGGCCACGGCGAGGAAGGTGCGCAACTGCGTCGGGTCGTACACGACAGGCAGCCTAACCCGATATTGCACTTCATGATGACAGTCAGAGCGGCATGTGGGATTCCCGATCAGCGGTTCGAAGAGGACGATGGACGGGGGCCCTGCGGGCCCGCGAACGAACGCACATGAATCGGAGCACCGTGAAACGCCTGCGCTGGCCGAGTTGGATGCCGATCGACCCGTACATCGTCCTGCTGATCGGGACCGTCGGCCTGGCCGCGCTGCTGCCGGCCCGGGGCACCGCCTCCGACGTGGCCTCGGGCGCGTCGACGGCCGCGATCGCCTTCCTCTTCTTCCTCTACGGCGCCCGGCTCTCCACCCGGGAGGCGCTGGACGGGCTGCGCCACTGGCGGCTCCATGTGACCGTGCTGGTCTGCACCTTCGTCCTGTTCCCGGTGCTCGGGCTGGCGGCGCGCGGTCTGGTTCCGGTGCTGCTGACCCAGCCGCTCTACCAGGGCCTGCTGTTCCTTACGCTGGTGCCGTCCACGATCCAGTCGTCCATCGCGTTCACCTCGATCGCCCGCGGAAACGTCCCGGCGGCGATCTGCGCGGGCTCCTTCTCCTCGCTCATCGGCATCGTCGTCACCCCGCTGCTGGCGGCGGGGCTGCTCGGCAACAGCGGGGGCGGGTTCTCCGCCGACTCGCTGGTCAAGATCGTGCTCCAGCTGCTGGTGCCGTTCCTCGCCGGGCAGGTGCTGCGCCGTTGGATCGGCGGCTTCGTCGCCCGGCACCGGAAGGTGCTCGGGCTGGTCGACCGCGGCTCGATCCTGCTGGTGGTCTACACCGCCTTCAGCGAGGGCATGACCCGGGGCATCTGGCACCAGGTCAGCCCCGCCCGGCTCGGCGGACTGCTCGTCGTCGAGGCCGCCCTGCTCGCCGTGATGCTCCTGCTGAGCTGGTACGGCGGCAAGGCGCTCGGCTTCGGCCGGGAGGACCGGATCGCCATCCAGTTCGCCGGGTCGAAGAAGTCCCTCGCCTCCGGGCTCCCCATGGCCAGTGTCCTGTTCGGCGCGCACGCCTCGCTCGCCGTGCTGCCGCTGATGCTGTTCCACCAGATGCAGCTGATGGTGTGCGCGGTCATCGCCAAGCGCCGGGCCCGGGACCCGCAGGAGGCTCCGCGCGCCGGCGCCGGCGCGTCAGCCCCTCACCCGGTCCAGGGGCAGCCACAGGACCGTGTCCTTCGGTGACCTCAGCGCCTTCGGGTCCGCCAGCTCCGCGTCGGTGAGCGCCCGGTCCCAGACATGCACCTCGTCGATGGCGCCGGTGAAGAAGGCCCGGCTGTCCATGCGCTGACCGATGTGCACGCCGAAGGGGGAGTTACGGCTGACCGACCCCGGGATGTCGGCGACGGACGTCTCCGTACCGTCGACGAACAACGACAGCCGGCCCCCGCCCCGGCGCAGCACCAGGTGATGCCACTGCCCGTTGTTGTACGCGGTGTCCGTGCGCACAGAGGCGGTCTGCGGCGCGAGCGCCCCGTTCCGGACCGTGATCAGCCCCTGGATCCGGTTGTTCGCCGGCTCCCCGCGCACCCACACCTGCGGCTGGGTGGTGCCGATCCCGCCCATCCACAGCAGTGGCTGCTCCCCGGTCGTGGCCGTGTACCGGAACCACAGGGACGCCGTGAAGTTCTTCGTCCCCAGCGGCAGCCGGCTGCGGAAGGGCAGGCGTACGGCGTCGTCGGTGCCGTCGAACCGCAACGCGCCGCCGAAGACCCCGTCCGTCTCCTCGGCGCCGCCGAGCACCGCGGCCGGGCGGGCGTGCGGGGCCAGGTCGGCGGTGACCGGGTCGGGGCCGCGGCGCGGGGCGAGCCAGTCCTCGGTGAAGCGGGCGAAGCGGATCTCGTCGCGCGCGTCGACCGCGCCGCCCTCGTAGACCAGGCCCACCGTGTCCGCGTCGGCGCGGACCAGGTCGGAGTAGCCGGACCAGTCCGTGGTGACGACGGTGCCGCGGTCCACGCTGTCCCAGGTGCGGCCGCCGTCGTAGGAGGAGCGGATCATCATCGTGCGCCGCCGGTCGGGGTCGGCGGGGCAGGCGAGCAGGATGCGGTCGCCGAGGCGCAGCATCGAACCCTGGACCTGCGGGGCGTACAGGTCGGGCAGGTCGTGGAAGGGCGCGGTGAAGCTGCCTCCGCCGTCGCGGCTGACCGCCTGGGTGCGGTGGCCGAGGTCGGTGCCGTCCTGCTCCCGGCCGCTGACCAGGATCGAGCCGTCGCCGCGCTCGGCGAGGGTCAGCTCGGACGGCTTCTGCCGGAAGGTGCCGTCGTCGGCGATGGGCCAGGTGTCGGTGGCGCCGATCCGCCAGTGGCCGCCGTGGTCGTCGCTCACGATCAGCGCCGCGTGGTTGGCGGTGACCCGGCTGCCGTCCCAGGTCTCGGTGTTGACCCCGAAGACCAGCCGGCCCGCGTACCGGCCCCTGGTGAGCTGGATGCCGTGCGCCGGCCCGGTCGCGTACCAGGAGTTCCAGTCGGCGGGCAGGATCTCCGGGCTCAGATCGCGCGGCACGGACCAGGTCCGGCCGTCGTCGTCGCTGTACTGGAGGTGCGGGGTGCGGTCGCAGGGGACCGAGCAACTGGCGCTGTCGGTACGGCCGGTGTTGTACGTCTCCGCGAGCCAGACCCGGCCTGTCTCCCGGTCCACGATCGGTGCCGGGTTGCCGTGTGTGTCACCGGCGCCCTCGTTGACCACCTGCAACGGGCCCCAGGTGCGGCCGCCGTCGGTGGAGCGCTTGAGCACGATGTCGATGTCGGCGGCGTCCCCGCAGTTGAGGACCCGGCCCTCGGCGAACGCCAGCAGGGTGCCGTCGGTCGTCTTCACGATCGCCGGTATGCGGAAGCAGGCGTAGCCGGGGTCCTGGGACGCCCTGAAGAGGATCTGCTGCTCGAACTCGGGGGCGCTCGCGGGGGATTGGGCATGTGCGGGGTGGGGGGTTGCGAGCGGCACCAGGAGCAGTGCCGCCGTGGTGAGGGCGGTGGCGAATGCGGCTCTGAGACGGGCGCGTAGACCTGACGGCATGGTGCGACCTTGCCCTTCGTCGGCCGGACATCTGGACATCGGGACATCCCATGTCCAACGTGCGCCCCATCGAAGGTAGTTCGGGCCAGGTCGCCTCACAAGAAGCGTGCAGCACATGGAGACCGCGACGGGCCTACGGGCACAGCACGACCTTGCCCAGATTGGCCCGCCGCTCGATCACGTCATGTGCCTTCGCCGCGTCCTCCAGCGCGAACTCGGCGTGCACGGCGGGCTTCAGGGTGCCTTCGGTGAACAGCCGCCACAGCTCCTGGCGCCACTGCTCGTACAGATCCGGCCGGCCGCGGGCGATCAGGGCCATCTGGAATCCGATCACCGACTTGGCGCCCACCAGCAGGTCGTACGCCTGGATGGTGCCGCCGCCCGAGCTGTAGGCGACGAGGCGGCCGTGCGGGGCCAGGGCGGCGAGGGCGGGGGTGAGCAGCTCACCGCCGACGGCATCCAGGACGCAGTCGACTGGATCTCCCCAGCCGTCGTCGCCGTACCGAACACAGTCGTCCGCGCCGAGCGAGCGGACGAACTCCGCCTTGCCCGGGTCGGACACGGCCCCCACAACCCGTCCCGCCCCCCGCGCCCGCGCCAGCTGCACCGCCAGGTGGCCGACCCCGCTCGCCGCCGCGGTGACCAGCACCGCCTCGCCCGGCACCGGGCGCGCCGCCGCCAGCGCACCGAGCGCCACCAGGCCGCTGCGCACCAGCGCGACCGCGTCCACGGCGTCGGCGCCGTCCGGTATCGGGGAGGCCATGGCCTCGTGCAGCAGGGCGAAGTCGGCGTACCCGTGCCCGAAGCACAGCCCGGTCACCTGCTCGCCCGGCCGGAAGCGGGTGACGCCCTCGCCGACCCCCACCACCTCGCCGGCGATCTCGCCGCCGAGCGCGATCGGCTCGGCGGCCTCGGTGACCTTGCGGACCACGGGCAGGGTGACGCCGATGGCCGCGCAGCGCACCAGCAGCTCCCCGGGGCCGGGCTCGGGGACAGGCGCCTCCTCCAGGAAGAGCGGGCCGGCGGTGGATTCATATCGGACGCGACGCATCGCACACACCTCCGCACCGGGCACGCCCGGCGCATGGATCGTCGGGAGAACCTACGAACTCGTTGGGAGTCCCAACGATAGCGAAGATTCATGGGGAGCTCCAACGATTTCTCCGTTAGGCTGCGGGCATGGCCGAAGCACGCCTGCCCGCGATCCGCTCCCTGCCCAGCTGGCTCCTCGGCCGCGCCGCCGCCCGGGGCCGTTCCCTGGTCGCCGACGCCCTCGCCGTCGAGGGGCAGAAGATGTGGCACCACGTGGTCCTCTCCGCCGTCCGCGACCTCCAGCCCGTCGCCCAGGCCGACCTCGGCCGCAGCGTGGGCCTGGACCCCAAGGACCTGGTCGGCGTGCTCAACGACCTTCAGTCCGCCGGCCATGTCCTGCGCGCCCCCGACCCCAAGGACCGGCGCAAGAACGCCGTGTCCCTCACCGGCGACGGAGCCCGCCTCCTCGCGCGCTGCGAGAAGGCCGCCCGTGAGGCCAACGACGAGCTGCTCGCCCCGCTGTCGGCCGCCGAACGGGATCAGTTCATGGGCCTGTTGATCCGGATTTCCGGCACGGACGGCTGACGGCGGCTAACGTTCCGTCATGACCGCAGCCCCCGTCCTCGATCCGCAGCGCACCGCCCTGGTCCTCGTCGACCTGATGGAACGCATCGTCGCGCTGCCCCTGGAACCCCGCAAAGGCACCGAAGTGCTGGCCACCGCACAGGAGTTGGCGCACACCTGCCGCACCGCCGGGGCACCCGTCGTCCTCGTCCGGGTCGAACGCCCCACTGTCGCCGAACAGCCGCCCGGCAGCGGACTCGTGCCCGGCCTCGCCGGACCCGGCGACCTGGAGGTGGTCAAGCGGACCATCGGCGCCTTCCAGGGCACCGGCCTGGACGAGCACTTGCGCGAACGCGGCGTCACCACCCTGGTGTTCGGCGGCATCGCCACCAACCTCGGCGTCGAGTCCACCGCCCGCGCCGCCGCCGACCTCGGCTACGAACTCGTCTTCGTCGAGGACGCCATGGCCGCCTTCACCGCCGCCGAGCACGAGGCGTCCGTACGCCTCGACTTCCCCCGGCTCGGCACGGTGGTGACCGCCGCCGACGTACGCCTCACCCCCGCCTGACCTCACACCAGCGTCCCGCCCCCGTCCACGACCACCACCGAACGATGTACGCACCCCGCTCCGCGAGGAGGGCCTGGAGCTGCGGCCCTGTACCACGAGTCCCGCCTGGTGATGCTCCCGGCCACCGGCCTGGGCGGCGGGCCGCCGCTCACCTCTGATCACGCCGTTCGCCGAAGCGGCGCAGTCCCTCGGCTGAGGCGGGGCCCGGCGGCGCAGGGGGCGCTCCCCGCCGGCCCGGGCCCCGCCGCCGTGCCGCGAGCAGGCCCCTCAGCCCTGGGCGGCCGCCTCCCGCAGGGCGATGCGGTCCTCGCCCGCGTACACGTTCATCGAGCTGCCCCGCAGGAAGCCCACCAGGGTCAGACCCGTCTCCGCGGCCAGGTCCACCGCCAGCGACGACGGCGCCGACACGGCAGCCAGCACCGGGATGCCCGCCATCACGGCCTTCTGCGCCAGCTCGAACGAGGCCCGTCCGGAGACCAGGAGGATCGCCCGCGACAGCGGCAGGCCGCCGCTCTGCAGCGCGCGCCCGACCAGTTTGTCGACCGCGTTGTGCCGGCCCACGTCCTCCCGTACGTCCAGCAGCTCGCCGTCCTCGGTGAACAGCGCCGCCGCGTGCAGGCCCCCGGTCCGGTCGAACACCCGCTGGGCCGCCCGCAGCCGGTCGGGGAGGCTCGCCAGCAGCTCCGGGGCGACCCGGACCGGGGGAGTGTCGGCGATCGGGAAGCGGGCCGTCGTGCGTACGGCGTCCAGGCTGGCCTTGCCGCACAGACCGCACGATGAGGACGTGTAGACGTTCCGCTCCAGGGTGAAGTCCGGCAGGGCGACGCCGGGTGCGGTCTTCACGTCGACCACGTTGTAGGTGTTCGAGCCGTCCACCGTCGCACCCGCGCAGTAGACGATGTTCTGCAGATCGTCCGCGGTCGCCAGCACGCCCTCGCTGACCAGGAACCCCGCCGCCAGCGCGAAGTCGTCGCCCGGTGTGCGCATGGTGATCGCGAGCGGTTTTCCGTTGAGCCGGATCTCCAGGGGTTCCTCGGCGACGAGTGTGTCCGGCCGGGTGGACAGCGCCCCGTCCCGGATGCGGAGGACCTTGCGTCGTTCCGTGACTCGTCCCATGTCCTGATCAGCCCCGGTTCTGTACGTGCTGGTAGCCGAAACGGCCCTTGATGCAGAGATTGCCGTGGGTCACCGGGTTGTCGTGCGGCGAGGTGACCTTCACGATCTCATTGTCCTGCACATGGAGCGTGAGGGTGCAGCCCACTCCGCAGTACGCGCACACCGTGGACGTCTCCGTCTGCCGTGACTCGTCCCAGGTGCCCGCCGCCCGCATGTCGAACTCCGTCTTCGGCGCGAGCGCCCCGGTCGGACACACCTCGACGCAGTTCCCGCAGTACACGCACGCCGAGTCGGTGAGCGGCGCATCGTGCTCGACGGCGATCCGCGCGTCGAAACCCCGCCCGGCGACCGAGATCGCGAAGGTGTTCTGCCACTGGTCGCCGCAGGCGTCGACGCACTTGTAGCACAGGATGCACTTGCCGTAGTCGCGCACGTACAGCTCGTTGTCGATTCTGGGCTGCTCGTTCAGCCGGGCCGCGCCCAGGCCGAAACGGTCCGGCTTCGCGTCGTACTCCTTGATCCACTCGGCCGCGTTCGGTGTGGCCGACAAGTCGACAGAGGAGGCGAGCAGCTCCAGGACGATCTTCCTGCTGTGCCGGGCGCGCTCGGTGCCGGTGCGGACCTCCATCCCCGGCTCCGCCGTGCGCGAGCAGGCCGGCACCAGCGTCCGCGAGCCCTCGACCTCCACCACACACACCCGGCAGGCGTTCTTCGGCCGCAGCGTGTCGCCCTGGCACAGCGTCGGGATGTCCTTCCCCACGGCCCGGCAGGCGTCCAGGACGGTCGAGCCCTCCGGCACCCGCGCGGGCTCGCCGTCGATGGTGCACTCCAGCAGCCGGCGCGGGATCCCCAGCGGTGTGACGGTCATGCGTACGCCCCCAGACGGTCGATGGCGGATTCCACGGCGTTCCACGCGGTCTGCCCCAGACCGCAGATCGAGGCGTCCCGCATCGCCCGGCCGACCTCCCGCAGCAGGGCGATGTCGTCGGCGGCCGCGGCCCCGGTGCGCTCGGCGATCCGGCGCAGCGCCTCCTCCTGCCGCACGGTCCCGACCCGGCACGGCACGCACTGCCCGCAGGACTCCTCCCGGAAGAACTCGGCGATCCTGAGCAGCAGCCGGGGCAGCGGCACGCGGTCGTCGAAGGCCATCACCACACCCGAGCCGAGCGTGGTGCCCGCCTCACGGGTGCCCTCGAAGGTCAGCGGGATGTCCAGCTCGTCGGGCCGTACGAACCCGCCCGCCGCGCCGCCGAGCAGCACCGCGCGCAACCCCTCCCGGACCCCGGCCAGTTCGAGCAGTTCGCCGAGCGTGGCGCCGAAGGGGAGTTCGTAGACGCCGGGCCTGGCCACGCTCCCGGAGACGCAGTACAGCTTCGGCCCGGTGGAGCGTTGGGTGCCGATCGCCGCGTACGCCGGGGCGCCCATGGTCAGGATCGGCAGGACGTTGACCAGTGTCTCCACGTTGTTCTCGGCGGTCGGCTTGCCGAACAGGCCCTTCTCCACCGGGAACGGCGGCTTGGAGCGCGGCTCGCCCCGGTACCCCTCGATGGAGTTGAACAGGGCCGTCTCCTCGCCGCAGATGTACGCCCCCGCGCCCCGCCGGATCTCGATGTCGAAGGCGTACCCCTGGCCGAGGACGTCGTCCCCGAGGAAGCCACGCGCGCGTGCCTGCCCGATCGCGTGCTCCAGGCGGCGCAGAGCGCGCGGGTACTCGCCGCGCAGATACAGGTAACCCTGGTGGGCGCCGGTCGCGTACGCCGCGACGGTCATCGCCTCGATCAGCGCGTACGGGTCGCCCTCCATGAGCACGCGGTCCTTGAAGGTGCCCGGCTCGGATTCGTCAGCGTTGCAGACGAGGTAGTGCGGGTGGTCGGGCTGGGAGGCCGTGGCCTGCCACTTGCGGCCGGTGGGGAAGGCGGCGCCGCCGCGGCCCACCAGGCCGGAGTCGGTCACCTCGCGGATGACTCCGGCGGGCCCGAGCGCGAAGGCCCGGCGCAGGGCGGTGTAGCCGCCGTGCGCGCGGTAGTCGTCCAGCGAAGCCGGGTCGACGACACCCACCCGCCGCAACAGGACGAGGCCCTCCTGCCCCGCCTGGGGTACGGCCGTCGCCGCCGACGGCTCCTCCGGCGCCGAGTCCGGCGCGCCGGCCGCCCGTACGGCCTCGTCCACGGTCGCCGGTGCCGCCACCGCGGTACGCGCCGGATCGCCCGCCCTGACGGCGAGGGCGGCCGGAGCGCGCTCGCACAGGCCCAGGCAGGGGCTGCGCTCGACGCTCACCCCGCTGCCGAGACGTCCCTCCAGGCCGGTGCGGAGCGCGTCGGCTCCGGCTGCCGTGCAGGCCAGGTCGGTGCACACGTGCAGCACGGTCGCCGGGCGGGGCCGTACGGAGAACATCGCGTAGAAGGTGGCGACCCCGTAGGCCTCGGCCGGCGGTACGGTCAGCCGACGGCACAGATAGCCGAGGCCGCCCTCGCTGATCCAGCCGACCCGGTCGTTCAGGGCGTGCAGCCCCGGCAGCAGCAGATCGCGCCGGTTGCGGGCCGCCCGGCCGCCGCGCGCCCACCTCAGGTCGGCGTCGCTGCGGTCGGCGCCCTCCCAGGAGGACTCGGGCGGGCCCAGCAGGGCGTCCACGGCGGCCCGTTCCTCGTCCGTCGGCTTGCTGTCGCCGAAGTGCAGATCCACCAGGTCACCTCACGATGGTCGCGACGGGGAGCTTCTCGATCCGGATCGCCGACGCCTTGAACTCCGCCGTCCCCGCGATCGGGCAGTTCGCCTCGATCGTCAGCCGGTTGGTGTCCACCTCGTCGGGAAAGTGCATGGTCATGAAGGCCAGCCCGGGCCGCAGCGCGGTGTCGACCCACACCGGCGCCGTCACCGACCCGCGCCGCGAGGTGACCCGTACCTCCTCGCCGACCACGACCCCGTACCGCTCGGCATCCTCCGGGCACAGCTCGACGTACTCGCCGCGCCGCAGCGGGGAGGCGAAACCGCCGCTCTGCACACCGGTGTTGTACGAGTCCAGGCGCCGCCCGGTGGTCAGCCGGATCGGGTACTCCTCGTCGGTGAGATCCACCGGCGGATCGTGCCGCACCAGCCCGAACGGTGCCGGCACACCCCGCAGGTCCGGGTCGGACTCCCACAACCGGCCGTGCAGATACGTCGGTTCGAGCCGGTCCGTACTGGGGCAGGGCCACTGGATGCCCCGGTGCTCGTCCAGCCGCCGGTACGTCATCCCGTAGTGGTCCGGGGACACCGAGCGCAGCTCGTTCCAGACCGCCTCCGCGTCCGCGTACTTCCAGTCGTGGCCCAGCCGGGCCGCCAGCTCGCAGATGATGTCGATGTCCTCGCGGGCCTCCCCGGGCGGGGTGACGGCACGCCGTACGCGCTGCACCCGGCGCTCACTGTTGGTGGTCGTGCCCTCGGTCTCCGCCCACCCGGCGGTCGCCGGCAGCACCACGTCCGCGAGCTCGGCCGTCTTCGTGAGGAAGATGTCCTGCACGACGAGGAAGTCCAGCGCCTTCAGCCGCCGTACGGCCTGCTCGCTGTCGGCCTCCGACTGCGCCGGGTTCTCCCCGACGCAGTACACCGCCCGCAGACTCCCCTCCTCCATCGCCTCGAACATCTCCGTCAGGTTCAGCCCGTAGTGCGGCTGGACGACGGTGTCCCAGGCGGATTCGAACTTCAGCCGGACCTCGGGGTCGAGGATGTCCTGGAAGCCGGGCAGCCGGTTGGGGATCGCCCCCATGTCGCCGCCGCCCTGCACGTTGTTCTGCCCGCGCAGCGGCTGCAGCCCGGAGCCGTAGCGGCCGACGTGGCCGGTGAGCAGGGACAGGTTGATCAGCGCGCGGACGTTGTCGGTGCCGTTGTGGTGCTCGGTGATGCCGAGCGTCCAGCACAGCTGGGCTCGCTCGGCCCGGGCGTAGGCGTGCGCCAGCTCGCGTATCGCGCGGGCCGGTACGCCGGTGACCTTCTCGGCGAGCGACGGCGTCCACGGTTCGACCAGCGCGCGGTACTCCTCGAAGCCGGTGGTCGCCCGCTCGATGAACGCCTCGTTGGCGAGGCCGGCCCGGATGATCTCGCGGCCGATCGCGTGCGCCATCGGGATGTCGGTGCCGACGTTCAGCCCGAGCCAGCTCTCCGCCCACTCGGCGGTGGAGGTGCGCCGCGGGTCGACCGCGTACATCCGGGCGCCGTTCCTGATCCCCTTCAGCACGTGCTGGAAGAAGATCGGGTGCGCGAAACGCGCGTTGGACCCCCACATCACGATGACGTCGGTGTGCTCGATCTCCTCGTACGACGACGTGCCCCCGCCGGAGCCGAACGCCGCCGACAGGCCCGCCACGCTCGGGGCGTGACAGGTGCGGTTGCAGGAGTCGACGTTGTTGGTGCCCATGACGACCCGGGCGAACTTCTGCGCCACGTAGTTCATCTCGTTGGTGGCGCGGGCGCAGGAGAACATCCCGAACGCGCCCCGGTTGCGTTCCAGGCCCCGGGCCGCCCGGTCCAGCGCCTCCTCCCAGCTCGCCTGCCGGAAGGGTTCGTCCCGGGAGTCGCGGACCAGTGGGTGGGTCAGCCGGATGTAGGTCTTCGGTTGCCGTTTCCTCATGCGGCGCTCCTCAGCGCGAGCAGGTCCGAGATGGCGTGCACGGTGCGCAGGGTGGGCACCTCGACGCCGGTGATCTCCGCGAGTTCGACGACGGCCGCGAGCAGCACGTCCAGTTCCAGCGGCTTGCCGCGCTCCAGGTCCTGGAGGGTGGAGGTGCGGTGGTCGCCGACGCGTTCGGCGCCGGCGAGCCGGCGTTCGACGGAGACGCCGACCGTGCAGCCGAGGGCCTCGGCGACCGAGAGCGTCTCGCGCATCATCGTCTCGATGACCCGGCGGGTGCCGCCGTGCAGACACATCTGCCGCATGGTGGCGCGGGCCAGGGCGCTGATCGGGTTGAAGGAGATGTTCCCGAGCAGCTTGACCCAGATGTCACCGCGCAGGTCGGGCTCCACCGGGCACTTGAGCCCGCCGGTCCGCATGGCCTCGCCGAAGTCCAGACAGCGCGGGGAGATGCTGCGGTCGGGCTCGCCGATGGAGAACCGGGTGCCTTCCAAGTGCCGTACGACGCCGGGGCCTTGGAGTTCGGTGGCGGCGTAGACGACACAGCCGACGGCGCGCTCGGGGGCGAGGACGCGGCTGACCGCGCCGTCCGGGTCGACGCTTTCGAGGCGGTGGCCGTCGTAGGGGCCGCCGTGCCGGTGGAAGTACCACCAGGGGATGCCGTTCTGCGCGGCCACCACCGCGGTGCGCTCGTGCAGCAGCGGTGCGATCAGCGGCCCGCACGCCGCGTACGCGTGGGCCTTCAGGCCGAGGAAGACGTAGTCCGCCGGGCCGACCTCGCCGGGATCGTCGGTGGCGTGGGGGTGCGCGGTGAAGTCGCCGCGCGGGCTGAGCACACGTACTCCGTGCTGCCTCATGGCCGCCAGATGCGGTCCACGGGCGATCAGATGCACATCGGCGCCGGCGCGGTGGAGCGCGGCACCGACGTAGGCACCGATGGCGCCGGCGCCGAGAACTGCCACTTTCACGGGAGCACTCCGTTCGGTTTGAGGGATACCGCGGAGGTGTCGGGGGAAGGGCCGCCGCGAGACGCTCGTCGGCTCCTGAATGTCGGCTGAATGCTGTCGACGAAATATTGTCTACAGTATGGAATGAGCCTCGGCAAGGGTTCGCGCGGCGACCGTTGAGCGCCTCCCGGATACCGTTCACCGCATACGGTCGACCGCGTCCTTCTCAACTCCCGCTCCCGGCCCTACCGTCCGCGGGCATGAGCCCCCCTCTCGCACCCCCGGGCTGGAGCCGCTGGCTCGTTCCGCCCGCCGCCCTCTCCGTCCATCTGTCGATCGGACAGGCCTACGCCTGGAGCGTGTTCAAGCCGCCGCTCGAATCCGCGCTCCATCTCGACGGCACCCAGAGCGCGTTGCCCTTCCAGCTGGCGATCGTGATGCTCGGGCTGTCCGCCGCGTTCGGCGGCACGCTCGTCGAACGCAACGGGCCGCGCTGGGCCATGACCGTGGCCCTCGTCTGCTTCTCCTCCGGCTTCCTGATCTCCGCGCTCGGCGCCCAGACGAAGCAGTACTGGCTGATCGTCCTCGGCTACGGCTTCGTCGGCGGGATCGGCCTCGGCATCGGCTACATCTCGCCCGTCTCCACCCTGATCAAGTGGTTCCCGGACCGTCCCGGCATGGCCACCGGCATCGCCATCATGGGCTTCGGCGGCGGCGCCCTGATCGCCTCGCCCTGGTCGGCGCAGATGCTCTCCTCCTTCGGCACCGACCACTCCGGGATC
Source organism: Streptomyces sp. NPDC002076 (assembly GCF_053593835.1). NCBI lineage: Bacteria > Bacillati > Actinomycetota > Actinomycetes > Kitasatosporales > Streptomycetaceae > Streptomyces > Streptomyces sp. NPDC002076. Next base: position 163,349 of record NZ_JBSFDI010000009.1, read on the forward strand.
GCGCTCGCGTTCCTGGTGCACGGTCTGGCGTACGCGGTCTTCATGACGCTCGGCGTACTCCTCGTGCGTGTGCCCCGCGGGGACACGCCAGGCGCGGACGCGAGCGGGCCGAGCTCCGTCGCCGGTGTGCAGGTGTCCGCCAACAGCGCGCTGCGCACCCCGCAGTTCTGGCTGCTGTGGATTGTGCTCTGCACGAACGTGACCGCCGGCATCGGCATCCTGGAGAAGGCCGCCCCGATGATCACGGACTTCTTCGCGGACAGCTCCACCCCGGTGTCGGCCTCCGCGGCCGCCGGTTTCGTCGCCCTGCTGTCGGCGGCCAACATGGCCGGCCGCATCGGCTGGTCGTCCGCCTCCGACCGCATCGGCCGCAAGAACATCTACCGCTGCTACCTCGGCGTCGGCGCGCTGATGTACCTGCTCATCGCGCTGTTCGGGGACTCGGCGAAACCGCTGTTCGTCCTGTGCGCCCTCGTGATCCTGTCCTTCTACGGCGGCGGCTTCGCGACGGTCCCCGCCTATCTGAAGGACCTCTTCGGCACCTATCAGGTCGGCGCCATCCACGGCCGGCTGCTCACCGCCTGGTCCACCGCGGGTGTGCTCGGGCCGTTGATCGTCAACTGGATCGCGGACCGGCAGAAGGAGGCCGGGAAGCACGGCCCGGCGTTGTACGGGCTGTCGTTCGGCATCATGATCGGCCTGCTCGTCGTCGGCTTCGTCGCCAACGAACTCGTCCGTCCCGTCCACACCCGCCACCACATCCCCGTACAGAGGGAGGCCGCAGATGCCCAGCGACAGCAGCCCGCCTAGCCGGCGGGGCCTGATCGCCCTGGCCTGGCTGTGGGTGGGGGCGCCCCTCGGCTACGGGGTGTACGAACTCGTGCAGAAGGCGACGCAGCTGTTCACAGGGTGAATGCTCGGGCGTCCGAGGGTCTGCGGGAAGCCGACAACTCGGGCGCCCGATTCCTGTGGCTTCACCTGCCGTCGTACCCGTGGGTCATTGATCAGACTGGTGGATCCCGCTACCCACGGCCACGAGGGGAATCCCGCCATGAACGGCTCGCGCATCGCCGCCATCGGTCACTACCAGCCCGCCCGGGTACTCACCAACGAGGACCTGGCCGGGATGGTCGACACGAGCGACGAGTGGATCCGCAGCCGGGTCGGCATCCGGACCCGGCACATCGCCGGACCCGACGAGCCGGTCGACGAGCTGGCCGCGCACGCCGCCGCCAAGGCCTTCGCCGCCGCCGGTCTGACCCCCGGCGACATCGACCTCGTCCTGGTCGCCACGTCCACGGCGATCGACCGTTCCCCGAACACCGCCGCACGGGTCGCGGCCCGGCTCGGCATCCCGCAGCCGGCCGCGATGGACGTCAATGTGGTGTGCGCCGGCTTCACCCACGCGCTGGCCACCGCGGACCACACCGTCCGGGCCGGCGCGGCCACCCGTGCGCTGGTCATCGGCGCCGACAAGATGTCCGACGTCACCGACTGGAGCGACCGCACCACCTGTGTCCTGGTCGGTGACGGGGCCGGGGCCGCCGTGGTGGAGGCCTGCCCGGCGGGGGAGGAGCCGGGGATCGGGCCGGTGCTGTGGGGGTCGGTGCCGGAGATGGGGCACGCCGTGCGGATCGAGGGCACCCCGCCGCGGTTCGCGCAGGAGGGGCAGAGCGTCTACCGCTGGGCCACCACCCAGCTCCCGGCCATCGCCCGCGGCGCCTGCGAACGGGCCGGCGTGGCCCCCGAGGACCTCGCCGGAGTCGTCCTGCACCAGGCCAACCTGCGCATCATCGAGCCGCTGGCCGAGAAGCTCGGCGCCGTCAACGCCGTCGTCGCCCGCGATGTCACCGAATCCGGCAACACCTCCGCCGGGAGCATCCCGCTCGCCTTCTCCAAGCTGCTCGAACAGGGGGCACTGAGCAGCGGCGACCCGGTGCTGCTGTTCGGTTTCGGCGGCAATCTCTCCTACGCGGGGCAGGTCGTACGCTGCCCGTGAGCGGCGCAGTGAAGCTTGCTTGAAGTGGGCGCGAACAGGCCTGGATGTTGTGCACCGTAGACTGTAGACAAAAGACAATCGATACTGAGCGTCCAGCGTGCACACGCCAGACCTGCCCAGGAGGGGGACCGCGATGTTGTCGACCGGACTGCCGCAGGGGGCGGTGCCCAAGCTGGAACGCCCCGGGCCGCTGCGAGAGCGCGTCTACGAGGCGCTGCTGGAGCTCATCACCACCCGCGCGCTGCAGCCCGGCCAGCATCTGGTCGAGAGCGAGCTCGCCGGACACCTCGGTGTCTCCCGGCAGCCGGTGCGCGAGGCGCTGCAGCGGCTCAACACCGAGGGCTGGGTCGATCTGCGGCCCGCGCAGGGCGCGTTCGTGCACGAGCCGACCGAGGAGGAGGCCGACCAACTGCTCACGGTCCGCACCCTGCTGGAGGCGGAGGCGGCCCGGCTCGCCGCCCTGCACGCCGGCGCCCCGGGGGTCGGCGCGCTGGAGGAGCTGTGCGCCGAGGGCGAGAAGGCCGTCGCCGCCGACGAGGTGGACCGCGCGGTCGCCCTCAACGCGGCCTTCCACGCCAAGATCATGGAACTCGCCGGCAACGCCGTCCTCGCCGAACTCGCCGCCCAGGTCGACCGCCGGGTCCGCTGGTACTACACCCCGGTGGCCCGCCAGCGCGGACGCCAGTCCTGGATCGAGCACCGGGAACTGATCACCGCGATCGCCGCCCGCGACGAACAACGGGCCGCCCAGCTGATGCGCACCCACACGGAACACACCCGCCGCTCCTACCATGACCGCAACGGGTCCTGATCACACGGGTTCCGCCACCCGGTGGAGGCCGTCCGGGCCGCCGCGCACGACCGCGCCTCCACCACCGGCATGACCACCACCCTGGCCACCACCAGCAGGAGTTCACCGCGGACCGGCCTACGAACGCGGGTCAGCGTGAGCGCGGCGTCGGCCGCCCGGAGGCGGACAGGCCGCAGTCGCGGGGCCGTTCGGAAGGCTGAGTGGGGTGCGAGGAGGTGCGTCCCCCGGCCAGCGAGCGGCGTCGCCGGTCCCGGTTGCGGGTGCTGGGCCGGATGGCCGAGGGTCTTCTTGATGCCGGCCTACGAACGCGGGTCAGCGTGAGCGGGGCGTCGGCCGCCCGGAGGCGGACAGGCCGCAGTCGCGGGGCCGTTCGGAAGGCTGAGCGGGGTGCGAGGAGGTGCGTCCCCCGGCCAGCGAGCGGCGTCGCCGGTCCCGGTTGCGGGTGCTGGGCCGGATGGCCGAGGGTCTTCTTGATGCCGG
>NZ_JBSFDI010000009.1:166736-345523 GCF_053593835.1 Streptomyces sp. NPDC002076
GGCCTACGAACGCCGGCCAGGTGAGCGCCGCGTCGGCCGCCCGGAGGCGGACAGGCCGCAGTCGCAGGGCCGTTCGGAAGGCTGAGTGGGGTGCGAGGAGGTGCACCCCCGGCCCGCGAGCGGCGTCGCCGGTCCCGGTTGCGGGTGCTGGGCCGGATGGCCGAGGGCCTTCTTGATGCCGGCCGCGACGAATGCGCCGCACAACAGGCCCGGGGTGAGCGGCGGATCGGCGATGCCGACATCGAGGGAGATCACGGACTCGCCGAAGGCGTGATCAGCAGCAGCCCGTGCCGCTCCACGACGTGTGCCAGGAGCCGTGCTCGGACACGAGCGGCGTCACGAACCGCAGGGCGATCGCCGACGCCAAAGCCCGTCCCATGCACGCCCGTTGACTAGACCGGCACCGGTCACCGACACGGTGGCCAGGTCTGCGGGCGTGCGGCGAAGCCGAGCGTGCTGTGCGTGCGGTGTTCCCCCTCCGGTGATCGGTGAGCGGATCGTGGAGGGGGAACATCCGGGAGTCGGGAGTCGTGCTCAGGACGATGGCTGGGTCCTCGGGGCCGTGACCGCCTTCCCGGTCTCCTCGGCCTTGCCCCGGCCCGGCTGGCGCAGCAGCAACGCGATCGCCGCCGCCACCATCGACACCCCGCCGGCCAGCGCGTAGGCCCCGTTGTAGCCCCAGGCGCCGACCACCATGGAGCCGAGGCCGCCGCCGAACAGACCGCTGACCAGCTTGCCGCTGTACACCAGGCCGTAGTTGGTGGCGTTGTAGTTCTCGCCGAAGTAGTCCGGTGTCAGCGCCGCGAACATCGGGTAGAACGCGCCGCCGCCGAAGCCGGAGAGGAAGGCGAAGAACAGGAACAGCCACTCGTTCCTGACGTCACCCGCCCAGATGACGCCGAACTGGGCGAGCCCGAGCACCACGATGACGAAGACCAGGGTCGTCTTGCGGCCCCACCGGTCCGACAGCCAGCCGACCGCGGCCCGCCCCACGCCGTTGATGACGGCCATCACGCCCATCGACGAGGCCGCGACCAGCGGGCCGAAGCCGACCTTCTTGGCGAAGTCGACCTGGAAGGAGATCCCGAAGATCGACACCCCGGCGGTCATCACCACGGTGATCCACATCAGCGGCAGCATGCCGGTCCGGATGGCCTCCATGGGCGTGAACTGCCGTACGGCGGGCGGGTTCTTGGCCAGACTCGCACCGCTCTTGGCGGTCCCCGAGAACGACAGCGGGTCGACGTCGGCCGGCCACCAGTTCTTCGGCGGGTCCTTGAAGAACCACGCGCACACGGCGACCACGATCAGCACATACACGCCGATCAGGTCCAGCACCTCGTCGTAGTTCCCGGTGTCGAAGGCGTAGTTGAAGATGAAGATGAACGGCAGCGAGCCGTACGCGAAGCCGCCGTTGACGAAGCCGGTCTTCGCGCCGCGCCGCTCCGGGAACCACTTGCCGACCATGTTGATGCAGGTCGCGTAGATCAGCCCGGAGCCGACACCGCCGACGACACCGAATCCGAGGATGGCCAGGAGCACGTTGTCGAGGTGGGACAGCGCCAGGAAGCCGAGCAGACACATCGCGGCGCCGAGGTACATCGCACGGCGCGCGGTGAGGATGCCCCGCTCGCGCAGCCAGCCCGCCGGGAAGGCGATGCCGGCCTGGAAGAACACCCAGACGCTGAGGATCCAGAAGGTGTTGCTCTGGGTCCAGCCGTGCGCGGCGGACAGGGTGTCCTCGGCGGAGCCGTAGGCGTACTCCGAGACGCTGATGGCCATCATCGATATCCACGGCAGGTACACCATGAGTTTGCGCGAGTGGCCGAGTATGTCGCGGTCCGTCTCGCCGACGCGGTAGACCCGCCCCCGGGAGTCGGTGACTTCGCGGTACGAGCGGTTCGCCGCGCCGGGCTCGGCCGGCGTGTTCCGTGTTGTGGGATCAGCCGTCATGTCAGGCCATCTCCTCGCCGAGGGGGTGGGGATTGGGGACGATGCGCCGGACGCTGAGCCTGCCCGGCGTTCTGAGGAGCAGCGCCACAGCGGCGCAGGCGAGCCCGGTGCAGCCCGCCAGGAGGAACGCGGCATGCGGGTCCCGGGCGGCGTACCCGGCCGCCCCTGTGCCGCAGCCGGCGGCGACCGGCAGGAGCCAGGCGCCGGCGAGCAGTCCGTGGACGCTCGCGTGGTGGTTCTCACCGAACAGGTCCGCGGCCAGCGCGGTGACCAGCGCCAGGGCCGTGACGCCGGCGGCCCCGGTCGCCGCCGCACAGCCGAGGAGCAGCGCACCGCTGCCCGTGCGGGCCGCGATCGGCACGCCGAACTGTGCGAGGCCCAGCAGCAGACAGGCCGCGATCAGGAGGGTGCGCCGCCCCGAGCGGTCCGACAGCGCACCGGCCACGGCCGCCGCGGAGCCACCCGCGACGGTCACCGACCACAGCAACTCGGGGGAGACGCCCAACTGCTGGGCATATCCCGCCTGCACGACGACGCCCAGCACGGTGACACCGACCGAGCCCAGCAGGCAGAGCCACAGCAGCCACAACTCCGGTCTCCGGGCCGCCTGTCGGAGGGTGTGGTGGCGTACGGCGGGCGGGTTCTTCTCGCGTGCGCGCCGGGCGGCCGGAGTCGGCGGCACGGACTGCGGGTCGGGCCGCGGCGGCCACCAGTTCCGCGGCGGGTCCCGGAAGGGACGGCCGGCGCCGGCCACGGCCAGGGACGCTCCGGCGCCCGCGACCGCGAGCAGCATGCGCGGGTCGGCGTCCAGGACCGAAGGGAGGAGAAGCGGTACGGCCCCGAAGGCGAGCCCGCTCGCCACCACTCCCGTGGGGCCGCCCCGCCGCTCCGGCCACCACCTGCCCGGCAGCGTCAGACAGGTGGCGTGCACCAGTCCGGCCCCGGCACCTGCGCACACGGCGAAGACAAGCCGGACGGCGGTGAGTTGAGGGGCGAGGGCGAGCGCCAGGTACCCGGCCAGGGTGCCGAGCGCTCCGGTCGTCATGGCCGCGCGGGCCGGAAGCCGGCCGCTCTCCCGCAGCCGCCCGGCCGGCAGGGCGACCGCCGCCTGGGCGAGCGCCCACAGGCCCGGCGGCCAGTACGGGTCCCCGCCCCACCGGTGGGCGGCACGAAGACCGGCCTGCGCCGCGAAGAACGCGTACGCGGCCCCACTGATGCCCGCCATGCCCACCCAGGGCAGGACGACCATCCAGATCCGGCCACGGCCCAGCAGCTCGACATCGCTCTCGCCGACCCGGTACACGCGGCCCCTGCGGTCCCTCACCTCCCTGCACAGCACGGAGGCGGGGGGATCGATGGTTTCCATCTCGCGACTTGCACCCCTTGCGTCGAAAGTTCTGGCCAGCGCCCCCTGTCCATTGCCTTTCGTGCGCGCGCAGGTCCCGGGAGCCGGCCGGCGCGCACCGGCCGGCCCCCGCGTCACTCACCTCATGAACCGCCCCCCAGCAGTCCGGCCGCCCGCGCCCAGCGGTACTTCGCCCCCAGCACGGCCACCGGCTTCTCGGTCGTGTACGGGTAGGCCACGACCCCCCGCTCGAACAGGTACTGGCAGGCCTCCTCGACCTCGACGTCCCCCGCGAGGGACGCCACGACCGGCTTCTCGATGCCGCGCTCGCGGAACTCGGCGACCACGCGCGCCGTCAGCTGGGCGAACACCATCGGCGGGGTGACGATGGTGTGCCAGTAGCCGAGCACCAGCGCGTGGATCCGCGGATCCTCCAGGCCGAGCCGGATCGTCGCCTCGTACGTCGAGGGCGGCTCGCCCCCGGTGATGTCGACCGGGTTGCCGGCCGCGCCGAACGGCGGGATGAACCGGCGGAACGCCTCGTCCAGGTCGGGCGGGATCTCCATCAGGGACAGCCCGTTGTCGGTCACCGCGTCCGACAGCAGCACGCCGCTGCCGCCGGCGCCGGTGATGATCACGACGTTGTCGCCCTCGGGGGCGGGCAGGACGGGCAGGGCGCGGGCGTACTCCAGCATGTCGTTCAGGCCCGGCGCCCGGATGACGCCCGCCTGCCTCAGGATGTCGTCGTACACCGCGTCGTCGCCCGCGAGCGCGCCCGTGTGCGAGCCGGCCGCCTTCGCGCCCGCCGCCGTACGGCCCGCCTTCAGCACCACCACCGGCTTCTTCGGCACGGTCGCCCGCGCCGCCGCCACGAACGCCCGGCCGTCCTTGAGGTCTTCGAGGTGCATGGCGATGCACTCGGTGCGGGGGTCCTCGCCGAACCAGGTCAGCAGGTCGTCCTCGTCCAGGTCGGACTTGTTGCCGAGGCCGACGATCGCCGACACACCCGTCTTGGTGGTGCGGGCGAAGCCGAGGATGGCCATGCCGATGCCACCGGACTGCGAGGTCAGCGCCACCCCGCCCTTGACGTCGTACGGCGTGCAGAACGTGGCGCACAGGTCCTGCCAGGTGGAGTAGTAGCCGTAGATGTTCGGGCCGAGCAGACGGATGCCGTGTCGCTCGGCGATCTCCACGATCTCCGCCTGGAGTTCGTGCTCGCCGGTCTCGGCGAACCCGGAGGGGATGAGGACGGCGTTGGGGATCTTCTTCCGTCCCACTTCCTCCAGCGCGGCTGCCACGAACCTTGCGGGAATGGCGAAGACGGCCACATCCACCTCACCGGGAACGTCCGTGACACTCTTGTACGCCTTGCGGCCCAGGATGTCATCGGCCCTGGGGTTCACCGGATGGATCTCCCCGGAGAAACCGCCGTCGACGAGATTGCGCATCACCGAGTTGCCGATCTTGCCCGCCTCGTTGGACGCGCCGATCACGGCGATCGAGGACGGCTGCATCAGCCGGCGCATGGACGCGAGGATCTCGTCGCGGGTGTACGTCTTCCTCGCCGCCGGCTGCTTCTCGGCGAGGATCACCCGGATGTCGGCGGCCACCGCGCTCTCGGGTGTCGCGATCACCGGGTTGAGGTCCACCTCGGCGATCTCCGGGAAGTCCGCGACCAGTTGGGAGACCCGCCGGATCTGCTCGGCGACCGCCCACCGGTCCACCCCGGCCTGCCCGCGCACCCCGTGCAGGATCTCCGCCGACCGGATGGAGTCCAGCATCGACAGCGCCTCGTCGGCCGTGACCGGTGCCAGCCGGAACGTCACGTCCTTCAGCACCTCGACCAGCACCCCGCCGAGCCCGAACGCCACCACCTTCCCGAAGGTCGGGTCGGTGACCGCGCCGACGATGACCTCCTGCCCCTTCGGCAGCAGCTCCTGCACCTGCACGCCCTCGATCCGGGCCGCGGCGTCGTAGGCGCGGGCGTTCTCCACGATCCGGCAGAACGCGGCCCGCACGTCCGCCGCGCCCTCCACGCCCACCACGACACCGCCGGCGTCGGTCTTGTGCAGGATGTCCGGCGAGACGATCTTCATGACCACCGGCCCGCCGAAGCGTGCCGCCGCGGCCACCGCCTCGTCCACGTCCGTCGCCAGCTCCTCGCCCGGTACGGCGATCCCGTACGCGTCGGCGATCACCTTGCCCTCGGGCGCGGTGAGCGCCGTACGGCCCTCGGCGCGCACCGAGTCGAGGAGCGCGCGCACCCGCAGCTCCCGGTCCTCTGCCATCACGTCAGATCACTCCGTTCGACTTCAGCAGGCGCAACTCTTCGTCACCGAGGCCCAGTTCGCCGATGTAGACCTCTTCGTTGTGCTCACCGAGCAGCGGTGAACTGCTCACCTCGACGGGGGAGTCGGAGAGCTTGAGCGGGCTGCCGACGGTGACGAACTCGCCGCGCTCGGGGTGCTGGACACGCACCACCATCTCGTTGGCGGCCAGCGAGGCGTCCTCGATGATCTCCTTGGTGGACAGGATCGGCCCGCACGGGATGTTGTGCGCGTTCAGCTTCTCCAGCACCTCCCACTTGGGGAGGGTCGAGGACCACTCCTCGATCAGCTGGAACATCTTGTTCAGCTTCGGCAGCCGGGCCTCGGGGGTGGCCCACTCGGGGTCGTCGGCGAGTTCCGGCCGGCCGATGAGCTCGCTGAGCGGCTTCCAGCCGACGGGCTGGACGATGACGTACACATAGTCGTTCGGGCCGGCCGGCGCGCACTTGACCGCCCAGCCGGGCTGGCCGCCGCCGGAGGCGTTGCCGGAGCGGGGCACCTCGTCACCGAAGTCCTCGTTCGGGTACTCGGCGAGCGGCCCGTGCGCCAGGCGCTGCTGGTCGCGCAGCTTCACCCGGCACAGATTGAGCACCGCGTGCTGCATGGCGACATTGACGCGCTGGCCGCGCCCGGTGCGCTCGCGCTGGAGGAGTGCCGCCAGTATCCCGGCCACTGTATGCACTCCGGTGCCCGAGTCACCGATCTGCGCCCCCGTCGCCAGTGGCGGCCCGTCCTCGAAACCGGTGGTCGTCATCGACCCGCCCATGGCCTGCGCGACGACCTCGTACGCCTTGAAGCCGGTGTACGGCCCCTCGCCGAACCCCTTGATGGAGGCGTAGACGATCCGGGGGTTGATCTCCTTGATGCGCTCCCAGGTGAACCCCATCCGGTCGACCGCGCCCGGTCCGAAGTTCTCCACCATGACGTCCGAGCGCCGGATCAGCTCGGTGAGGATCTCCTTGCCGCGCTCGGTCTTGGTGTTCAGGGTGATGCTGCGCTTGTTGCAGTTGAGCATCGTGAAGTAGAGGGAGTCGACGTCGGGCAGATCGCAGAGCTGCCTGCGGGTGATGTCGCCGCTCGGCGCCTCCAGCTTGATGACGTCGGCGCCGAGCCAGGCCAGCAGCTGGGTGGCGGAGGGCCCGGACTGGACGTGGGTCATGTCCAGGACGCGGATGCCGTCGAGTGCCTTGGTGGTCACCTTGGGTCCCCTCACTTGTACATGGTCTGGTTCATGGTTCCGGGGGCGTAGGCGTCCGGGTCGACCCAGACGTTGATGAGCGACGGCTTGCCCGACTCCCGGGCCCGGCGCAGCGCGGGGCCGATGTCGGCTGGGTCGCGGACCTCCTCGCCGTAACCGCCCAGCATCTGCGCGAACTTGTCGTAGGCGACGTCGCCGAGGGTGTTGCCGACCCGCTCGCGTTCCTTGCCGTACTTGACGGCCTGGCCGTAACGGATCTGGTTCATCGAGGAGTTGTTGCCGACGACGCCGACGAACGGCAGGTCGTAGCGGACCAGGGTCTCGAAGTCCCAGCCGGTCAGCGAGAAGGCGCCGTCTCCGAAGAGGGCGACGACCTCCTTGTCCGGACGGGCCTGCTTGGCAGCGAGCACGAAGGGGACGCCGACGCCGAGCGTGCCGAGCGGGCCCGGGTCCATCCAGTGGCCGGGCGACTTGGGCTGGACGACCTGCCCGGAGAAGGTGACGATGTCGCCGCCGTCGCCGATGTAGATCGAGTCCTCGGTGAGGAAGTCGTTGATCTCGCTGACGAGGCGGTACGGGTGGATGGGTGAGGCGTCCGACCTCAGCTGCGGCAGCCGCTTCCCGATCGCGGTCTGCTCGGCGGCGCGCAGCTCGTCGAGCCACTCCTTGCGCTTCGAAGCCCCGCCGTCCACGCGCCCGGAGGCGGCCTCGGTGACGGACTTCAGCACCAGGCCGGCGTCGCCGACGATGCCGAGGTCGATGTCGCGGTTCTTGCCCACCGTCCGGTAGTCCAGATCGATCTGGACTACCGTCGCATCGGGGGAGAGGCGCTTGCCGTAGCCCATGCGGAAGTCGAACGGCGTGCCGACGATCACGATGACGTCGGCGTGGGAGAAGGCGTACCGCCGCGAGAGCTGGAAGTGGTGCGGGTCGCCGGGCGGGAGGGTGCCGCGGCCGGCGCCGTTCATGTACGCCGGGATGTTCAGGGCCCGTACCAGCTCGACGGCCGCCTCGGTGCCACGGGTCGTCCACACCTGGCTGCCGAGCAGGACGGCCGGCTTCTCGGCGTGCACGAGCAGGTCGGCGAGCTGCTCGATCGCCTCCGGGTCGCCGGCCGAGCGGGTGGAGGCCCGGTAGGCGCCGGCCTTCGGTACCCGCGCCCTGTCGGCCGGCACCTTCGCGTCCAGGACATCGCGGGGGATCTCCAGGAAGGAGGGGCCGGGCGCGCCGTGGTAGCACTCGCGGAACGCCATCGACACCATGTCGGCGGCGCGGGCGGTGTCCGGGACGGTCGCCGCGAACTTGGTGATCGGCGCCATCATGTCGACGTGCGGCAGGTCCTGCAGGGACCCCATCTTGTGCTGGGTGAGCGCGCCCTGGCCGCCGATCAGCAGCATCGGGGACTCCGCGCGGATGGCGTTGGCGACCCCGGTGACGGCGTCGGTCGTACCGGGGCCGGCGGTGACCACGGCGCAGCCCGGCCTGCCGGTGATCCGGGCGTAGCCGTCGGCGGCGTGCGCGGCGACCTGCTCATGGCGTACGTCGACGACTTCTATGCCCTCGTCGACGCAGCCGTCGTAGATGTCGATGATGTGGCCGCCGCACAAGGTGTAGATGCGGTCGACCCCCTCGGCCTTCAGCGCCTTGGCAACGAGATGACCACCGGAGATCACGTCCTGGGTGTCGTCGGGCATGGCGAAGTCCTGTCCCTTTCGTAGGAGTTGGGCGGCTCGCGTGCACTGCATACGGACAGCCGGCGAGCTGTATGCAGTAGATTGCATACAGTCGACGAATACTGTATGAAGCTTGTTATCCCGCATCCCGTGGGTGGTGTCCAGGGGGCGAACACACTTTTCGGTCATCGGAGTCCGGCCCTTTTCGGTCAGTGCCGGCCGGACCCACGACGACCTCGCAGACAGGAGCCGCACATGGACCTGTACGAACACCAGGCACGGCAGCTCTTCGAGGAGCACGGCATCCCCGTGCCGCGGGCCGAGGTCACCGACTCGCCCAAGCGGGCCCGCGAGATCGCTCGCAGGCTCGGCGGCCGGGCCATGGTCAAGGCGCAGGTGAAGACCGGCGGGCGCGGCAAGGCGGGCGGGGTCAGGTTCGCCGCCGGCCCCGCCGCGGCGGAGCTGACCGCACGCCAGATCCTCGGCATGGACATCAAGGGCCACCGGGTCGGCACGGTGCTGCTCGCCGAACCGGTCGACATCGCCGAGGAGTTCTACGTCTCCTACGTCCTCGACCGCACCGCCGGCGGCTTCCTCGCCATCGCCTCCGCCCAGGGCGGCATGGAGATCGAGGAGGTCGCGGCGACCCGGCCGCAGGCGGTGGCACGGATTCCCGTCGACCCGGCCGCGGGTGTCACGTCCGCCAAGGCGGGGGAGATCGCGAGCGCCGCCGGACTGCCCCCACAGACCGTCGACGTCCTGCTGCGGCTGTGGCGGGTACTGGTCCGGGAGGACGCCCTGCTGGTCGAGGTCAACCCGCTGGTGCGCACCGCCCAGGGGCGGATCCTCGCCCTGGACGGCAAGGTCACCCTGGACGACAACGCCCGCTTTCGGCAGGCCCGTTGGGGCGCGCGGAAAGAGGAGCACCAGGACCCGCTGGAGGCGGCCGCCGCCGCGCGCGGCCTCACCTACGTCAGGCTCCACGGCGAGGTCGGGGTCATCGGCAACGGCGCGGGCCTGGTCATGTCGACCCTGGACGTCGTCGCCGGCTGCGGCGCCCGCCCCGCCAACTTCCTCGACATCGGCGGCGGGGCCTCCGCGCAGGTGATGGCCGACGGACTGTCGGTGATCCTCTCCGACCCGGCCGTGCGGTCCGTCTTCGTCAACGTCTTCGGCGGAATCACCGCCTGCGACGCGGTCGCCGAGGGAATCGTGGCGGCCGTCGACACCGTCCGGCTGACCAAGCCGCTCGTCGTCCGCCTCGACGGCAACAACGCCGCACGCGGACGCGCGATGCTCGGCGAACGCGCCCATCCCCTCGTCGAACAGGCCACCACCATGGACGGCGCCGCCCGCCGGGCCGCCGAACTCGCCCACACCGCCTGAGGAGCCGGGACATGGCCATCCACCTCACCAAGGAGAGCAAGGTCCTCGTCCAGGGCATGACCGGGGGCCAGGGCATGCGGCACACCCGGCGCATGCTCGCGGCCGGCACGAACGTCGTCGGCGGGGTCAACCCGCGCAAGGCCGGGCAGACCGTCGACTTCGACGGACAGGCCGTGCCCGTCTTCGGGTCGGTCGCCGACGGCATGCGGTCGACCGGCGCCGATGTCACCGTCGTCTTCGTGCCGCCCGCCTTCGCCAAGGCCGCCGTCATCGAGGCCGCCGACGCCCGCATCCCCCTCGCCGTCGTCATCACCGAGGGCATCCCGGTCCACGACACGGTCGCCTTCACCGCCCACGCCCGGCACACCGGCACCCGGATCATCGGCCCCAACTGCCCCGGCCTGATCACCCCCGGTCAGTCCAACGCCGGCATCATCCCCGCCGACATCACCAAGCCCGGCCCCGTCGGCCTGGTCTCCAAGTCGGGCACGCTGACGTACCAGCTCATGTACGAGCTCCGCGACATCGGCTTCTCGACGTGCGTCGGCATCGGCGGCGACCCCGTGGTGGGCACCAGCCACATCGACTGCCTGGCCGCCTTCCAGGACGACCCCGACACCGAACTCGTCGTCCTCATCGGGGAGATCGGAGGCGACGCCGAGGAACGCGCCGCCGCCTACATCCGCGACCACGTCACCAAGCCCGTCGTCGGCTACATCGCCGGGTTCACCGCACCCGAGGGCCGCACCATGGGCCACGCCGGCGCGATCGTCTCCGGCTCCACCGGCACCGCCCGCGCCAAACAGCAGGCCCTGGAGGCGGCCGGAGTCCGCGTAGGCCGCACCCCGACCGAGACGGCCCGGCTGGTCCTGGACGTCCTGCGGGCCGACTGACCTGACCCGGGCGGCCGTCGCCACCGACCTGTGTTCGCCCCGAGCCGGCGGCCGGGGTGTCCTGCGTCCTGGAGATGGCGGGTGCGCCGGAGCCGGAGACCGGGCCGACCCCCAGGACGGGCGCGCGGAGCACCGCGGCGAACCGATCCGAGCCCCACCGAGCCCCCACCCCCATCCCAACCAACCTCAAGCCCGCCACCCCATCCTCGAGCCATCCCCCACCGCTCCCCACCCATCCCACCCCACCCCACCCCGTCCCACCCCGCCCCGACCGTGCACCGAGAGCGGAGCCGACGTATGACATCCACCCTCACCCCGAACCCTCCGCCCCCGAACCACCCGACCCCCGCGCTGCTCAAACCCGGCACGGCCTACGCCGACGCCTGGCGGCGCTGTCTCGCCGCCGCGCCGGAGGCCTTCCGGGACGACCGTGTCCTCAATCTGTGGGGTGCGGCCTGGCGGCCCGACGGACGGACGCTCCCTGCGATCACCCCGGTCGACGGCACCCCGATCGCGGGGGCCCCGCGGCTCGACGGCGCCACCGCCCAGCAGGCCGTACGAGCGGCCCTCGACCAGCACCGCGCCTGGCGGCACATCCCGCTGCCCGAACGGCGGGCGCGGATCGCCGCCACCCTGGACGCGCTCACCGCGCACCGCGATCTGCTCGCCCTGCTGCTCGTCTGGGAGATCGGCAAGCCCTGGCGCCTCGCCCTCGCGGACGTCGACCGGGCGATCGACGGCGTGCCCTGGTACGCCGACGGCATCGAGCCCATGCTCGCCGGCCGGACCCCACTGGAGGGACCGGTCTCCAACATCGCCAGCTGGAACTATCCGATGAGCGTGCTCGTGCACGCCGCCCTGGTGCAGGCCCTGGCCGGAAACGCCGTGATCGCCAAGACCCCGACCGACGGCGGTGCGGCCTGCCTCACCCTGGCCATGGCGCTGGCCGCCCGGGAGGGGGTGCCGGTCACCCTCGTCGGCGGCAGCGGCCGCGAGCTGAACCAGGCGCTCGTGCGGGCGCCGGAGATCGGCTGTGTGTCCTTCGTCGGAGGCCGCGACACCGGAGCCGACGTCGCCACCGCCGTCGCCGGCCTCGGCAAACGGCACATCCTGGAACAGGAGGGCCTGAACACCTGGGGCATCTGGGACTTCTCCGGCTGGGAACGGCTCACCTCCGTGATCCCCAAGCTGTTCGACTACGGAAAACAGCGCTGCACCGCTTACCCGCGTTTCGTCGTGCAGCGTTCCCTGTTCGACGCGTTCCTGGCCGCCTACCTCCCCGCGGTCCGGTCCGTCCGCGTCGGCCACCCCCTCGCGGTCGCGGACCCGGCCGACCCGCTCCCCGAGCTGGACTTCGGCCCGCTGATCAACGCCGCCAAGGCCAAGGAACTCACCGACCAGGTCGCCGAGGCCGTCGACCGGGGCGCCGTACCGCTCCACCGCGGGCGCCCCGACGACACGCGGTTCCTCCCGGGCCAGGACACCTCCGCCTACGTCCACCCGGTCACCCTCCTCAACCCACCGCCGTCCTCCCCCCTGCATCACGCGGAACCCTTCGGACCCGTCGACACGATCGTCCTGGTCGACACCGAGGCCGAGCTGCTGGCCGCCATGAACGCGTCCAACGGCGCGCTGGTCGCCACGCTCGCCACGGACGACCGGGCCACCTACGACCGGCTCGCCCCGCAGATCCGCGCCTTCAAGACCGGGCACGGCGTCCCCCGGTCCCGCGGCGACCGCGACGAGCTGTTCGGCGGGTTCGGCGGATCCTGGCGGGGCGCGTTCGTCGGCGGCGATCTCCTGGTCCGCGCCGTGACCCGGGGCCCGGCGGGGGAGCGGCTGCCCGGGAACTTCCCGGAGTACCAGCTCATGCCGTGACCCTCACGGTGTGTACACCGGATCACGCAGTCCGTACACCGCGACCGATCAGGCGGCCCGGCTCGCCCCGGGCCGCCCCCAGGGGACGGATACGCAGGTGAAACGCACTCCGAAACCTTGGTATTGTTGTCCATGTCGCCGCGGGGAACACCCCCGGCAAGGCGGCAGACACCTAGTCCGGGTGGCGGAATGGCAGACGCGCTAGCTTGAGGTGCTAGTGCCCTTTATCGGGCGTGGGGGTTCAAGTCCCCCCTCGGACACAACGATTGACGATACGGTAACGAGGGCCTCGACCTTACGGTCGCGGTCCTCGTTGCGTGTTCGTAGCTGATGGTGATGCCCAGGGCGTCGTAGAGCGGACCTTTCTTCTCGACGGCGGCCCTTTGGATACGCTGTGCAATATCTCCAAGACTCTCAGTGATCTCCCGGATCTGTCGCGCGTCGAGCGGGGATTGCTTCTTCCGAGTGACGGCGGGGTGCGCGTCGAGCTTCTTCTGCGCCGCGTCCTTGTCCCGCTGGGCCTCGTTGATCCACCGAGTGACGACGGCCGGGTCGGCTCCGGCATCGAGGGCTGCCTGGTAGCGGGCGAGCCGCCGCTCGCATTCCTTGATCGCCTGGCGTGCTTGGGCCTGTTCGGGGCTCTGGGGCTCTGCGGTGCTTGCTGCGGCGCTCGCGTGGGTGAGCGCTTCGATGGTGGCGGAGAGCCGGTCCGGTGCGAAGGCCCGGGCGATCCATCGGTCCAGGGCCTGGCACACGATGTCTCCTCGCAGGTAGACGGTGCGCGGGTGGGTGAGGTCGGGATAGAGGGCGGCTTCTTCCTCTTTGAATTCGCAGCGGTAGTAGACGCGGCTGCGGATGGTGGCGGGCTGCATCTTGCGCCCGCACAGGCTGCACCGGACCCGGCCGCGCAGAGCGTAGGGGCGCGCGCCCCGCTTGCCGGCGCGCTCCTGCCGCCCCTGGTTGCGGGCGCGCTGTGTGCGCACGATGCGGGCGGCATCGAAGAGATCGGGGCTGATGATCGCTTCGTGGGCGGGTTCGTTGGAGTGGATCCACTCGTCGGGCGGGTTGTGGGTCATGTGGGTGCGGTGGCCGAGGGTGACGTCGTCGACGTCGAGGAGGCGTTCTTCCTTGCGTTGTTTGTTCCAGACTTCGTGGCCGGTGTAGCGGGGGTTGAGGAGGATGGCGCGCACGGCGCCCTGCTGCCATGCGGTCTTCTTGCGGTGTGGATTGCGGGTGGCGTCGTGGGCGGAGGGGCAAGGGATGCCTTCCCGGGTGAGCTGGGCGGCGATGGCGCTGTAGCTCATGCCGTCCACGTACAGACGGAAGATCCGCTGCACGACGGGTGCGGCGGCGGGGTCGGGCTCGAGTTTGTGGACGCGCTGGCCGGCGGCGGCCTTCGAGGGGTTGGGGTGGGGGCCTGCGTCGGCGATCCGGTAGCCGTAGGGCGGCCGCCCGCCTAGATAGCGGCCCTGGAGCTGGGCCTGGGAGCCCATCGCCGTCCGCACCCGGATCTTGATTCGGTTGCGTTCACCCTTGCTCATGCCGCCGAAGACGGACATGACCAGGTCGTGGGCCTCGTTATCCGGGTCGATGGGGCCGCCCACCTCCGGGACCCACAAGGGGATGCGGAAGTGGACGAAGACAGGGAAGGTGTTGCCGAACTGATTGCCGTAGAACGTGCGCTGCGGCTCCCCGATCACGACAGCGTCGAATCCGCGGTTCGGGTCGCGGAGGGCTTGGAGGAGTTCGTTGGCGCGGGGGCGGCGCTGCCAGGGCAGGGAGCGGCTGTGTCCGACGTCGAAGTACTCGCTGACGATCTGGCCCCCGGCGGGCTCGATCAGGGCTCGGGCACGGCTGAGCTGCCAATTCCTTGAGGCCTCGGGATCTTGGAGATCCTCGGTGGAACAGCGTCCGGCGAAGGCGAAACGGATCATGTGCGGTCAGACCCCCGGGGCGTATGGCGTGTATCGCGTTGCGGGTGTTATGTGGCGGTCTGTCGTACCTCGAATGGATGAGAAGAGCCAGCGAGATCCACCCTCGCTAGCCATTTCCGGCTTCGGGACACGCCTGGACGGGATCGGCGACCAAGGCGTGCAGGAGGTGCAGAAGGGCGGCAGCGACGGACTCGGTCACCTCGGGTGTCTCGTCGGGGAGCGACACGTGGAGCTTCTGGGGGTCGTCCGGACTTGAGTGTGCCTCGGATGCGGGCTGGAGCATGCGCTGTTGGGCGCCGGGGTCAGGTGACTCGTCAGTGCTGACACATCCCGTATAGAGATGTCGCACGTCGATTTTGACGTCCTGTGTTGGCCAATGATCGTTTGGGTAAGGCGGCTGGCCGTGGGGCCCGTTGGTCCATTCCCGGTCGGACTGAACCCGGCGTACAGCCCGACTCGTCTGCCGCCACCTGTGGCTTTGCCTGGGAAAGGGCCTCTGATCTGGGACGGAGGCTCTTTCCCGTCTTTCAGCAGCTTGCCGCGTTAGGCGGCAAAAAGTCCCTCGGAAGTCCCTCAGACAGGGCTGAAAGTCCCTAAAAAGTCCCTGGTGTGGAAGGACGAGCGGGACCTCAGAGCTGGCCGTTCGCAACAGTCGTCGGGGCATGGCGTTGGAACCGCTGGCATGGGGGCGATCTTGGCTCAGCCGGACTACGCGGCCTGGGCGTTGACTGTCGTGTCAGTCCGCGCGGCCCATTCGGCGCGGGCTGGGGTGAGCGTGGAGTGCATCGCGCGAAGCTCGTCCAACTGTCCGGCCACCGTTTCATGAACTCGCCCAGTTGGTTCGAATCCATCGAGCGGTGTACGTGTCGGCGGCCACTTCGACCAGAACGTGCGGGACTTGGCCAGCCCCTGCCATCATCGCGCCCTGGACCAGCGGCTGGTTCCATCCTTGGGCCTTCGTCGCCCCACGCAGGGACTTGCCGTCCACGGATAGGCCGCGCAGTCCGGCGCCGACAGGCCATCCGGCCCCCGATGCCGGGTTCCACGGTCGATGCGCGCGAGCACTACTCGAGGAGCTGATCAAGGGCAGGCGGAATCAGCATGACGCGTCGGTCGGCACGATCTTCCAGACAGGCCACGAGGCGCAGAAACCGCCATGACCTTGGAAGCCCGTGCCTGTCCTGGTTCCGCCCCCAACCGCCCGACGAACCGTCGCGAACCGGCCGGCGGCCTGCTGCGACGAGACCCTTCTCGTCATGCTGTGTCTACCCGCTGCGGCCTGGCTGCGCGACTTCTGGTTCGCATGGGGCGCACTGGGGCAGAGTCGTACCGCGCGCAGGCACGATGCGGAGCCAAAAAACTTTCCGGGAGGGGGTTGCGGTCGCCGCCTTCCGACCGACGTACGAGTGATGGACGAGCCTGGGACGGACACCGAAGCCGAAAGACTGCAACTGCGATGGCGGCAGGGGCGGCTCGACGCGCTTGAGCTCTACAACACGGTCCGTGGAGCCATGTACCAGGCAGCCCGGCGTGGGATTCGCTCGATCACCTCTTCCATTCCAGATGCCCACGACGTCGAGGATGCCGTCGGTGAGGCGTTCGAGCAGTTGCGTGATAAGGATCCCGCTGATGTGTCATCGGTCATCGGGCTGGCGAAGGTAATCGCTTACCGACGGGGGCAGGACATCGGCAGGGGAGTCGTGCGCGAGCGTGAAGGGATCAAGAAGTTCCTTGCCGACCGGGTAACTATGGCGGCGGTGGAGTTCCATGACGACGACGTGCGAGCCGCAGAGGAAGACGAACGAGTCGTCGCTCTGGCCGAGGGATGCTTCGGGTTTCTGACCGATGAGCAACGCGATCTCGTAGTAGAGACGATCATGGGAGAGGAGCTCTTGTCCGACTGGGCGTTCCGCAACGGCAAAACGCACCAAGCAGCGAGTCGGCAGCGAAAGCGTGCCATCGAAGCGATCAGACGCTGCGTCGAATCGAAGCGCAGCGACGTAAAGGAACCACGGGACGGGAGGTGGCACAGTGACGGACAACGAGGAACTGGATAACCTGAACGACGCGCTTATCGAGGAGTACCTACTGTTCCTACGCGGCCTCGGCCCCCAGCCGGACCTGTCGGATCTGCCGCCGAGCCGTCGAGCGGCGATCACGGGGCAGTTCGAGATTGTGAAGGCGTTGGCCGATCGAGACCCGGAACTCCCACCTCTCGAGCAGGACCCCGTCGCTCGTCGATTGGGCCTGGTGGCAGATACGTCGTCCGCTCCGTTGCCTATGGCCGCCGACTCGGCTCTGCGGGCCTCGGGCGGAGAAGTGGACGAAACGCTTAAGGCCTCGCTTGAGGAGGTGGCCTTTCGGTTTCGAGGCCGTGTCTCGATGGAGTTCCACCCCACGTGGTCGCCGGAGGCACCCGAAGGTATGCGGGCGTTTGCGCAGTGCGCTGTGCTGGCGGAAGCGGTAGCCGTCCTTGTGGGTGACACCGACACGTGGTCGAGCGCACCGGAGGGAATCGGGCGGTTCTTTAACCTGTACGCCGATATCTCGGCGATTTGTGTCACTTCCGGTGACGCCGAGCGGGCGGTCGTTCTGTCGCCTGCTGACGTGACGCGTTCCATCAGTCCGGTACTGGGGTGGCGCGACCCTCGCAGCTCGATGTTGCCTGAGCCTTTGGGGCTCGCCTTGGGACGGTTCTTCGAGCGGCGTCTGCCGCGCTGGGACCGGGTCGCCGATTTCGACGTGCTTCCGGGTACGGCAGCTCTCGACGCCGTGGCGAGCGAGGTGAGTGGGGCACAGATCGCGCAGGCTCTTCGTGCGAAGCCTCGGCTCGAGTACAAGAAGGAAGGTCAGCTTGCACTCGGTAACGTCGATGCGGCGGAACTCGGCGCCCTCGTAGTGAGTGTGCAAACGGGCGGCCTGATGCCAGATGACTTCGTCGATCGTCTGGCGGAGATGGCGGGGGCTGCCGCATCGTGATCCGACGCATTCGCCTGAGCCATTGGCGGGCCTACGAGACGCTGAACCTTGAGCTCAGCCGCCCGGTCACGTTCTTCGTCGCTCCGAACGGCGTCGGCAAGACGTCGCTGGTCGAGGCCGTGCGATGGGGCCTGCTCGGTGCGCCCCCGGCTCGCCGGCTCGGCCAGGCGGTCCGCGTCGGCCACGAATCGGCGACAGTGTGCCTCGACTTGGTGCTGGCGGACACCGAGGTACAGTTGACCAGGTCGATCAAGCGCAGCGGCACCGCTCGCTTCGCTGCGAAGGCCAACGGCAGTGCGATCGACGAAGAGGCCTACACGCAACTCCTGCGCCGTGCTTGGGCGGCCGATCCGGGACTTCTCGACGCTCTGATCTTCGGCGTCGGGGCGAAAGGGGAGGCCACCGGCTTTCCGATCAAGGACCACCTCGCCGACATCTTCGGCATCACACCGATGCTGCAGGCCGCCAAAGCGATCAATACGCGGAGGTCCGAGCTTGCGGCGAAGATCAAGGCTCTGCGCGATGACTTGAGCGGAACCGATGACGCCATCGCATCGATGACCGAGACTGTCTCACGGTTGGAGGCGGAACTGTCCGGGATCGCAGATCAGAGACAGGCCGCGCATGCTTTGGCGCACCGGCTGGAACCAGCAGCAACTCTCGCGCAGGCCTGGAGCGACTACCGGCAGAACGCCCATGCCTTCGACGAGCAGGTAAGGCGACTCGTCGCACGCATGGCCGGTTCTATCGTTCTCGGCGATCAGGATCCGAGGTCTGCGATCGCCAGCAACGAGCGTGCCGCCTCGAGCGAGCTCGAGTCCAGCCTGGCGGCCACGTCAGCGGCGGAGGTTCGGGCAGCGCGTGCAGCATCGGCTGCCGAGATCCTTGCGTCTGCCACGGATCAGTGCCCGACCTGCCTTCGCCCGCTGACGCCAGCCGAACGCGACGCTGCGGCCTCCGCACACGGCGGTGTGGACCACGCTGCGCACGCCGAGATCGAACAGCGCACGCGCGACACCGCGCGGGCTCGCGAGCGGCTGACCGCGATTACCGAGTTCCGCGACGCCCTCAATGCGCTACACCCCCCGACGGAACCGGTCGGCGACGATCCTGGCGCAGAGGCAGTCACCGAGCTGGCCGAAGCACGTCAACGCCTCTCAGATCTCGCTGAACGCCACGGTGAGGCGTCGGCTCGACTCGGAGCAGCCAGGAGCGAGCTGGCGAGACTACGGCAAGCCGCACACGATCAGTCGACCCTCATCGCGGCCGCACGTGAAGACATGGTCATGGAAGTCACCGAGAAGACCATCCACCAGCTGGCCGACCGCTACCTGACCGACTACATCGAACCGATCGCGCACGAGGTCGGCCGCCGTTGGAAGCTCGTGTTCGGCACCGACGGACTGCATTTCGACGCCGATGGAAACCTCACCATCCCCCACGGGGACGCCACGCTGACGGTGGGCGACCTGAGCGGCGGAGAACGGTCCACCGCTCTGCTCGTGACGCGACTGCTGCTGGCGAGTTCAGTTGCACGTGCCTCGACCGTGTGTTTCGACGAACCGCTCGAGCACCTTGATCCGCGCCGCCGCGCCGCAGTCGCCCAGACCTTGGTGTCAGCCGTCCAGGAGGGCACCGTAGGGCAAATCCTCATCACCACCTATGAAGAACGGCTGGCACGCCGTCTGGCCAGCGCCGCACCGGACGTCGTGGAGCTGACCTACGCCACCACAGATTCGGCCTGAAACATTCTTGCGTGAAGGGGGTTGCGGACGGCCTGCCGCCAACGACCAGGAGGTGAAAGCCCGCATCCGGCGGGTCGATCCTTGGAGGCCCCGCAATGGCAGCCGCAGAAAGTCAGACCGAGACAGACCACACCAAGCAGCCCACGTTCGTGTTCGAGGTCAACGGCGTGGAATACACCCACGACAAGCCGACGATTACAGGCGCGCAGATCATGGCGATGGCCGGCATCAACCCGGCCGAAGGCCTGGTTCAGATCCTGCCGGACGGCAGCCGCATCACGATCACGCCCGACGAGACAGTCCACCTCGTGCCCGGCGCCCAGTTCAAGCGCCGTCCCCGCTTCAAGCGAGGCTGATCGCGTGTCCGTGCCCGACCGGCTCGCCGAACGCCTGGCACAGGAGGAAGAGCTGCTGCGCCAGGCGTTCCCGAACGCCACCATCGACCCTGAAGCTCTCGTCGTCACACTGCGAGACCACCCGCTGCCCGCAGGTTGGTCCCACACCGACACGGACGTCCTGTTCGCCGTCCCCGTGAACTATCCCGCTGGCCAGCCAGACAACATCTGCGCCCGCCCGGACCTGACCCTGGCTGGCGGCGCAACGCCCGGCAATAGCCAGGGCATACAGCAGCACGCCGGGTGCCCCTGGCTGCAGTTCTCCTACCACATCGACCCGAACGACTGGCACCCCCACGTAGACCCCGCACAGGGCAGCAACCTCGCGGACTACCTGGCCGGCGCTCTGTCCCGTTTCGAGGAGGCGAGCTGAACCGATGAGCACTCTGAAGTTCACGCGAACCGAGCACTGGGAACGCATCGAGCGGCATCTGGCCGACGCGCGCGGCGAGCGATTCGCCTTTGCCTTCACTAAGCTGCTGCACAACGGCGAGGGCGGTCCCGTCCTCGAGGTCGTCGACATCGCACTCATCGACGACGAAGAGATCGAGCCGAACCACGACGGCTGGCGCCTGGCCGACACGGCGCTCGATCGCATCCACAACCATGCGGTCGCCACCGGACGCGGTCTCGTCGAATTTCACAACCACCGGCTGAAGCCACCAGGATTCTCACCCATCGATGAGCGTGCGCTCGCTGAGATGTCGCCCTACGCGGTCGACCTGCTGGGCGGGACACCCTACGGGGCTGCAGTATGGGCGCAAGGAATGGCACGTGCCGACTGGTGGCGTCCCGGGACCGACGGCGAGCTCGAACGTAAGCCATTCGACACGGTCACCGTACTTGGCGACCACATCAAAGTGCTCAACGCGCCGCCTCTCACCGACACCCGGTTCGCCCGCCAGACCCTGCTCCTCGGACCCCTGGCTCAAGCGGCCGTCGCTGCCTTGCGCGTGGCGGTCGTCGGCGCCGGAGGCACAGGGTCACACGTCGCGCTCGGGCTCGCCTACATCGGGTTCCGTAAGGTCATCGTCCTTGACGACGACCTCGTCGAGACAACCAACCTGAACCGGCTCGTCACCGCCGACCAAGCCGATATCGGCAGCCCAAAGACGATCGTCACGCGCCGCAGCATGCACTCGATCGACCCGAGAATCGAGGTCCAGATTTTCCCCGGGCTCACACCCGCACGCGAACATCCCGAACTGCAGGATGTCGACTTGCTCATCGGCTGCGTCGACCACGATGGCCCGCGGCACCGCCTCAACCAGATCGCCATCGACACATGTACCCCGCTTCTCGACATCGCTACAGGCGTCGATGACCATCAACAGCCTGTCGCGATCGGCGGCCGTGTCTTCTTCATGCTGCCCGGCGCCGCGTGCCTGACCTGCCTCAACGAACTCGACTCGGCGGAGATCTCGCGCTGGGCCAAACCGGACCGTCAACAAGCCGTCGACCGCCTACACGGGTACGGAACCGGCGTCGCCAACCCCTCGGTCGTCTACCTGAACGGACTGACCGTCCATGCAGCACTTGCCGAGCTCGGCGCATGGATTTCCGGTGCCCGCGAGCCAGCGCGATGGCTCGATATCGACCTGTTCGGGTCGGTGAAGTCTCCAGGGACACAGGTCGGACCTCGTCGGATTCCAGAACGTAGTCCCGGCTGCATCGACTGCGGGTACGACAAGTGAGAGCCTCGCGATGGGGGCGAGCAGGGTTTTGTCGCAGCCGATCGCCATCCGGTTGTATCGACGCCCGGTCTGCTGACAGCGGACGGGACGACCTACCCCAGCGTTGAGCAGGGACTTGCTGCGCTCGGTTTCGACGGCGCGTTCGCCGGCACCTACCTGGACTAACTTCGCGCCTTTACTTGCAGAGGCGCCGCTCGGTAGATCCCTACGGTCGCCTAACGCTCCACTCGTCGTGACACTTCCCGACCTCGCGCGCCCAGAAGTCCATCTGCGCCGTGCGGTTGGTTCCAACAGACAGGCCCAGACGCGTAGCAGACGCGTAGAAGCCGGGACCTGGACCCCTCGCAGGCTCGTCGTAGGTCACGAGCGCGCTGAGCAAAGGCAAGCCCTCGGCGTGGCAGGCATCTCCGATCTCGCCCAGCATCTCGTGGAAGGCATGCGACTGAGGGCCGTCCAGCTCGGGCGTGATGCGCACGAGCCTCCCATAGGGGATCAAGGACTGGTTGCGGGCAACTTTGACCAGTTCGGCTCTCAACTGCTCGCGGATGTCGTCCCAGGCATCGTCTTCAACTTCCCAGCGCGCCATAGCCCCTCCCCAGCCTCTACGCACCGCTCACGATATCCGTTGTCAGGATTGATCAACCAAGGAATCAGGGCATCGGCCTCCCGCGGGGCTCCGACGCTGCCGCCGAGCCGGAACGGGGCTGGGAGACCCAGATGCGGACTCGATCAGCAGCAGGCTCAGCAGCCCGCCGTCGAAGACGCGGTAGCGCACCAGGTCGACCCGCTCGTGTAGGCGCTTTACCGCGACCCGGTCGTGGTGCGAGAAGCTGGCCGCGATGCAGACCATCCGCGGGTTCCGCCAGTCGATCGACTCGGCGGCCTCGGAACGCAGCTTCGCCTTGACCAGCGCCTCGAACTCATGACGTGCGGAGTCCAGCCAGGACAGGTAGGAGACGGCCTGCGAGAGGACACCGCCGTCGGCGCCCTTCTTGCACTCGACATTACCGACCGCAGGAACTCGTGAAGCGGCTCTGAACTGCGACGACTCATAGACTACATGTCCGTGATGGTGATGGAATCCGGTCCGGATTGCCCATTCGGGAGGTGTCCTGAGGCGGCCCGTCCTCCATCGAGCATCGAGGCTGACGGGCCCGCTGGCAGCAGAAGCTCGAAGGACTTCGTGGAGTCAGGCTGTATTTATGGGCTGAGCCAGCATCGCTTAACTCGACGGCGTCGGAGCCTTGCCGTAGCGCTCCCAGGCGGCCTGCTTGGAGACTCCGAGCGCCTTGCCGATCTCGGACCATGAATGATCAAGATATGAAGCCCGCTGTGCGGCACTGCGGGCCTGCTCGGCGAACAGACCTCCGCTGAGGCGAATCGCTGACAAGGCCGCCATCGGGCGATCCGCCTCGACGAGTGCATCCAATTCCTTTGCAACGCTGCGGATTTGGTCCGCAAGTGCGCTAGGCATCGTAGTGCTCATCAGGCCGTTCGCGTGGTCAAGTGCCCACTCGGTGCGGGCTGATCGCTCGGCATAATCCTCGCGGCCGGGCTCGACGTCGAGTCGATACTCGGTTGTGCCGGTCCATCCGCAACTGCAGGCCGCGGAAGCGCCAACCGCATAGGGGCTCTCAGGATCGGACTCGTCCAGGACTGTCCGTGAGTCGAAGCGGTGTCCATCAAGGTCGTACTGTGCCTTAAGCGTCATGCCGTCAAGGATTCCTGACGAACATGGCTGCCGTCAAGGATTCCTGACGATTGGAGGGTTGCCTTGGGGTGTGTCCGTTCCCAGCGAAGGTTGGCGGTTCCCGCACGACCTGATAAGCGACCGTGACGAGTCCCGGCGGTTCGGCGCACGAGGAGCATTGGAACGAGAACTGGCGACTGCACAGCACATGCTGTTCTCCCCGCCTCACTGGAAACTGGTCGGCGCCCGCGCGAGGGGTCCACTCTCCCGCAGGCGCGTCACGCCATAGACGGGGCGAGCCTGCTGAGCGTTACAGTTCCGACTCTGCGGGCGGGAGTTCGGTCTCGTTGCGCTTGTGCAGCCAGTCCAGCAGCCGGAATCCGCGCTCGCTCTGCTCGGCGTTCCCCCACAGTGCGGCCGAGAACGCTGCAACGGTGAGCCCCACAACGGTGCCGAGCACGACCATCTCTGGGCTGGTGATTGGCTGGGGCTGGCTTGGGGGGGGGCATCAGGTGTCCTCCGTGTCGGGTGGTACAGGTGATCCAACGCAGGGCTGTTCGGGGCGGGCCGTGGAGGTATCCGGTGGAACGTCCCTTGCCGGCAAGGGCGTTGCGGGTCAGGGTGACGAGGAACATCGACGTCAAAGCACGGGACCGTTCTGCTCACTTCTGCTGGGACCGATCGGATGCCGAGCGTCCCAGCAGAACTGAACGGGCACTGATCAGAGGCGATCCGGCTGATCACCTCAACTGGGAACGGACAAGGTGGCACTTCTGGGTGCCGCCTCATCGATGGCACCCAGGAGGGCTGTATGCCTCATGTCAGGGTGTTGTCCCGGGGGGCGGCGATCTGGGCTTCGAGATCGGCGACTCGTCGGTCCTGGAAGCTGAGGTTGGAGCGGGCGGCCTTGAGTCGCTCGTCGAGGGTGCGGGTGGCGGGCCGCGTCCGTGCCCTTTGGCCGGCCGACGGACCTCAAGGGCAGAGGAGGCCAGGGCCGGGTTCGGATTCACCCACCCGCTAAGGCCGCCGAGCAGCGGACCCTCGAGGCCTTGGCGTCGGACAGGCGCGAGCCCTTCGGCGGAACGGTCTCGCACGATAGGAAGGCTGATTACAGAACGCCCTGTAGCCCGGGCCAGCAGCGACGGAAGCCCAGCTCGCAAGCGGTCTTCGTGATCAGCATCGAATTGCGCAGACACTTCACCGGTTGCCGAGCCCCTTTCGCCGCTTCCTTCAGCTGGGCGCTGGGTCGAGATCGGCGGCTACCGAGAGTGAAGCCTCCATGCCCCACCGTGCCCGGCACTGAACCGGGAAAGATACGGAGCAGCGCGGCATGGTCCGGCTACACCCGGCTAAACCGGGTCTGGACCGCCGTAGGCACCGGTAGGGTAGGCATGCCCGATGCGCTCACGCTGAATGTCGACTGGAGGTTCCACCGTGACTGAACCGTGGCTGTCCGCCGACGACATCGCCGCCCACCTCGGCATCACGAAAGACACGGTGTACGGGTGGATCGCCGAGAAGGGCATGCCAGCCCACAAGCTCGGCCGCCTCTGGAAGTTCCAGGCCAGTGAAATCGATGAGTGGGTGCGTGGCGGGGGTGCCGCGTCATCGAGCGGCCACGCAGGTCCGGGCTGACCTGACGGTTTGCCCACTGACACGAAGGAGGTGTCGGTGGGTCGCCGTATCCTGGACGACTTGCCTGATTTCCGAAAAGAGGTGTGACCCGTGTCGAAAGGGACCGCCCCTGCGTCGCGCTATGCGCTCTCGTTCACCAGCGGCGCCCTCCTCATGCGTGAGGCTGTCATCGCCGCGCCGATGTACCTGCGCGAGCACGACTGGTCGAAGGTGCGCGCGGTGATCGAGCAGGACAACCTGTTGCAAGCTCGCACAGTCGCGTCGGGGCGACGCTTCGCCCGTGAGGTCACCCAGCGGCTCGCCGTGCTTACCGACGACGAGATCGAGCTGCTCATCGACACGACGGCCACCGAGCGCGGACACCTGCTGTGGGTGGCTGCTTGCCGTCGCTATGACCTGATCGGTGAGTTCGCCGAGGAGGTGGTGCGCGAGCGGTTCCTCCTGCTGACACCGACGCTCACGTACGACGATTACGACAGCTTCGTGCGCGGCAAGGCTCTGTGGCATCCCGAGCTGGCTGAAGTCAAGGACTCGACGCTGCGCAGACTGCGCTCGAACATGTTTCGGATGCTTAACGAGGCCGGCCTGCTCTCCGACTGCGGACACCTGCTCCAAGCCGTGCTATCGCAGCGGGTTGCTGGTGCCTTGTGTACGCGGAGCCCGAGCGATCTGCGGTTCTTCCCCACCAATGATGACGTTACAGGAAGGGCCGAGCGGTGACGCCGACCGAGTTGTCCAAGCAGGAAGAGCATCTGTTTCAGGTGCTCAGTGGCAAGCGGTTCCTCCAGATGGAGGGCCTGAGCAACGAGGTGCCGTTCTTCATCTACCCCTACGACCCCGAGGGCGCCCTCGTGGTCGCGGGGGCCAAGAAGCGCATCAAGAACCGACTGGCCAACAAGGGAATCGAGGTCCGTGAGATCAATCTCTACGACCTGTCGGTGGAGATGCTCAAAGAGCGCGGAGTCTGGGATCGCCTGCTCGCCCTCGAACCGGAACAGGACAAATCCGACTTCCGCGAGCTGCTTCAGGGGATGCTCGACCCGCAGGACCACATCTCACCTGCGATCCGCGCCAAGCTCGCCGAGGGCGACTTCGACATCTTCTTCCTCAGCGGCATCGGCGAAGTCTTCCCGTACATCCGCTCACACAACGTGCTGAACAACTTGCAGAGCGTTGTGACGGGTAAGCCGATGCTCTTGTTCTTCCCTGGCCGCTACGAGCAGTCCGACACGTTGGGGTCGTCGCTCGTGCTGTTCGGGCGACTCAAAGACGACCAGTACTACCGAGCCAAGAACATCTTGGAACAGGAGGCTTGACTCGATGAAGCTGAACGCGATCTTCGCCAAGGATGTCCAGCGTCCGATCGAGGGCGTCATCAAGGCTGACGACACCGCGCATCTGGGCACTGAGGTCGACGAGTACGTCCTGACCAACGAGGCGGCCAAGGGCCTCGAACTCCTGCTTGAGGCGTACACGAACTACACCAACGCGAACGGTGTGTGGATCTCGGGCTTCTTCGGCTCCGGTAAGTCTCACTTGCTCAAGATGCTTGCCCACCTGCTCGGCGACGTAGACGGGCAGGAGTTCCCGCGCGAGCGCGTGTCCGAGAGCTTCCGGTCGAAAGCGCAGGGAGCGTTCCTCCCGGCCTTGTTGACGAAGGCCGACCGCATCCCCGCCAAGAGCCTGCTGTTCAACATCGATCAGAAGGCGACGCTCATCACGAAGGACCAGAACGACGCACTGTTGAAGGTGTTCGTCAAGGTCTTCGACGAGAGCTGTGGCTACTACGGCAACCAGGGCCACGTGGCGCGATTCGAGCGGGACCTGGACAACCGCGGCCAGTACGAGGATTTCAAGGCCGCGTACGCACAGATCGCGGGACGCGACTGGACGCATGGCCGCGAGGAGGGTGTCCTCGAAGAGGCCAATGTGGCCAAGGCGTACGCCGAAGTCAGCGGCCAGACCGAAGGGACGCCGACCAACATCCTGACGAAGTACCGCAGCGAGTACGCGGTGTCGATCGAGGACTTCGCTAACGAGGTCAAGGCGTGGGTCGACAAGCAGGACGAGGGCTTCCGGCTGAACTTCTTCGTGGACGAGGTCGGCCAGTTCATCGGGTCCAACACGCACCTGATGCTGAACCTCCAGACGATCGCCGAGTCGCTGAACACCAAGTGCCAGGGGCGAGCGTGGGTGTTCGTCACTTCCCAGGAGGACATGGACAAGGTCGTCGGCGACCGCACCAAGCAGCAGGGCAACGACTTCTCCAAGATCCAGGCGCGATTCAGGACTCGAGTGAAACTCACCAGCGCCGATGTTGAGGAGGTCATCCGCAAGCGTCTTCTGGAGAAGAATGAGGCGGGCAAGTCCGCCCTCGCGAAGATCTACGCTGAGCAGCACGCGAACTTCAAGACGCTGTTCGACTTCGTTGACGGTGCGAAGACCTACCGCAATTACACCGACGAGGCGCACTTTGCCGGCACGTACCCATTCGTCAGCTACCAGTTCCCGCTCTTCCAGGCGGCGATAGAAGGCATCTCGGACCACAACGTGTTCGAGGGCCGCAACAGCTCGGTCGGTGAGCGCTCCATGCTCGGCGTCGTGCAGCAGGTCGCCAAGGACGTCGGCGATGTCGAGGTCGGCAGACTCGCGACCTTCGACCACATGTTCGCGGGCATCCGTGCCTCGCTGAAGTCCGCCGCGCAGCGCTCGATCGACGTTGCCGAACGCAACCTCGACAACGCGCTTGCTGTGCGCCTCCTCAAGGCGCTGTTCCTGGTCAAGTACGTCGAGGGCTTCCACGCGACCCCGCGCAACCTGACCGTGCTGGTCTACGACCAGTTCGGCCTTGACCTGCCCGCCCTGTCCAAGCAGGTACAGGAGGCCCTGACGCTGCTGGAGACCCAGACATACGTGCAGCGCAACGGCAACGTCTACGTGTACCTGACCAACGAAGAACAGGTCATTGAGGAAGAGATCAAGAACGTCGACATCGACGCGTCCGAGGTCAGCGGTCGCCTGTTCAAGATGCTCACGAGCGATGTCATCCGCACCAACAAGCTTCGGTACGCCAAGAATGGACAGGACTTCGCGTTCGGCTACAAGCTCGATGACCAGGTGTATGGA
Organism: Streptomyces sp. NPDC002076; assembly: GCF_053593835.1. Classification (NCBI taxonomy): domain Bacteria; kingdom Bacillati; phylum Actinomycetota; class Actinomycetes; order Kitasatosporales; family Streptomycetaceae; genus Streptomyces; species Streptomyces sp. NPDC002076. The sequence continues at coordinate 194,588 of NZ_JBSFDI010000009.1, forward strand.
CAGCAGCGCGAGCTGACAGTTCACTTCATCACTCCGGAGTACCCGTTCGGCCCCGAAGAGACCCGGATGCACAGCGCCGGCAAAGACGAGTTGCGCGTCATCCTGGAACCCGACGAGCGTGCCCTGTCCGACCTGCGGCTGCTCATCAAGACCGAGAAGTACACCAAGCGCAAGCAGACGACCTCGCTCTCGGCGATCGAGGACCAGATCCTTCGTTCCAAGGCGACACAGAACGTCGAGCGCGAGAAGGAAATCGTCGAGCGCATCCGCCGGGCCATCGGCAAGGCAGACCTCGTAATCAACGCCGCCGACGTGACCTCCGCATCGCAGGACGCCATCGCTCGTGTGACCGATGGGTTCCAAGACCTCGTCAGCCGTACCTACACCCAGCTCCGCCTGCTCGGCGGGGCGACTTACAGCGAGCAGCAGGTCGCCACGTTCGCCAACCCCGACCAGTCGGGCATGTTCGACGACCCGTCGCTGTCGATGCTCGCTACCCCGGGCGACGAAGTGTTCTCGTTCGTTCTGCAACGAGACCGGCTCGGCGAGCAGGCGACCGTCAAGACGATTGTGGGTGCGTTCCAGGCAAAACCCTACGGCTGGGATCTTGCCTCGATCGAGGTCGTCATCGCGTGGCTTGTCGGCACCTCGAAGCTCACGATCACCGTCGATGGGAACACCCTGAAGCGCACTGAGGTCGCGACGGTGCTGCGCAACACGCAGAAGCACTCGCATGCGGTGGTCGCTCCGCAGAAGGCCTTCGACGAGCGCAAGGTCGCGATGTTCCGCAAGTTCTGCAGCGACTTCTTCGACGAGGCGACCGCGCCGAAGGACCCCCTGGAGCTGGCCCGTCACGGCGGCGACAAGCTGCGCGGCAAGCTCGACGAGCTGAAGGCTCAGATGAACGGGTCGAAGTACCCATTCGTGGAGCAGCTAACCGCACCGATCGCGTTGCTCGAACAGGCCGTCGGTAAGCCCGACGAGTGGTACCTCACCGAGTTCGGTCTCGGTGACGAGCTGCTCGACGCCAAGGAATCCGTGACAGACCCGATCCAGTCGTTCCTCAGCGGAGGCCAGCGGGTCATCTACGACGAAGCTGTCACGCTGCTCACGGCGAACACGAACAACCTTGGCTACTTGCCCACCGGTAGCGACGCCGATGTCAAGCGGCTGCTCGGAGATCCCAATGCGTTCCGTGGCAACCGCATGACCCAGCTCAAGCAAGCCGCAGAGGCACTCAGCAAGCAGATCGGCGAAGCACTCGCGAGCAACCGGGCCACGGTGATTCAGGCGATCGAAGGGCGCAAGGCGGAGGTGCTCGGCAGCGTCTACTACGCGAACGCCACCGAGGACGCACAACAGCGGGTCGCGAGCAAGATCGACCAGATCATCGCTCGCGTCGAGCGGGAGACGCAGATCGCCCTGGTCCGCGAGGTGGGCAACAGCTTCGAAGAGACGACCTACCCTGAGCTGCTCGACCAGCTCGTGTCCTCCACACGCCCCACGGGCGACGACGGCCCCGTGCCGGCACCCGTCAAGCAAACCGTTTCGGTCAAGACCATCACTGTGCCGGGTGTCCACGGCGTGCTGGAGACGATCGAGGACGTCGACCGGTACCTCGACGCGCTCCGTAGCACGCTGCTGTCCACACTCAACGACGGAAAGCGAATCGCACTCTGATGGAAACCGCTCCGCTCAAGTCCTTCGCCACCTGGGCGCGCACCGCACTCATCCGCGAGGTTGCGGCCCGCATCACGGTCGTGCTCGCCCCTTCCTCGCCCGAGCGTGTCGAGCAGCGCAGCGCCGTCGCGGCACTGGAGAAGGCCGTCAACGCTGCCGGCGGCGGCGACGCGGGCCGCGAGACCGTGGCCGACAAAGTTGCCTACACCTGGTTCAACCGCATCATCGCGCTGCGGTTTATGGATGCCAACGGCTACACCGGCATTGGCGTCGTCTCACCCGAACACGGCCGCGAGGATGGCCAGCCGGAGATCCTCGCGGAAGCCAAACGTGGGAACATCGACAGCACGGTCGTCACCAACACGCGCACCGCCGAGACTGTGACGAGCCTGCTCAATGGTACGCGCCGAAGCGACGACCCACAGGGCGAGGCGTACTCGCTGCTGCTCGCGGAGTACTGCCGTCACTGGAATCGCTCGATGCCGTTCATGTTTGAGCGTGAAGGCGACTACACCGAGCTGCTCATCCCCGCGAGCTTGCTCGCAGACGACTCCGTGCTAGCCCGGGCCGTCACCGTGCTCACCAGGGACGTCTGCCAAGACGTCGAGGTCATCGGTTGGCTGTACCAGTTCTACATCTCCGAGCGTAAGGACGAGGTCTTCGCTGGGTTCAAGAAGAACAAGAAGGCCGGCGCCGCCGAGATCCCGGCCGCCACCCAGCTCTTCACCCCGCACTGGATCGTCCGCTACCTCGTCGAGAACTCCCTCGGGCGCCTATGGCTGCTCAACCGGCCCAACTCGCGGCTCGCCGATCAGATGGAGTACTACATCGCTCCGGTCGACAAAGAGACCGACTACCTCACGGTTGCCGGCCCTGAAGAATTGAAGATCATTGACCCCGCATGTGGCTCCGGTCACATGCTCACCTACGCGTTCGACCTGCTATACGCCATATACGAGGAAGAGGGCTACGCGCCGTCTGATATCCCGGGGCTCATCCTCGCCAACAACCTCTACGGGACCGAGATCGACCCCCGTGCCGGTGCGCTGGCTGCGTTCGCGCTCACGATGAAGGGCCGCGCTCGTCAGCGAACGTTCTTCAACAAGCAGGTCGAGCCGAACATTTGCGTGCTCGAACCCGTCTCGTTCACCTCCGACGAGCTGGATGCCCTCGTCACCGGCAACGGTGACCGTGCCTCCGAGGAGGCGTTCTGGAACCAGTTCGCGCACGCGGACACCTTCGGCGCCCTCATCCGGCCGAAGAGAGCCGTGGTTGAGTCGGTCAGGCAGCGCTTCCAGGTGAGTAACCCCGACGACCACGGACTGTTCGCGCAAGATCTGCGTGAGCGTGCCGAGATCGTCATCAAGCAGGCCGCTTACCTGTCCCAGCCTTACGACGTGCTGATCGCCAACCCCCCATATATGGGCGGCAAGAACATGGCGTCCCGCCTCGCCCAGTACGTCAAGGAGGAGTATCCGAGCACCAAGTCCGACCTCTTCTCCATGTTCATCGAGCGATCGTTCGACATGGTGGCGTCCGGCGGGTATTCCGCGATGGTGACGATGGAGGCGTGGATGTTCCTCCTCACATACAAGGAGCTCCGCGAAACGATCGTCACGCGCAAGAGCATTCGGAACATGGTGCACATGCCCTACGTCGGCAAAGGCAGCACCAGCATGGGCATCAATTTCGGGACCGCGGCCACCGTGATTCAGAACGTGCCCGATCATAGGGCGAAGGCCACGTTCCAGTGTGTCCGCTATTACGAGACGGACTCAACCGGCGTTCCCCTGACGTTCCCTGTCACCAATGAGCGATACGCGCTGTTCGCGCCGAGTGAGTTCACGGCCGTTCCGGACATGAGGATCGCCTACTGGCTGTCCGCCCAGATGCTCAAGGCGTTCTCTCTGGGGAGGCCACTCGCGCAGGTCGGGGTACCGCGGCAGGGAATGGCGACTGCGGACAACGAGCGTTTCCTCCGCCTGTGGACCGAGGTGAGCGCCGACCGCTTCGGCCCTGGCCTCACTAGGGAGGAAGCCGCGGGAAGCGCGTTCAAGTGGTTCCCTTACAACAAAGGTGGCGACTACCGAAAGTGGTACGGGAATCATGACTGGGTCGTCAACTGGGAGCATGACGGCCGGGAGCTGATGGCCGAGCGCCCCAAGGCGGTGATCCGCAGCCCGCAGCTGTACTTCCGCCCATCGGTGTCCTGGTCGAAGGTCGGGACAGGGCTGCCCGCGTTCCGTCTCTTTCCGACCGGTTTCATCTTCGCCGACGCCGGCTCGTCGATTTTCGGGAACGAACGGGACCTGCTGCACCTGGCGGCGATCTGCAATGCGACCGTCGCCCGGGAGATGCTGGCAGCGACGTCACCGACCCTCAACGTCGAGGTGGGCACGCTCGCTCAGCTGCCGGTCGTCGACGTGTCTGACACCGCCGTCTCCTCCGTCGAAGAACTCGTCGACATTCACAGAGCCGACTGGAACAGCCGTGAGACGGCATGGGAGTTCGGCGCCCTGGACGTCGTGGCCGACGGCGAGAGCCTACTGCGGAAAGCGGTCGCCGATGCGCTGGAACGCGGCATCGCCGTCGCCGCTCGTGCGCGGGAACTGGAGACCCAAGTCAACGCGGAGGTCGCCGAAGCATACGGCCTGGCGTCTGAGGTCGACGTCGAGGTATCGCTTGACCGCATCACGCTGCACTGCAACCCAGTCGCCCGCTTCGGGGAGGGCAAGTCAGCAGCCGAGCAGGAGAAGCTGTATGCCCAGCAGCGGGCCGGCGATCTCGTCTCCTACGCGGTCGGCTGCATGCTCGGGCGCTACAGCCTCGACGAACCGGGGTTGATCCTCGCCAACCAGGGCGACACGCTCCAGGACTACATCGCGAAGGTGCCGGACCCGTCGTTCTTGCCCGACAAGGACAATGTGATTCCGATCGTCGATGGCGATTGGTTCGAGGACGACATAGTGGCGCGATTCCGCCAGTTCCTTCGGGTGGCGTTCGGCGAGCAGCACTTTGAAGAGAATCTGCGCTTCGTCACAGAGTCACTCGGCGTCAAGAACCTGCGCGACTACTTCGTGAAGTCGTTCTACAAGGACCACGTTCAGCGGTACAAGAAGCGCCCGATCTACTGGATGTTCTCCAGCCCCAAGGGATCGTTCAACGCCCTCATCTACATGCACCGCTACACGCCGTCGACCGCCTCGACCGTGCTGAACGAGTACCTGCGCGAGTACAAGGCGAAGTTGGAGGCCAGCCGACAGCACCACGAGCGACTCGCCGCGGGGACGGGCACGGCTCGGGAGAAGGCTGCCGCGCAGAAGGAGGTCGACCGCTTGCGCAAGGTTCTGCTTGAGCTTGACGAGTACGAGCACGACGTGCTGTACCCGCTGGCGACCCAGCAGGTACAGATCGACCTCGATGACGGCGTGAAGACCAACTACCCGAAGCTCGGTGCCGCCCTGAAGAAGATTCCCGGCCTTGAGGCAAGCAATGACTGAGACATCCGCCGTCCGGTCACACCTGGAGCATCGTTTCGAGACGCAGCGGGTGGTGTTCTGGCACGACCCCGAGGGCGAGTACGCCGCTGACCTCGACTCACTCGGCTTGGATGGCGTCGACATCGTGCGTGTCGCCAACGACGAGTATGCGGTCAAGCACCGGCTGCTGCACGTGGAGCCTGACACGAAGTTCCTCGTCTACCGCTCGGGTGCCGTGCCGACAGGGATCGGCAACTGGTTGCTCGACCTGGAGCTGGCCTACGGGGTGTTCACTGCGGACCGGACCTCACTGGTGCAGCAGGAACTCGGGCTCGCCGCCGATGGCATCGGCGAGGTCGTGCGGGCACACGAGAAGTTCTTCCGGGCGACGAAGCGAGTGCAGATCCTCAGGGAGCTGCTCCATGCAGGCGATGATGCGCGGCTGCTGCAAGCCAAGATGTCGGCTGTGCTGCTCGGGCAGCGTGAGCACAGTCTCATGGAGATCACCCGCACCCTGCTGGTCGAGAATGCTAATGGTGCGGAGGCGAAGTACAGCATCCTCGTCGAGTACGGCCTTGACGACTTCTTCTGGCAGGGCGTCGCCTCGATCTACGGCTACGAGTCGCAGAGCCCGAGCATCGACGACTTCGTACTGTGGATGTTCCGGCAGGCGATTGACGGGTTCAAATCTGAACGTCCCGGCGGGCTACGGAACATCCAGCTCGACTTCGGAAGCCTGCGCTACGACGTCCGTAGCCAGAAGGCGATGACCACGCTCGCGAAACGCGTAGCCCGAGACCTGGACTACGCGAGCACGATCGAGGACGCAGACTTCCAGGACCTGCTGGGCAATGACCTGTTTGAGGAAGTCGACCGGAAGATCATCAGTGATCTTGCGCGTGCGGTCGCCGACCGCACCGTCGCGGCCCGCGAGATCGCTGAGGTCATCCGCAGCCGCCAGACCAGCATCTGGATCGACGGGTACCGCAAGCTGTACGCCGCGATCGGCAGCGCCTCCGACCTGCTGACCGCGCTCAGCACGCTCAGCCTGTCGATGCAGTCCTTCGACGAGGGCTTGGATCGGTACCGGCACGAGTGGTTCCGCATCGACCAGCTCTACCGCCAGTTCACCCACGCGGCCCGCACCGCCGAGTTCGCCGGACCCCTGGAGGGACTGCGAGCACAGGTCGAGTCGTTCTATGCGAACAAGTTCCTTTACACCCTGGGCGCCGCTTGGCAGCAGCATGTTGATGGAGTCGACCGGTGGCGTTCCGCTTTGCTCCGGCCGCAGACCTCGTTCTTTGCTGACCACGTCAGGCCCATCACACGGGACGGCCGTCGTAAGGCCGTCGTCATCATTTCCGATGCCCTGCGCTACGAGATCGCCGACGAACTGGGTTCGCGTATTCGCCAGGAGGACCGTTTCGACGCGACCCTTGATGCCGTTCTGGGTGTGCTGCCGAGCTACACCCAGCTCGGGATGGCCGCGCTCTTGCCGCACACCACGATCGGATACGCCGGCAAGGGCGATCGCGTCGATGTGGACGGCCAGCCGTCTGCAGGGACTGACAATCGCAGCAAGATCCTCGCCAGTGTGATGGGCACGGCAGTCCCCGCCGAAGACCTGCTCGGTATGACCCGCGACGAGATTCGCGAGCTGTACCAGCAGCACCAGGTGCTGTACGTCTACCACAACCGCATCGATGCGATAGGGGACAAGCAAGGTACCGAACGGCAGGTGTTCGAGGCCGCGGAGAAGACGCTGGAGGAGCTCGTCGACCTCGTCAAGCGCCTGACGAACGCCAACGCGACCAACATCCTCGTGACCGCCGACCACGGCTTCCTCTTCCAGGACTCCGCGCTCGACGACGCAGGCTACCTATCCGTCGCCCCCCAGGGCGACAACATCGCCGTGCAGGCACGCCGCTACGTGCTGGGCACAGGGCTGAAGACGGACCCGGCGTTCAAGACGTTCAACTCAGCGCAACTCGGGCTCGACAGCGACTACGAGGTGCAGATTCCCAAGTCGATCCACCGACTGCGACTCAAGGGCTCCGGCGCGAGGTTCGTCCACGGTGGGGCAAGCCTCCAGGAGATCGTCGTGCCGGTGCTCGCCATCAACAAGAAGCGCAAGAGCGACACTCGGCTGGTCAACGTCGAAATCCTGCCCGAGTCGGACAAGATCACCACCGGACAGTTGGTCGTCAAGCTCTTCCAGACCGAGCCGGTCAGCGAGAAGGTCCAGCCACGCACTGTGCGAGCCGGCCTGTACTTCGGCGAGACCCTCATCTCGAACCATGCTCAGCTGGTGTTCGACCAGAAATCTGCTGACAAGCGTGACCGGTATCAGAGCGCCGTCATGCTGCTCAGCCAAGATGCGAACGAGTACAACAACAGGGTGGTCGAGTTCCGCCTGGAGGAACTGATCCCCAACACGACCCAGTGGCGCGTCTACGGCAAGGCGATGTACACGCTGAAGCGCTCGTTCGCCTCGGACTTCGACTTCTAGGGAGGGTACGGCCATGAGCGAAGTGAGCGAGGTCAGCCAGGAGGCACCGGTTGGCCCGGATGCGCGAGCCGGTGCTGCTCCGGTGCAGAGTGAACTGGACCGCAAGATCAACCGACTCTTCCCAGGCGCCGTCGTACGCAAGGATTTGGTTAAGGCCGTCAAGGGCAACGCCATCGTGCCGTCCTACGTGCTGGAGTACCTGCTCGGGCAGTACGCGGCCTCTGACGACGAGGCCACCATTCAGGCAGGCATCGACACGGTGCGTAAGATTCTGGCCGACCACTACGTGCACCGGAATCAGTCCGAGCTGGTGAAATCCACGATCCGCGAGCGTGGGCGGCACCGGATCATCGACAAGGTCACGGCCACGCTCAACGAGAAGGACGACGTCTACGAGGCCGAGTTCGCAAACCTCGGCATCAAGGGCGTGCTTGTCGAGCCCGCCACGATCAAGGCGCACCCGAAGCTGCTCGTCGGAGGAGTCTGGTGCATCTGCGACATCGAGTACTTCCACAGTGCCGACCCGCGGGTCGTGCCGTGGATTCTCGGGTCGATCAAGCCCATCCAGTTGTCGAACTTCGACATCGAGGGCTATTTGGTGGCTCGGCGCGAGTTCACTACTGACGAGTGGATCGACCTGCTCGTGCAGTCCATCGGGTTCAATCCCGAGTTGTTCGGGAGGAGGGCCAAGCTCCTCCAGCTCGTGCGGCTCATCCCGTTCGTCGAGCGTAACTACAACCTTGTTGAGCTTGGCCCCAAGGGTACCGGAAAGTCTCATATCTTCTCAGAGTTCTCGCCCCACGGCATGCTCATCTCTGGTGGCGAAGTCACTGTGCCGAAGCTGTTCGTCAACAACGCCAACGGGCGCATCGGCCTGGTCGGCTACTGGGATGTTGTCGCGTTCGATGAGTTCGCGGGCAAGAAGAAGCGCACCGACAGGGCGCTCGTCGACATCATGAAGAACTACATGGCGAACAAGTCCTTCTCCCGCGGCGTTGAGACGCTCGGCGCTGAGGCGTCTATGGTATTCGTCGGCAATACCTCGCACACCGTGCCGTACATGCTCAAGCACTCCGACCTGTTCGACGAGCTGCCCGAGAGCTACCACGACTCCGCCTACCTCGACCGGCTGCACCACTACATCCCTGGGTGGGAGGTCGACACCATCCGCGGGGAGATGTTCTCAGACGGCTACGGGTTCGTCGTCGACTACATCGCCGAAGTACTCAAGTCGATGCGCTCCCAAGACTACTCGGACCGCTACCAGCAACACTTCTCGCTCTCGTCGGACATCTCGACGCGTGACCGCGACGGGATCCATAAGACGTTCTCCGGGCTGATGAAGATCCTCTACCCGCACGGGGACGCAGCGCCTGAGGAGATCGAGGAGATCCTGCGGTTCGCGATCGAGGGGCGCAAGCGCGTCAAGGACCAGATCCTGCGGATCGACTCGACGATGGCCGACGTCAAGTTCGGGTACCTGGACAGAAGCGGCACCTGGCACGCAGTCTCGACCCTGGAGGAGGACGAATACCCGGCTTACTACCACTGCGAGCGCCGCGAGCGTTCCGAGGCTGCTGATAGCGCGATCGAACCGCTGACCGGCGCGGCGGTACCCACCGTCCAGGATAGGACTCTGGATGAGCACGCGCATGTGGTGGCTCCGCTGTTCGAGGGGCACCGTGAGTTCCAGGAGAACCAGCGCGGCGTCTCGTTCGACACGCTGCTCGCCCCTTACCTGCGCGGGGCTGGGCAAATTACGATCACAGACCCCTACATTCGCCAGTTCCACCAGGCCCGCAACCTCATGGAACTCATCGAGGAGATCGCAGCCGTCAAAGACGCCGCCGACGAGGTCAACGTCAAACTCATCACCTCAGAGAGCAACGGCGGTGAGGACAAGGTCCGCAAGCAGCTTGAGCTCCTGCTCAAGGTTAAGCAGGGCGCAGCAGCCGGCGGCATCAACCTCGACGTCTCGTTCACCAACACGATCCACGACCGTTCGATCGTTACCGACACCGGCTGGAAGATCGTGCTCGGCCGCGGTCTCGATATCTTCCAGTATGTCACCGGTGATGCATTCGACCTGGCTACCAGGCACCAGATATACCGCCAGGTCAAGGCGTTCGGGGTGACCTACATCCGCGAGGGGGAATGATTGAGGTATGGTGCGGCAACCCTCACGGTGCGGGCAGCACCTCGATCACCGTTCGCCCGGCTGTTCTTCCTGCTCGGCTACGCCCGCAACCTGAAGGTTGGCGCGACGAGACCGTCGAGGGTGCCGAGCACGACGAACTCGTCTCCGCGCTCGCCCACGCCTACGAAGTACCAACTCAAACGCGCCCTGCGCCAGGGAGCGCTGCAGGGGTAATGCACCACTGAGGAGACCTCCCTGCTCGTGCTTAGCCGAACCCGTGAGGCCGACCAGATCCGCCGCCACTTCGGCCTAACCTTCCCCGTCGAGAACGCATATGACGAGTACACCGCCGATATCCCCGAGAACCAACTCCTCCGCGCCTCCGCCGAGTGCCTACTGCGCGTGCCCGGCGTCAACCGTCCGACACCGCCTACTGCACCACCGCGCGCCTCCCTTGGCCGCATCGCGGCAGAGCTCGGCGATGCGGTGCCCGTCGCGGGCGCCTGACCGTGCCGCATTCTGCCTGCCACGCCGTCTCCGCTTCCCCTGCCGCGAAGGAGCCAACGGCCCTCGACGCCTGTGCGCGCGTGGGACGTTGGCCTCGGGTTGATCGGCGGACCGTCTTCAGTGTCGCCCGGCAAGCAGACACGGTCAGGGGCCGCCGCCACCTGCTCGTGGCCGCCCTGGTGCGGGGGAGTGGCGCCAAGGCGCAATCGGTGAGCCGACGCGGGCGCATCTTCGAGCACTCCACGTCTGCGGTCATCGATGCCCAGCTCGGCGCCGCACTCGGGATACTCCGTGAACGAGGAGCCACGGACGCGTATCGAGCCTTTCACGAAGACCAACGCATCCCGCACCTGGGCCCGGCCTTCTTCACCAAGGTGCTCTACTTCGCCGGACACGACGACACCGGCATCGGGCCGCGCCGAGCGGTCATCTTGGACAGCGTCGTCTCCCGCGCCCCCCAAGGCCAAGGTGGCCGGCGACGCCTCCTGGCCGGAGAACGGCTGGACCACCGACCAGTACGGGCAGTACCTTACTGCGTTGCACGACCACGCACAGAAGCATTGCGTCGCGCCTGATCAGGTGGAGGCAGCCCTCTTCTCGCGCGGCCAGTAACTGGCTTAGGCGAAGGGCGGCACTCTCGTCACCCGCTGGCGCACCGCTTGGGCGCCCGGGTGGAGGCTGGACCGGGCGGGATGGCGCCCAACCTGGAGCCCCGTGTCGATATCCTGGGCCGCATGCCAGCCACGCACCTCGTGATCATCGGTGATCGCACCGCCCTCAGTTGGGTCCTCAATGAGCAGCGCATGGCCTTCCCGGCAGCGCGTGCTCGGGCGGTTCGCACTATTCGGGAGGGCGACGAGGTGTTTTTGTATTCCACCCGCCGCTGCTTCGGCAAACCTGCCCGGGACCAGGGCCGCGTGATCGGTCGCGGGGAAGTCGCAAGCGAGGTGCGCACCCTCGACGAGCCTGTGGTCTTCGCCGAGCGCTCCTTCACGGAGGGCTGCGATCTGCGGATCCACGGCCTCGCGCCCTTCCTCGAAGGATTGGTCCTGCGAGATTTCGTCAGCCGCCTTGAGGCGTTCCCCGACCCCGCCTCTTGGAGCGTACGACTGCGTCGCCCCTCCCTTACGCTGTCCGTCGCGGACGCGGATCTCCTGCGTCGCGAGGTCGAACCGATGCTGAAGCCATATGCCGAGACTGTCTCTGCCTATAAGTGGCCGCCGAGCACGGGTTGACGGCCCATCGTGGCGCAGCAGGAGATTGTCGGCTGGCACTGGATGGCCGCTCTCGGCTGTGAGATGACTGCGGCCGTTACGACGGCCGTCGGCCCCCCAGCCCTCCGAGGGGAAGCTTGTGAAGTAGCTCTGGTGCTCTACGGCATCGTCCCAGTAGGGATAGCGTCTTTGCACATGGCCTCGATAGCGTCCAATTCTGGGATGCTTCGGTGGATCTCAAGTCCCCGGAATTTCACGGCAGTAGACTTGGCAAGATTGATCAGCATCTCGAAGCTCTCAATGATTTCGGTGATCGAGGGCATGGGATCGTCGCCTCGTTCTTGGGGAACTCGGTGGGTTCGCCGAACGGCTCTGCTCGAACCTCGTCCGCAGGGCCTGTCTGGTCGCCGGTGAAGTATTCAAGCGTCCTGCGGCAGAAGTGGACCCTGGCCGTAGTTCAATACTGCGGCGGACTGAGCGACCTCAGCGAGCCGGAACATACGTCTGCCAGCGCAAGTCCCGAGGCCGCGAACGTCAGCAGACGCTGACCGACACCTTGCGCTATCACGACAGGGCAGCCGCACCAAATCACTGATTCTTCGGATTCTGATCCTGCTCGCCAGCAGTCATCCGTGCGGATTCGCCGCGCGGTGGGCGGGAAGGATGGAACGTCCGCTGTTTTTACAGCGCTTACCCCGGAGACACTCGATGCGTAACCAGTCCAAGCCTGGAGTTGAAGCCGCGTTCCTGAATGTTCAGAACGCCGCAAGTTACGTGCGTATTTCGGTGAACACCCTGTATGTGTGGCGCCATCGACGGCAGGGGCCGCCCAGCTTCCGGATGGGGTCCGGCGGGAGGGTCATGTACTGCCGGTATCTCCTCGATGCGTGGCTCAGTGAACAGCAGCAGGCGGACTCGCGGTCGAACCCGGCCCTCAACCCGCTGAACAAGGCCCGCGGCAGCGCGAGCGTCGCCGGGCTGCCTGACCTGACTCTATGAGGGCCGGGCCCCCTTCCGTGCACAGCCCGGTGGATTCTGGTTCCGGGTCCCGTACGTGCTCGGGAAGGAGGCCCTCAATGTCGGTCTAGGTCGGCATCGACGTGCACCGCAAGCGCTCGCAGATCGCGGTCGTTGATCACGACGGTGCGGTGCAGGTGAATCGAAACGTGCTCAACGGGGTCGAGACGGTGCTCTCGGTGATCGGGGATCTTCCAATCGGAGCCCCGGTGGCCTTTGAGGCCGCCTACGGCTGGGGCTGGCTGGTGGAACTGCTGGAGGACTACGGCTTCGAGCCGCACCTCGTGCACCCTCTGCGGTGCAAGGCCATCGCCTCCGCCCGGCTGAAGAACGACAAGGTTGATGCGGCAACCCTTGCGCAGCTGCTGCGCGCGGATCTGCTGCCGGAAGCGTGGATCGCCCCGCTCCAGGTCCGCCAGCAACGGGCCCTGCTGCGCCACCGCTGCCAGCTGGTGCGTCTGCGCACTCTGCTGCGCAACCGTGTGCATGCCGTCCTGGCGGACTACGGCTGCGACCGCCCCGGCAGCTACTTCACCGCTCCGGGACGCCTCTGGCTGGACGGCCTGGAATTGCCGGACGCCTCACGCCGAGTGGTCGACGATCTCCTGGTCCTGATGGACGCGCTCAAAGAACCGATCGACGCCCTGGACCAACAGCTGCTGGCCCACGCCCGTGGTGATCCGCGAGTCAAAACCCTCACCCAGCTGCCGGGGGTGGGCACGCTCACCGCCCTCATCATCGTCGCCGAGATCGGTGACATCAGCCGCTTCGCCTCCGCCCGCAAGCTCACCGCCTGGGCCGGCCTCACCCCAACCGTCCGCAGCTCGGATCTGACCGTCCGGCACGGCCACATCTCCAAGCAGGGTTCGGACTGGCTGCGGTGGATCTTGTGTGAGGCCGCCCAGACCGCAAAACGCTCGCCGGAATTCGCCGCCTCCTACCAGTGCCTCGCCCGGCGCCGGGGCAAGAAGATCGCCACCACCGCGATCGCCCGCCGCCTGCTGGCCCGCGCCTACCATCTGCTGCGCGCAGCCGAGGTCCCACACGGCCGGCAGGAGTCCCGATGACAGCAGCCGATGACAACCGCCAGGGGCGGTCACAGACCCCGGGTGAGCTCGCGTTTGCCCATGAGACGGGCCGTCGCCCGTGCTCGATGACCTGACTGAGCAGCCCGGATCCCCGAACCACGGTCATGGCGCCGACCTGCCCGGCCAGACGCCGAATGGGTGGATGTGAGCCAACTCCGCCAGGCCATCAGAACATCGGGGACATCAACGACCACACCCCTGAAGACTCGTGACGCTTCCTCGCTCCCGACAGCAGCGGCTCCCCGCACGGCAGAGCCCTGCCGGACAAGCCAGGAAGGCCCACAAACGAAAGCGCCTCGGCACAGAACAAAAGCCGCGGGTCGGGACCACGCCTACGCTTGACAAGCCCGGCCCTCATGGGTGGGAAAACGGGTCTGAGGAGTTCAGCAGCACTCGGAATTTCATGCACACGGAGATCGTCTGTGTGTCTGATCGCGACACAGATCGCGCCGAGAGACGCAAGGCGAGGCTGGGGGTAAGACGAGTATGGCGGGCTACATCGAAGACCGGTGGCTCAAGGCAACGACTGTCCCCTGCTGGCATCTCCCACCTCCACGACCATCGCTACGCCCCAAGAGCACCGATCAAGTGGTCATCAAGATCGGCGACGAAACCCTCTGTACGCCACGGACGCAGCTCCTGCCGTGCCCGGCGGAGCCGGATGGTGGCAACCCGACTGCCCGTGCTCGAGGCCCCGTCGATGCACTCGTGCAGCAGCTCGGCGGCGGCACTCGGATCGCCGAGCCGGATGCGGGCGAGAGCCTGATCGGTGGTAACGATGGCGCGCTGCACGCGTTCGCGTGGCCTGGTGAGCGCCTGCGCGGACCGGGCGAACGCATCGTGGGCCACTGCAGGATCGCCGACGTACAGCTCGCACAGCCCGTCGAAACCGCGCAGGTGGGCGGGCGAGAAGCTGCTCGATGAAGGATCGCCCTCCCGGTCACCGTCCATGTCGTACCACGCCAGCGACAGTGCGGCCTGCGCGTGCCGCTGGGCCCCGGCGCGTGCGGCGATCTCTGCCTGCAGCGCGTGAGCGCGACCGCGGACGGTGATGCTCGCACCGGCTCGCGCGTCGCGTACGGCGGCATCGACGAGGGTACGGGCGGCGCTGATACCAGGCGTCGAGTACAGGGTGACCAGAGCGTGGCTCATTTGGACGACGGCGCGTTGCCACGGGTCGCCGATGCGGCTGGCCGTGTCAGTGGCTGCGGCGTACAGAGCGCGTGATGCGTCGTCGTCGCGGGTCTCGAAGGCGAGACGGCCGGCGAGGGTGTATGCCTGCGCAGCGATCGAGCACAGTTCGGGGAGCCTCGGCGGGGGCACGGCATCTGCGAGGAGTCGGCGGCAGGATTCGATGATGGGCGCGAGCAGCAATTGCAGGCGCACGAACGGGATGCTGCCGACCTGCCCGTTCACGTCGTCGATGGCCGTACGCATTCTTCCGAGCAGCTCTCCGTCGATACGGGCTGGATCAGCGAGCGCTTCGTTCAAGGCGCGCTGCGTCGACGGCCCGAGCAACGCAAGCAGGCCACCGCCCCCATCTGTGGCGGTGCGCACGAGCAGAGCGCGCAGCTGGTGGAGCTGGCGCTGGCTTTCCCCCAGGTGAGCAAGGGCATCGAGCAGCTCGGCAAAGTCCGAGCCAAGGCCGAGACTGTATTGTCCGTCGGAGCCGCGCGCATAAACGTGGCCGAGCAGGAGCTGATACCGCTCGCCCGGCAGGATGGGCGCTGTCGAGCTCTCCCACCGGGCCACGGACCGCTGCACACTCGCGATGCTGGAGCCCAAGGGTTGCCCGAGCCGCGACGCCGTGTGGATGATGGCCCGCGCGGTGTGCGCGAGGGACCAGCCGCGGGACAGCCTGAGGCGCTTGAGGGTGGCGGCGCCGACGCGCCGGTCGTGCGCGTTCATGCCCTCATGATGCCCGCTGTATGGGTGACACGGGCACGATCAGGCGAGGTTTCCCCTGCTGGGCACAGTAGTTGATGGTTTGCCAGGTGCCGGACGTGCCTTCGGGACCATGGAGCGGAAAGCCGATCACCATGTCGGACCGGTCGACCATCCAGCAGTTGCGCGCGTGATACGCCGGTGTCCGCAGCTCCTCCGCGCCCAGCTCGATGATCTCGTGGACCCTCTCACGGCGCCGCTGGATTGCCTGCTGCGCTTCGGGCGGCTGCTGGGCGATCGTGCCCGGCGCAACAATCGTGATCTTCGCCTCTGAGTTCTCCGCAAGCCACAGCATGGACAGACTGTCGATGCCCTTCGCACCCCCGATGTAGAAGTGCGCCTGGTCACTGGCGAATGGGCCTAGGAATTGCTTGAACAAGTTGCTGTATCGGGTGAGTTCACGGTGCTCCGTTGACCGTGTGCCGGTAATCGTCACAGCCAGAGGCATGATCAACTCCGTGTCATAGGTTGTCAGATGCCGGGCCTCACAGGACTGCGGTGAGATCGTCGCATGGACACGACCACCGCACCGGCCATTCTCGCGGAGCAGCTCAGAGTATGGGGATTGTCCGTAACAAACACAGATGACCGAAGGCTAAGCGTGGTAAACCCGGTCAATCCGGCCTGCACTGAGGCCGTCGGTACTCGTGACGGGCTCTACGTCACCGGCTGGGGGTACGAGCTGGGCGAGTCCGGTGACGAGGCAGGCACGGCGCAACGGCTCGCCTTGCTGTTGAGCCGCCCGTCTGGCTGGCAAACCAGCGGCACTGAGACGCAAGGATAGGCGGCCCGTGCAGCAGCATCAGCGATACTTCACCAGCCACCCTGCCTCCGCCGCGCAGGCGCGCACTTTCGTCGCCGAGACCCTCACCACATGGCAGCTCGACGACCGATTCGACGAAGTACTCCTGTGCGTCTCCGAACTCGCCACGAACGCGATCGAACACGCCAGCCCCGCCGAACGAGACTTCCTTGTGCGGGTGGTCTGCGGCGACGGACGGCTGCGTATCGAGGTGGGCGACAAGGGCGGCGGAACCCCGGCTGTGCGAGACGCCACCGCCGAGGACTGCCATGGGCGAGGTCTCTTCCTGGTCGCCGAGCTCGCTGACGACTGGGGCGTGGCCTTTCATGAGGAGGCCGGCAAGACGGTATGGACCGAGTTCAAGCTCAACGCCCCCTCCCGGGCCGAGAATGATTCCACGCTCGCGCCAGCCCCCTCCGCAACCCAGGCCGTGTCAGCGGGGCTGTTTGCCGCGCTCGGTGTCTGGACCTGGATCGGCGCCGACGGCCAGGGCGACCCGCTCGGGATCGTGCTGCTCGCGCACCCGCCGGGGCGGCGCCACGGTGAGGGCGACGAGCGGATCGAACAGCAGATGCGTACCCTCGCCGACGCATTCCACCTCGTCGAAGCCGGTCAGCCGCTGACCGACATCGGACCGCGGGTGACCCTCCACCCCGGCGCCCGCATCCTGCTGCACCCCGACGGTTGTCGGTTTGCCGTGCAAGTGCCAGCGCATCCCCGGCTGGCACGGCTGCTGACCCAGCGAGGAGAACTCGCCATCGCCGTGGGGCTCGACCCGCTTGCCATCGGTGCAGCGCCCGCCGAAGTCGACCTGTATGTCGACCGCGGACTGCCCGCGAACCGCCTCCGGCTCGGCCGAGCGCGAGCCGCTGCATCCCTTCACGCCCACCGGTCAGCGGATGCGTTCGGCGCGGCGAAAAGTCCTTGAAAGAGCTGGTCAGAGTGGGGTTCCGCTCTTCGCGGCGCCACGGTGTCGTGGTCGCGACCCAGTCGCGATCACCGGGGAGGTCCCTGCCGTGGCGCCGATTCTGTTCACCACTGCGCTGTTGCTGCCGTTCGTGACGGCGGCCGGCCCAATCGCGCTATGCGAAGCGCGCGAGTGCGTACGTCCCGGCCGTGGCCGCCACCGCCGCGTCGTGCGCGGACGCCACGCGGCACGAGGAGGGCGGCGATGACCACACACGACGCCCTGAACGCCACCCCGTTTGTCGTGTGGCGCTGGACAAGCTGCACCCCCGACGCCCCAGCCCAGGCCCGTGCCGCCCTGCGCTGCGCCCTCGACCAGCTCGGCTTCGACGGCGAGGTGATCAGCGACGCGGTACTCACCGTCTCCGAGCTCGTCACCAACGCCACCAGACACGCGGTGGGACCGTACGAGATGCGCCTGCGTTGCATCGCTGCCGGGATCATCTGCGAGGTCGAAGACCATGATCCGCAGATCCCGGAGATTCCCGCATTCCCGGCCACGGCACCGTACACCCCGGCCGAGGAGAACCGCGGGGGCGGCCTGGAGGCGTTGTACGCGTTACTGTCTGAGAGCGGGCGCGGCCTGCACATCGTCCATGAACTCACCAAGGGCGCCTGGGGATACCGAAGCCGCAAGCGGACGAAGACGGCCTGGTTCGTAATCCCGGCCGTCTCGTGGACTGCGAAGCGTTCCTGAAAGCTGGGCGCGCCGAATAGAGCCGGTGGCCGCCCGGGCCTTCATGGCGAACCGGCATATGAGCAGCGCACCGTCACGCTGTGGAGCGGAATTCACCCCACTCATTGGGATTGTGCACTGCAGCGGTGGGTAACTCCAGTCGCATCCGATCACTTAAAGTTGTCGCCCCAGCGGTTTGGGTGACGGAAAGTGGGGGCTGGGTGAGAACGCAAAGGCGGGCGGCGGCGCTGGCGGCGGCAAGTGCGGCTATCGCAGGGCTGTTCCTGGGCGGCTGCGCGGACGGTTCATCAGATGCCAAACCGCTGCCGGAGAAGACGGTTTCTCGAACGCCGAATGCGCAGCATGCAGAAGCGATGGATGCATACCGGGCCATGTGGGGCGATCTTGTTGCCGCTGCGCAGACATCGGATGCCAAGTATCCGCGCCTGGAGGCGCATGCCTCGGGAGAGGCGTTGGAGCTGCTGCGCTACATGATGACGCAGGATCGAAAGAAGGATGTTGTCACCAAGGGGCAACTGCGTCTTGACCCCGTCGCGGAGAAGCGTGATGCCGCGACGGTCGTGATTCGGGACTGTGCAGATGCCACCGATTGGCTGCACTACGCCAAAGACGGCAAGCGAGAGGACGATGTTCCTGGTGGTCACCATCGCGTCGATGCGACCGTCCGACAGCAACACGGGGCCTGGACGGTCGAGCGTCTGTACATCGACAGGGTGGGAACGTGTTGAGGCTCAGCTCCGCTTTGCCGATGGTGATGGCGGTGCTGTGCATCGTGGTACTACTCCCTGCACGTCATGCTGCCGCCGATGACGGGTTGAGTACTGGTTCCGCAGTTACGTGCACACCTGGGGTTTGCGATGCCGAGGCACGGAGCGTCAGAAGGAGTCCGGGTAGTTCGGGTAATGACAGGCCGGTGGCTCATGGCGCGGTGGCGAAGCCCAGCGGCGGCGGTGGTGGGGGAGGACCGGAAGGGCCGCCGACGGTCACGTCGACCGGTTGGGAATACGACATGGGTGGCGGTATGGGGATCTTGCCACGCTTCGATCCCGAGAAGCCGGAGAAGCCAAAGCCGGGCGGTGGCGGGCATCAGGTGCCCGTGGAGGTGGTCGTCCAGCAGGCGGTGAGGCGGTTGAAGTTGCCGAAGCCCGTGATCCATACGAGTCCGGACGAGAACTTCGCGCAGGTGGTTCATGTGCCGACGTGGATGTGGGTGGAGCACTCTACGTGGGGGCCGGTGTCGGCGTCAGCTTCGGTGGAGGGTGCGACTGTGACGGCGACGGCTCGGCCACGGCGGGCGGTGTGGTCGATGGGTGAGGGTGGGCAAGTGGTGTGCCAGGGGCCGGGGACGCCGTACTCGGCTGCCTACAGTCCCCAGGAGTCGTCGCCGGACTGTGGTTACACCTATCAGCGAGCGTCGGTGTCCGCGCCGGGCCGGTCGTACACGGTGTCGGTGCAGGTCACCTGGGATGTCGACTGGCATGGAGGCGGGCAGACCGGGGTCGTGCCGGGGCTGGTGATGACTGCTGAGCGGCAGCTGGTGGTGGACGAGGTACAGACCGTCGTCACGCGCTGACGACGCGGGCTGAGTGCGCGGCCTGTCCTGCGTGGGCGGGCCGGTGAACGTTGGAATTCTTCTGATCGCGAGGTGAGTTGTGGGTGCCCCCATGTCTTCTTCGGCTCTGAGCGGCGGCGGATCGCGGGTGCCAGGAGCGCGCCGGTCGGGCCCGGAACAGCAGCCGCCGGTGACGGGCGCCCGTCGTCGCAGACTGGGCTGGGTGTGGGCGGGGACCGGGGCAGTGGTGGTCTCAGCGGTCGGCTTTGCCCTGGTGGCGCAGGCGGTGGGGGAGCGGGAGCAGGTTCTCGTGCTGGCGCACGATGTGCCGGCCGGGCGGGTGCTGAAGCTGGCCGATCTGCGTGCCGTGGAGGTGGCGGCGGACGCAGGTGTGGTGCCCCTCGCGGATCGGGGCACCGTGCTGGGGCGACAGGCGAAGGTGCCACTGGTCGCTGGATCGTTGCTGGCTCCCGGCCAGGTGGGCACGAGCGCGGTGTTCCCTCCGAGGGGGTACTCGCAAGTGGCGCTCGCCGTGGAGCAGGGCGGCGCACCGCCTGATCTCGCCCGCGGAGAGCGTGTTGCGGTCCTTCCCGGCCCGGACGGTGCCGCAGCGGCCAGCGATCAGGAGACGGCGCCATCGGCGGTGGCGGGGACGGTGACGGGCGTGAGGGAGCCGGAGTCGGCGGGCGGGCCTCGGGTGGTCACGGTGTTGGTGGAGACCGGCGCGGCACGGCGGGCGGCGCAGCTTGAGCATCCGCGCGTGGTGGTGCTTCCTGCCGAGGGGCGTGAGGCGCCGTGAGGCGGATGGTCGTTCTCGGGTCGGTCTCGGGCGCTCCGGGTGTGACGACGACGGCGCTGGCCCTTGCCGCGGTGTGGCCGCCGGGGGTGGATGGTGGGGTGCGGCCGGTGATGGTGGAGGCGGATCCCTCCGGCGGTGACCTCATGATCCGCTTTGGTCTGCCGTCGTCTCCCTCGCTGCTGGATGTCGCGGCGGCGGCCGGGCAGCCGTATCCGGGCTCTTTGCTGGGGGCGGTGAGTGAACTGCCCTTCGGTGTGCGGGCGGTGGTCGCGGTGCCCGGCCGTGGTCCGTGCCGGGAGGCTGTGCGGCTGCTGGCTGGTGAGGCCGGGCGGCGTGTGTTGCTGGGGGATGGTCATGATCTTGGCACGGTGCTGCTGGACGTGGGCCGCCTTGGCGAGGATGTCGAGCTGTTGCTCCAGGCTGCGGATCAGGTTGTGCTGGTGACGCGCGGCGGGGCGGAGCCGCTGACCCATGTGTCCGCCTTCGGCCTGGACGTTGACGCGTGTGCCGGGCGGCTGACGTTGGCCGTGGTCGGGCCGTGCCCGTACCCGGCTGACGAGATCGCGAACACGCTCGGGATCAGGCACGTGGTCTTCCTGCCCTGGGATGCCAAGGGCGTGGCCGCGATGAACAACCCCAAGCAGAGCGCGTTGCGCATCGCCGGGTTCCGTCCGACACCGCTGATGACCGCCGCGCGCATGCTGGCGCGTCAGCTGGTAGATCCGCAGGAGAGCACGACGAGGGCGAACGCCACGGACGGTGGCCGTGTGACCGAGAGACACGAGGTGCACCTGGGTGGCCGGAGTCGGACGGGGCTGGTTCGGGTGCCGGGAGCCGGGGAGAGCCGATCATGAGCGAGCTGCTGATGCCGCCGGGGGTGATGCCTGGTGGTGAACAGGAAGTGGTGCACCTGGTGCGCCAGCGCGTGGCGGCCCGGCTGGCGGCGTACGCCGACGAGCGCGAGTCGGCGGGTTTGCCGGCGGAGGATGAAGCGGCGCGGCGGGCCACTGTGGGACTTCTCCTCGCGGAGGAACTGGGGGAGGAGCGGCGTCAGGCGTTGGCCCGGGGTGGTTCGGTGATGGATGCCGCCGTGGAGGAGCGGATCGCGCAAGCTGTCAAGGACGCGCTGTTTGGTACCGGACGCCTGGAGCGGCTGCTGGCCGATGAGCGGATCGAGAACATCTGCGTCAACGGCTGCGATGTGGTGTGGGTCAAGGACGCGGTAGGCGCATGGCGTCGTGAGGCACCGGTGGCCGCCTCGGATGAGGAACTGGTGGAACTGGTCCGCACACTGGCTGCCCGTACGGGCGGAGAGGAGAGGCGCTTCGACCGGGGCATGCCGCGCCTGAACCTGCAGCTGCCCGACGGTTCCCGGCTGTTTGCGGTGATGGCGGTTACCGGGCGGGTGTCGTTGACGATCCGGCGTCACCGTTTCCCGGCCACCTCGATGGCGGAGCTCGTGCGGTTGGGTGTGTGCGACGAGCAGCTGGCGGGATTCCTGCGGGCGCTGGTGCGGGCGCGTAAGAACATCGTGATCGGCGGTGGCACCAATGTCGGCAAGACTACGGTGCTGAGAGCCTTCGCCCACGAGATTCCGCCCGAGGAACGGCTGGTGACGATCGAGGACACCTTCGAACTCGGTCTGGACGCCGATCCGGTGGCGCACCCGAACGTGGTGGCCATGCAGGCCCGGGAGCCGAACATCGAGGGGCAGGGCGGCATCGACCAGGCGGAGCTGGTGCGGTGGGGGCTGCGGATGTCTCCGGACCGGGTCATCGTCGGCGAGATCCGCGGGGCCGAGGTCATCCCGATGTGCAATGCCATGAGTCAGGGCAATGACGGCTCGTTGTCCACCATCCACGCCTCCACCTCGCGCGGGGTGTTCACCAAACTCGCCTCCTACGCTGCGCAATCCCCGGAACGGCTCACGTTGGAGGCGACGAACCTGATGGTGGCCTCCGCGGTCCACTTCGTCGTCCATCTGGGCTGGGACGCCGCAGGCCGACGGGTCATCGATTCGGTGCGCGAGGTCATCGACGCGGACGGGGCACAGATCGTCTCCAACGAGGTCTACCGCCCAGGCCCCGACGGGCATGCCGTGCCAGCCACTCCACCGCGCACCGAGACCCTCAATGACCTGGTCGCAGCCGGGCTGGACGCCCGGGAAGCCGCCTACCAGTGGTGGGGAGCAGCCTGATGAACAGCCTGATCGGCCCCGCTGCCTCGACGGGCGTCGCGGTCGCGTGCGGGACGGTGTTCGGGCTCGGCCTGGTGGCCATCGGCTACGGCGCTGTGCGGCGGGCGGCGCGAGAGGGGCGGCCCGGCCTGTGGCGTGCACTGGTATCGCGGCTGCCTGCGGACTGGACCACGCAGCGCGTGGTGATCGCGGTGACGGCCGGGGCGGCCGCAGGAGTGCTGACGACATGGCCGGTGGCGGCGGTGCTGACCACGGTCGCCGTGCTCACCCTTCCTGGTCTGCTCGGCCCGGACCGGCACGCGGCCCGGCGTACGGAGCGGATGGAGGCGATGGCCACCTGGACGGAGATGCTGCGCGACACCCTCTCCGCCGCGGCCGGTCTGGAGCAGGCGGTGCTGGCGACCGCGGACATCGCCCCGGCAGCGCTCGAACCCGAGATGCGGCAGCTGGCCGCCGCCGTCCGCTCCGGGCATCCCCTGCCGACTGCGCTGCGGGCATTCGCGCAGGAGGCCGATGACCCACTGGCCGATGTCGTGGTCGCCGCGCTCGTGATGGCGGCCGAGCAGCAGGGCAGTCACCTCGCGCCGCTGCTGGGGGAGCTGGCCGAGTCGGTGCGCGAGCAGGTGGCCATGCGGCAGCGCATCGACGCCGGACGGGCGAGCGTACGTACCGGAGTGCGCGTCACTGTCAGCGTCACTCTGGGCATGGTGCTGGGGCTGGTGGTCTTCAACCGCCCCTACATGGACCCCTTCGACTCGCTGACCGGGCAGGTGGTGCTCGCCGTGGTGGGTGCCCTGTTCGCCGCGAGCTTCACCTACCTGAGCGTGATCGGGCGCATCGAGGAACCCGTGCGGCTCATCAGCACGACCGCTTCCCGCACCACGGCGGGTACCGAACCGGGAGGTGCCCGGTGATTGTCATGCTGCTCGGTGCCCTGTTCGGCGCCGGGGTGACCGCCCTCGTCTACGGCCTGCGACCACCCCGGCCCGCGCTCGCCGATGTCCTCACCGCTCTCAACACTCCTGTCCCGCAGACGGTTTCACGTACGGGCGAGGCGGGTGACGTGGAGTGGGCTACTCGGCTGGGCAGATGTGCCGTGCCGCTGGTGCGGGCGCTGGGTTTTCCCACCGCCTTGCTGCGCGCGGACCTGGCCGTATGCGGCACGGATGAGGAACGGCATCTGGCGGGCAAGGCGGTTTGCGCCGCCGCAGGACTCGTCGGCCCGTGGGCCGCCACGCTCCTGCTGCGTCTGGGGGCCGGTATCGGGGCGGGCTGGTGGGTGCCGCTGGTCGGCTCACTCGCCCTGGCCGTCGTGCTGTTCTTCACCCCCGACCTGTCGGTACGCCAGCAGGCCGCACGGCGACGCCGCGAGATGCGCCACACCCTCAGCCTTGTCCTGGACCTGACGGTGATCGCGCTCGCCGGCGGCGCCGGAATCCAGCAGGCCCTCGCCCAAGCCGTGGCCGCACCTCAGGGATGGGCGGCGGCGAGACTGCGGCACGTCCTGCATGTCGCCCAGCTCACCCGCACCAGCCCCTGGTCTCATCTGGGGGATCTGGGACGACACCTGGCCGTGACGGATCTGACCGAGCTGGCCTCCACGCTCAACCTCGCCGGAAGTGAAGGCGCCAAGATCCGCGGCTCGCTCGGGGCGAAGGCGCGGGCGATGCGGCGGCGGAGGATCTCGGAGGCCGACGGCGCCGCCCAGGCGGCCACCGAGCGGATGTCGCTGCCCGTGGTCGGCCTGTTCGCCGCGTTCCTGCTGCTGATCGGCTACCCGGCCCTCGCCCACGTCATGTCGATCACCTGAAGCGCCCACCCGTACGCATACGAAACCCTTAGAGAGAGCTCCGCCATGTTCCCACTCGACATCCTGGCCCGCCTGGTACGCGCGCACCTGGCCGAACTCCGCCGACAGGCCCGCTCGGACGCGGGCTACACCACCGAGACCATCGTCGTCACCGCCCTGCTGGCGATCCTGGGCCTGACCGTGGTGGGCATCATCGTCGCCAAGGTCACCGCCAAGGCGAACAGCATCGACCTGGGCGGCTAAACGGTGACCAGGTTCCGTCGCAGACTGCGCGGCGACCGCGGGGCGGCGAGTACCCAACTGGTGCTCGTCGTCCCGGCCCTGCTGCTGATCGCGCTGCTGGCGGTGCAGTTCGCGCTGGTCTGGCACGCACGGCACATCGCCCAGTACGCCGCCCAGCGGGCCCTGGCCGCCGCCCGCACCGAGAACGGCACCGCGGCGGCCGGCCAGGCACAGGCGCGACGCAGCCTCGCAGCACTGGGCAGCCGCGTTCTGACCTCTCCGTCTGTGACCGCCGAGCGCAGCGCCACCCACACCACCGTGCGCGTGCAGGGGACGGTGATCCGCGTGCTCCCCGTCCCGGGCCTCGTGCTGCACGCTTCCGGCACCGCCTCCGGCCCCACGGAGAGGATCACCACACCCACCGGAGGTCAGCCGTGATCGGGGCGCCGCGCCGCACACGCGACGACGCGCAGACGGGCTCGGCGGCGGTGGAGCTGGTGCTCGTCACGCCGCTGCTCGTCCTCGTGTTCCTGGTCGTGGTGGCTTTCGGGCTGCTCGCCGATGCCCGTCTGGTCGTGGCGGACGCCGCCCACCAAGCAGCCCGCGCCGCCTCCCTAGCCCGCACCGAGAAGGACGCCCACGCCCAGGCCGAGCGTGCCGCCGACGAAGCACTGCGCGAGGTGGGAGCCTCCTGCAGGCGCCCGAGCGTCCGCCTTGCCACCGGCGGACTCACGCCGGGCGCCACCGTGACGGCACGGGTCTCCTGCACCGCCGATCTGGGCCGCCTCACCCACACCGGGCTGCCTGGCCACGTGACGCTGGCCGACACAGCCTTCTCCGTCGTTGACACCTTCAGGAGCACCCCGTGAAACGACGACTGCGAGAACGTCTGACGCAGGTCCGCATCGGGCTGTCGGCCGGGGACGATCGGGGGCAGGTCACCGCGTTCGTCGTCTGCGTCTTCGCCGCGCTGTGGCTGTTCGCCGGGATCGTGGTCGACGGCGGCCTCGCCCTGACCGGCAAGGCTCAGGCCCTGGATGTGGCGCAGGAAGCCGCCCGCACCGGCGCCCAACAACTGGACATCGGCCGCCTCCGGCGCGGCGAAGAAGTCCGGCTCGTACGCGACAAGGCCGCAGCGGCGGCCCGCGCATACGTCGCCTCCACCGGAGACAGCGCCACCGCCACCGTCAAGGGCGAAGCCGTCACCGTCCACGTCACCCACCACCAGCGCACCCAGATCCTCCAACTGATCGGCCTGCGCACCCTCACCATGCACGCGACCAGCACCGCGCACGCCGAACGCACCACCCCATAGGACCGTTCACTTCACCATCCACTCCGGCAGACGAGAGCGAACCGGCGATGACACATCCACCGCAGCTGCGCCAGCGCCTGACAGCTGCCGCCACGGCCACCGGGACCCTGGCCGTCACGCTCACCCTGCTGGCCGGAATGCCCTACGTCCTATGGCGAGCCACCGGTGCGCCCTGGCCCGAACACATCTCCTCCCTCAGCGAGTTCGGACAGCGGCTGGCCCAGCCGGTCAGCGACCCCATGACGATCGACCTGTTGGCCATCGTGGGCTGGGTGTGCTGGGCCGCCTTCGCCTCCACCGTGGTCCGCGAGACCATCTGGTACGCCACCCACCTCCCGCAACTGCTGCGCGACCGTCACGCGCACCATGAACACGTCGCCGCCCTGTCGGTGAAGGGCTCGCTTGCCGCGCTGTGCATCGGCACCCTCGTCGTCGCACTGATCGGCCTCTGGCGCCCTGATACAGCCAGTGCCCAACAGCCCCTCTCGCCGGGCGAGGTACGGCCGCACACCGCCGCGACAGCGCCTCTCATCCCAGTCTCGGTCCAGCAGGCATCCGTCGCCGAGCTGGCCTCGGCGCGCGCCGGGACGACCAGACCCACTTCAACACGCTCCACACCGCCCGGAGAGGTTGAGGCCGTCGGGCACGCGGAGTACACGGTCGTCGAAGGCGACACCCTGTGGGATATCGCGCGCATCCACCTGGGCGATGCGCTCAAGTGGCCACGCATCTATGCCCTCAACAAGGACCGCGTCCAAGGCGACGGAGCCCAGCTCACCGACCCAGACCTGATCCGGCCTGGGTGGCAACTGACCATCCCCATCGGCCGGGCCGCCACCCCGCCGACGACATCTCCTCCCGTCCCAGCGGATCCGGCACCAGCTGCCACACCCACGAAGCCCTCCCAGACCGCGCCGGCGCCGCCGCCCCTCGACCAGCGCAAGAACACTGGACGACAAGAGGATGGCGAGCACGCTCCCGCACAATCCGTGCGACACGACGAGGCCACGACCCAGAAGCCCTCTCCGCAACAGGGTCCGGCCGCCATCAGCTTCGGAGAGGCGAGCCTGATCGGCATCACCGCGGCGGCCGGACTGCTGGCCGCACGCCGCTACTGGTACTGGCACCAACACCGCCAGCGCGAGCCCGGCCACGAGACGGAAGTACCCGCTCTGAGCCCGCTGGTGGACAAGGCCGCACAGGCCGCCCACGCGGCCACCCGGCCCCGCCACCCAGCCGATGCCCACCTTCTGGCCCCCCGCCGCACCCCGTCTCAGCAGCCCCGTCCAACGGGCACGGTCACCATCGGAGTACAGGAAGATGCCGAGGCTTCCCTCGACGAGCTGACCCTGCCCGGAGGCTGCGCTTGGAGGGGTCCCGGCGCCGAGGGCGCCGCGCGCGCCCTGCTGGCCGGCGTCCTCACCGCCGCCGAACGCCAGCGCCCCGGGCCACCGCGCGTCACGGCGGTCGTCCCCCACGACCTGGCAGAGAGCCTGCTGCCCGGACTGCCCACTCAGTTCACTGCCCTGACCCAGAGCGCCGACCTCGCAGAGGCCGTCCGAGCCGCAGAACAGCACCTGATCGCCCACGCCCGCACCCACGACGAGCACGACACCCCGCCCGCGGCAGCCTCGCAGGCGAGCCCACACTCCGCTCCGGAGACCGAGCCGGGCACCCTCCTCCTACTCGCCACGCCGGACGCGGCCCACACCGGACAGCTGCAGGCCCTGGCCTCGCGCAGCAGCCCCGCAACGCTGATCGTCCTCACCCTGGGCACCTCGCTGCCCGGTTCCATCTCGTGGCACATCGCCGACGACGGCACCGTCACCAGCGAGGGACACGATCACCACCCAGGGACACTCCGGCTGTTCCACCTCACGCCCGAAGCAGGACGAGACGTGACTGACGTCCTCCTCACCGCCCACGGCCAGCGCCCCCGCCTGCGCGTTCTCCCCGCGCCAGCGCCGCGCCCCGATTCCGAACATTCAGAAACCCCCACCCCGCCTCCGGCGGATGACGAGCCCCCGCACCCGAATGCGGTCGAGCCCACGAGACCGGCACAGACCAAGCCCGTACGCCTCCACGTCTTCGGCCCCGTCACCCTCTACGCCCGCGGCCACCAAGACCCCGTCGGCACCAACCTGCGCGGCGAAGTCCACGAATTCCTCGCCCTCCTCGCCGCCCACCCCACAGGACTCATCGCCTCCGACATCGCCGACAAACTCCACCTCGCCCCCGGCAGCGACCAGAACGCCCTCAAAAACCTCCGCCGCGCCGTACGACGCGCCCTGCGCGCCGCTACCGGAATCACGGCGCAGGAGTTTGTCCTACTCCAGGGAGAACTCCACAAACTCAATCCAGAACTCGTGGAAACCGACCTCGCGGATTTCAGCACCAGCCTCAAAGAGGCATTCTCCGCCCCCGATACGGAAGAATCCCGGGCAAATAGCCTCTCCGCCGTGCGCGACGCCCTGTCCCATTACCGAGGCCCCTTCGCCCACGGCAGTGACTATCTGTGGGCCGACACGATCCGCGAACACCTCACCATGAAGGCCACCGACGCCGCCCTCCGCCTGGCCCGCCAAGCCGAAAGCGCCGGCGCCGCGCCACACGAGCTGGACGCTGTCCTTGCACTACTGGAACACCTGGGCGGCCTGCATCCCGACCATGAACGCCTCGCCCAGCACACTATCCGTCTCTACCAAGCCACCGGACGCCACGACGCCGCCCGGCACGCCTACACCCGCCTCACGCGTCACCTCACCGAGCTCGGCATCGAACCAGAACCGGCCACGCAAGCCCTCATCGCACCCCATACCCGGACCCGGCAGATGCGGTAAAGACGTAGGTGTCGCCGCCACCGCCCTCACCGCCGCGCACGCCCAGCACATCCAACTGCCCGGCCAGGACACGGCCGCGGGCATCACCGCAGACCTCGCCGCGCAAGTGCTGGCCCTGGACGAACGGCTCAAGCAACTCGACCGGCAGATCAGCGACGCCTTCCACACCCACCCGCAGGCCGCTGTCATCGAGTCGATGCCCGGCATCGGCCCCATCCTCGGCGCCGAGTTACTCGTCGCCGCGGGTGACCTAGCCGCCTACCCCGACGCCGGTCACCTCGCCTCCGCAGCCGGCCTGGTCCCCGTCGCCAAAGACTCCGGACGCCGCACTGGCAACCTCCGCCGGCCCCAGCGCTACAGCCGCCGCCTGCGCCGAGTGTTCTACCTCTCCGCGCAGACCAGCATCATCCGCGACGGCCCCAACCGCACCTACTACCTGAAGAAGCGAGCCCAGGGTCACAAACACATCCCTGCCGTCATTGCCCTCGCCCGCCGCCGCGTCGACGTGCTCTGGGCCCTGCTCCGCGACAACCGCCACTTCGTCACGAGCCCACCAGCAAGGACGCGCACCACCACAGCAGCTTGACCCAGTCGTGAAGACTCCGCCGACCGCGATCACAAGTGCGGCGTGCATGATGACGCAGTGCAAGCACTTCTGGTCAAGCGCGGACGACGGGGGAATCGTGGCCTACCAACTCAGCTTCTTCTGCCGCTCTGGAGAAGACAGAGGCGACGAGGCGCTTGATCGCCTGCTGGACTACCTGCTGGAGAGCGGCGACCGTCTGGTGGGCGAGTGGTTGGGGCCGTTCGGGGATTCGGTGGCCGCGTTCAGGCTCGGTACTGGTTCCAGCGAGAGCGACAGGCCAGTCGCGGACTTGCTGACACTGGAAGTACACGTGGGCGTAGCAGAGATCGCAGGGTCTGTGATCACTGCATCGCCTAATGACGAGCAGGGCATCTGGGGATGCGACCTGCTAGCCACCGTCACTCTCAGCGGGGACAACCCCGACTGGGCTTTGCTGCACCGCATTTGGGCCGCGGTGGTGAGCCTGTGGGAGGCGGTTCCTTGGGACGAGTCCTCCGGGTTCGAGATCGCTGCCGGCATGCCGCACCTCTGAGCTCCTACCAAGATCACGGCCAGTTGCGGCGCAGGTCAGCAACGCCGCAGGCCAGACACCATCCGCATACGCGATCTCCAGACTGGTGCTGAAGCACCCGGCCCACGGCGCTTGACTGGGCCATTAAGACTCCACCGACCGCGTGGGCATGCCAGGGTTGGGGTCCGCGCTTCTGGCTAGGCTGCGGACATGATGAAGCATCCTGGCTTCGGCGCGATGCTGGCGCGGTTGCTGGACGATAGACACCTTGGCGTGCAGGAGTTGGCCGACCGGGCTGGGTTGACCGCAGACGAGATCCACGCGGTGCTCTCAGGGGAGAGCCCAGGCGAGAGGCCGCTCCGAGGGCTTGCGTCCGCACTGGGTTTCCACGCCGTCGATCTGTTCATCCTCGCGGAGTTGGTGGTCCCTGAAGATATGGCACCGTTGGACGCCACGGCCGCGAATTGGGTGGCGAGCACAGTGACGGATGCAGTGCGTCTCCCCGCGGCGAGACGCCGTGAACTTCTGCGGCTGATCCGCTCACTGCCGCAGGATGAACGGCGATCCAGCTTCACCCCGAAGCCGCTCATACCCCTCGCCGGCGGACCGGGCGCTTGGGTGATCCGCATGCTTCAGTACCGCAACCTGAACTGGATGGGCATGGCGAAGACGCTTGCGTTCGTGACGCCTACATACCTCTCGGCGGCCACGTACGGCGTGATCGGCTCCGGTCGTAAGGAGCTGACCCCGCGCTTGGTGACGGACTTCGCTGCCGTGCTGGGGATCGGCGCCAGTGAACTGGCCGCCCTAACGGGCGTCATTCTGCCTGTGAAGCCACCCTCTCCGTCCCCTGAGGTCGTGGACACCGCGGCGCTGCTGTGGGAGGCGCGACGGCTGTCCGCCGACCAGGCCCGACACGTTTCCGAGCTGGCAGGCTCTCTGCTCGGCATTTCCCGCCCATAGTTCGCATCGAGAGGGCCATCAGTGCAAGGAACAGGCCCCCCACGCCCCCAATCTACGACCCCCAGGCCACACTTGGACCCGTGACCGTCAACGATGGCAGCGGGGCAATCGACCCCTGGGCACTCCTCCTGGAGACGGACTGGAGCAGCGTCGACCACTGTTGCCCTAACACAGCCCCGGCGACCCCCGTCATTCTGGCAGGGCTACTGGATGACGACGAGGATGTTCAACGAACCGCCGTACACAACCTCGGCCAGGCCGTGACCCACCAGAACAGCATCTATGGCGCCACCGCCCCGGCCGCTCGCTTCGTGACCGCCATCCTCGGCCACCCCCGAACGATGACCCTTGGGGTCTACTTCCACGAGGAGCGCCGTCGGCCTGTGCGCGCGGCACTCCTGCAATGGCTAGGTGACCTCGCTGACGACGCAACCTACGACGAAGACGGCCCTGGCGAACCTGACGACGTCGCCGCCGTGCGTGCCATCCTCCCGCTGATCTACGAAGCGGCGCGGCCGTACCTTACCGATACGGACCCTCTGATCCGGGAAGCTGCGGTGCACGCAGCTGCGATGACGCTCGCCGCGCCCGAGCTGGCCGTACACATCCCGAAGCTCGTGCCACTGGTACGCAGCACGCTAAGCACCAGCGAGTACCGGGGTTACCGATACCTCGCCAAGCGGTGCCTCGTGACCTGGGGTGTAGAGCCCGGCCCCCTACCCGACCCGCGGATCTCAGGTCCCGACCCCTGGGCGGACGGCTACTCCGACGACCCGCCATTCTGAAAGCGGTGATCGACGGGATAACCGCACTTGTCAAGACCACTCACGGCGGTTGACACCAGCGACTGACACCAACAAGCGCGGACATCAGCGGTCGGCGTCGGACCTCACTGGACCATCTGCCGAGGGCAAGGACCGGTTGGCCGACGTCGACGGTCCCAGGTGATCGACCTGATAAGGATGAGGCTAGATCTCAAAGCCTGTGCCAGCGTGGGCGTCGTCATCGAACGATTGACGGCGCCCCGTCGGCTTGACGCAGTCACGTACGTCGGATGACCAGCACGGTCACGTCGTCGAGGTGACCCACCGCGACCGCGGCGTCGAGGATGCGGTCGGCGGTCTCCTCGGTGTTCAGTCCGTCGTGGAGGGCCGCACCGGCCAGTGTTCCGGCTCGTTCCAGTCCAGCTTCCAACGTGAGGCCCGGTCCTTCGACCACTCCGTCAGTGACCATGACCAGCGCACTGCCCTCGTCCAGGGTGAAGGTCCCCTGACAGTACTGGGTATCGGACAGGACTCCAGGACCGGCCCGCCCGGCAGTTCGTGGATGCTGTAGCTGCCGTCCTTGCGCGCGCACAGCATCGGCACATGGCCGGCGCTGGCGCCGGTGCCCCGTCCGTCGTGCGGGTCGAGATGCAGCATGGTACAGCTGGCGAATCGTGCCGCACCCATCCTGACGAGCAGCCCGTTGATGCACGTCAGCACGGCTGCGGGATCCGGTTCGTGGGTGGCGATGGCGCGTATGGAGACGCGCACCTGTCCCATGAGGGCGGCTGCTTTCTGGTCGCTGCGATCGGTGAATGGCTGTGACAGGCCCGGGGTGTCTGCCTCGCATGCCATGCTGACCGCGATCAGTGGAGCGGGCGAGGGGAGACACCACCGATGGGGGCCCGGTACTACGGCGCTGACAGTGAGAACGGCGACCGCATCGACGACCCGTCCGAGGATGCGCTGTTCATGATGATCAGCGACCTCAACGACTCCGACAACACCTTCGTTGTCGTCCAGCCCGATGAGGACGACCCCATCTGGTTCGCCTCGGTGGCGGTCCTGGACACAGGTGGCTACGAGGTCGTTCGTCGCGATGCCAGCCGTCGCGAGCACGACGTCACCACCTCGGCCAGCATCAACGACATCGCCCGCGAACTCACCATCTGGATGGCCGCCCGTCACTTCCGCGAACGGCCATCCGAGCAGGTCACCGACTTCTAAACCATGGCCTAGCCGAAGAGGCTGTGCTTCGCCGTCGGCGGTTCTTGGCTGTCCGTCAGATAGCGTCGTCGGAGGCGAGTGAAGGCGGCGGGGCTGGGGCGGTGCGGGAGGAGTTCCTTGATGCGCTGTGCGCATTCGCGTGGGCTTGCCGTGCTGGTGTCGCATTCCACGTCGTAGTCGCCGTGGGCGTGGACCAAGTCGTATTGGTGCGCCGCGAGGCCCGGCGGGCGGTCGCCCCGGGCCAGCTCGCGGCGGGCCAGCTCGTCCAGCGGGCAGTGGACGCCGACAAACAGTACGTCCTCGGGCGGCAGCACCGTCAGGCAGTCGAGCAGTCGCCACGGCTCGCTCAACACAT
This sequence comes from Streptomyces sp. NPDC002076, assembly GCF_053593835.1. Taxonomy (NCBI): domain Bacteria; kingdom Bacillati; phylum Actinomycetota; class Actinomycetes; order Kitasatosporales; family Streptomycetaceae; genus Streptomyces; species Streptomyces sp. NPDC002076. Next base: position 227,769 of record NZ_JBSFDI010000009.1, read on the forward strand.
GGTCGACCACGATGTCGTTGCCCACCTCGGCCATGGCCGCAATCGAGCGGTGGAAGCCCATCCTGGTCCGCCGCAGCGCGGCGTCGAGCTCCTCCGCCCCGAGCTCCCGCTTGCTGCGCATCGCGTTGAAGCTGTCGACCGCCAAGTGGAAGAAGACGCCGTCATTCAGGATGTCCAGAAGCTCCCGGGCGATGCTTGACTTCCCTGAACTGGAGGTGCCATTGAGGAAGATGATCCGACCAGATGTCATATCGGCATGGTCACATGGTGCCGTTCCGGCTCCGCGTCGAGGCCCTGTTCTCGTATACAGCCTCGACTGGTAGGCGCGCATGTTCAGGTGTCGCGTAATCGCTGGCGGCCGCCCGTCTCGGCCACTCTGCGTTGCAGGTTGGCATGACCGCTGTCCCGACGTGATCGCCTGGGGCCATCCAGCGCAGACGCCGCCACAACGCAGGACCGAGCCCTGGCTCATCGCGCGGCAGCGTGGTCGAGTGGCTGCTGTGCCGGACGGCGCGTCCAATGCCAGCAGCTCCATGCAGTCGTCGAGCCGCGGGCCCCACTCCTGGGGCGCCGCCCGCTCGCACCTGGACCGGCTGGGTTGTCAGTCTGGTTGGTCGGTGAGGGTGGCCAAGGCCTGGCGGGCTCGGATGGTGCCGTGGTGGTCATGGCCGAAGTGGGTGCGCCAGGCGTCGTGGGTGGTGTGCAGGAGTTCGGCTGCCTCGTCGTTCCGGTTCAGGACTGTCAGGGCGGTCCCGAGTATGGTGGCGGCCTCCAGCGCGCGGTGGTGGGCGGGGCCGAGCCGGCGCTCGCACTGGCTGAGGCAGTGTTGGACCTCGTGTTCGGCGTCGGCGGGCCGGTCCAGGGCGAGCAGCGCCGCGGCTCTGGCCAGATGGATCGCGCTCAGATCGTGCGCCAGCGCGTCGGCGCCCGGACCCTGGTCGAAGATGTCCTGCGCCTGATCGACGGCGGCGAGCGCCTCCTGAGCCCGGCCCTGACCGGTCAGCGCCCGGGCCGCACCGAGGTGCAACACCATCAGGAACCTGCCCTGGCGCTGTCGGCGTGCGTCGTCGAGCACCGGGAGCAGTAGGTGCTCGGCCTGTTCGTAGTAGCCGTGGAGTGAGAGGCTGAAGGCCAGGCCGTTGGTGACGGCCAGTGGCAGCAGGATCCGGTGGATTCCTTCGGTGCCGCGGGCGGCGCTCTTCAGGGTGCCTGCTTCCGCGACGACTTCCTCGTGCAGGCCGAGGTATGCCAGGTGCTGGAGACGGTCGCTGCGGCCCTTGAGGACCAGCCAGTAGTCGGAGGGAGCGGTGCGGGCGCGCGCCGCCGCCGTGACGGCCAGCAGGTTGGCTGCCTCACGGTGGCGGCCCAGGTCGCCGAGGACAAGGGCCAGCACATCGTGTCCGTCACGCCCGTCGAACCTGCCGGGCACCGGCTGGGCGTCGATCGCGGACCTGGCCTCGTCCTCCGCTTCCTGCAGGCGGCCCTGCGCGCGAAGCGCCTGCGCGAGCAGGGTGCGTGCCGACGCCACCAGCGGGCCCGTCCCGCCCGCGGCGGCCTGCAGGACCCCGCGCAGTTCCGGCTCCGCGTCCGCCCAGCGCCGCTGCCTGCACAGGTACTCGCTCGCCTCCAGTCGGCGGTTCAGCCGCCGACGCTCCCACCAACCCACCGCTTTTCCTCTCCCAGGGCAAACGCCGACGAGCATAAGCCCGGCCACGGCGTCGGGTGCCGCGGCCCGGTCCCTGGCGCAATTCGTGCCCTGTGGTAAGTCGGGTAATGACCTACTGGGGTCGGTAAACTGGTAGGCCCACATGTTCAGGTGTCGCGTATTCGCGGCCGAGTCCAATGGGGCTCGCGCTGAGTGATTAGCGCGGGCCCGGCTGAGAGCTACCGCTGTCTGGCGCGGACGTCGTGCGAAGGCGCCCGTCCATTCCAGAAGGAACCGAAGTAGCTCTTGCTGTCAGGGGAAGTCCGGGCATTCCTCGGCAAAGCCCTGCGAGACGGGCTGCCATGCGCCGTGATCTTCACGCACACTCAGCCGGTCCGCCTCCTCGGCGGTGTCGCTCAGCTGAGCGGTGGTCAAGGGGACAGCAGCAGCGAAGAGCCGCCCGAGGTGGCGGCAGTGCAGCACCGGGCGGAACTCCTGCGAGTACGGCTCATCGGCGACCGCGAAGAGGTCGGGCAGGGTCCAGCCCAGCGGACCGGCTATGGCACATAGCTGCTGCCGCCGGTGCGGACTCGGCTCCCAACGCCACACCATCCCGTGCAGCGTGCTGAGAGACAGTCCCATGAACGGCAGTTCGTGAATGCCGAAGCCGCGATTGCGGATCAACCCGCCGAGCACGGCGGCGAACCTGGTCTCGGCGGGGCGTCGGGACGGCCAGGCGGGCTGTACGAAGGCTCCTGGAGCGTCCACGCGGGGCAACGAACGGACGAAGGTCTCCAGCGCGACCAGTTGCGACGAACACGCTCTGGCAGGCAAGTTGGAAGGGGATGGTGCGCTCGATCGCGGTGCGGGTGCGGCTGCGCGCATCGCCAGTGCCGAGCAGGCCCTTCCCGTGATTCGACGGCGTGCGCGAGGGCGTTGAGCCCGCTTGTCACCGACATGCCGATCGGCAGGCCGGTGGTGAGTTCCGGGTCGCGGCTGTCGTCTACCGCCCCCATCGGCCAGTGGGCCCGGGTCGTCTTTCGGGGTGCCACACAGCGAAGCCGGCTCCGGGATACGGTCCTCCAGTTGCCGACGGCGCGAGCCATCGGTGTCGCCGATAGGAGTCTCAATGCCTGACCTTCGCGCCATCGACCTCAACCTGCTGGTCGACCTCGATGCGTTGCTCACCACGCGGAACGTCACTAGCGCCGCGCGTCAGCTGAACTTGAGCCAGTCCGCGATGAGCGGATCGCTCGCCCGACTCCGCAAGCTCTTCGACGACCCGTTGCTGGTCCGCAACGGTCGGAAGCTCACCCCCACAACGAGGGCGGAAGCCCTCGCCGAACCGATCCGCGAGATCTTGAGCCAGGTGCGGGACGTGCTTACCGATACCGAGGCATTTGATCCAGCGACGGCCCATCGCACGTTCTCGATCAGCGCCTCGGACTACGCCACCGCCGTCTTGCTTGCGCCGATGCTGCGCACTCTGTCGACGGAGGCTCCACACATAACGATCAACGTGCGGCCGCGGTCCGACGACGTCCGCACGCTGCTGCATGATGATCGCGTCGACCTTGCCATCGAGCCCCGTGAGCTGATGGCGGAGACCGCGCTGCCGAACGCTGTGCTGTTTCAGGACCGCTGGATGTGCATCATGGACGCCTCGGTTCGGCCAGATCCGGATGTGCCGATCGACGTCGCAAGCTTCCTTGCACTACCACACATCTTGTACTCGATCGGACCGGGCCTGCAGCTCAACCACGCCGACCGGCACCTCGTCAACCAGGGGCTCAGCCGGCGAGTCGAGGTCACGCTCGAGAGCTTCCTGCTGGTGCCGCTGCTGATTCGGGGGACCGAACTGGTCAGCTTGGTACTCGAACGGTCGGCTCGGCTTCACTCTCTTGAGGGGCTGTTGCTCGTCGAGCCGCCGGTTCCAGTTCCCGACATCAACGAAGCGATGTACTGGAACCCGCGGCATACCGGTGACCCGGGCCATACCTGGTTGCGCGACAAGCTGCTCAGCGCGGCCGGGGAGCTCTCAGCCACGTCGTCCGAAGCAATCGTGGGAAGTCCTGGCCCACGGCCGGCCACGGCCTGATCGCCGCGCTGCGTGATCTTCGGTGGTTGTCCCGGCGCTTTCGGAAGGAGCGGCCAAAGAGCAAGAGCGTTTTCTCCCGCCGGTCGTGTTTGGTTCCAGGGTTAGGTGCACCGTCAGTTCGGGGTGGATTCACGTGCGAGGCGTCGACTTACGAGATCGATCACCGCGACGTAAGCATTCAGCGTAGTTGGAGTGAGTAGTGGTTGTGGGTGTCCGGTGACCGCGCGGTCGCCAGCCGGCGGGGTGAGGCCAGGGCTGCGGGTGGCAGCCAGTTTCTGCCCCTGAATACGTCGCGGAGTCCCCCGAGAAAGCAGCCGGGGCTGATCGCTGTGGACCTGGCCGCCGTCCATGAGCAACGCCGCGCGCTGGAAGCGCAGATCACCGAATCGCTGGGCCCTGAGTAGGGTCGGGGGCTGGAGACGGAGCCCTCACGGGCCACCGCGCCAGCCCCCGACCCTACTCCGGGAACGCGCATCAGGACACGGCGACCGGCAATGAGGAAAGCGACCGCGTCATGTTGTTGAGCTCGTCGCGTCGAGGCGGGCCCTGAAGCTCGATGTGCTTGACGCGGCGGGCCAGGGCGTCGAGGACCGCGTGAATCTCCAGCTTCGCTAGACCCTGCCCCGCACACGCGTGGATGCCGTAGCCGAAGCTCAGGTGATCAGCCGCGTAACGTCGGACATCGAAGCGGTCTGGATCTGGGTACTGCCGTTCGTCGTGGTTGGCTGACCCAAACAGCAGCAGTACCCGCTCGCCCTCCTCGAGCCTGTAACCTTCACGGACATACGGCCTCGTGAGCACGCGGGCGAACAACGGGATGGGCGCCTCGACGCGCAGGACCTCGTTGATCGCGGACTGGATCAGGCTACGGTCGCGGCGCACCGCCTCCCATTGATCGGGAAAGCGGGCAAAGAGCCAGACTGCGCTCGCGAGCGTGCTGATCGTGGTATCGAAGGCGGGAATGGAGTACCCCGCCATCAAGGGGGTTACAGCCTCCCGAGGGATGTCGCCGCGCGCGGCCGCATCATGGATCGCGGTGGCAAAACCGCCGGCACGCATGCGATCGGGGGTACACGACTCAGCAAGCCAGGCGAACATCTCACCGGCAACCGGCAGAGCCCGCGCACTGCGGGCGTTATCGGGGCCCATCGCGTCGAAGGTAGAGGAACCCCACCGCAGGAGCTGCTCGCGTCCCTCCTCGGGGAAGCCAAGCAGATCGAGGACAATTGACACGGGAAAGGTTCGCGCCAGGTCTGTGACGGCGTCGAACCTACCCCGAGCGACAAGCTCACCGACGAATCGGTCGGCCTTCTCGGCGATCGCGGGCCGTAGCTCCGCCAGCGCCCGTGGAGCGAGCCGCGAGCTAAGCACTGAGCGCAACGAGGTGTGGTGTGGTGGATCGGAGTTGATGATGGTCCCCGCCATCGCGGCATTGATCGCCGGATTGAGCGCGACACCGGACGCGGAGGAGAAGGTCTCCCAGTCCTCGAGTGCCGCGCGGACCGCGTCGTAGCGAGTAAGCGCGGCAAACCCGTACCGTGCCAGCTTCACCACCGGACCGATATCACGCAGAACCCTCAGCAAGGGATACGGATCAGCGAGGGCGTCGTCGGCGAAGAGATCGACGTCGCTCTCGGGTACGGGTCTGGTCTTCTCGTCGTTGATTGTCACGCTCGACTCCAGAAACGAAATTTGGTTCTTGCTCTTCGGTGGCTGCGTTTCTTTGGACGCTTGCTGTTAGCCCGTTGCTACGCGTCCTGGCCGATCAGGCTCCGCAGCTTGCGACGCGAAATCCGATGATTAATCGCGGCGACGGTGCACAGGTCACCTCGACGCCACCGCAGCAGCGCGGAGCGCTGCCCCAACTCCCCGGCCAGGGCCTCGGCCGTGCCGTACACCGGGAGGGGGCCAAGGATATTGACGGTCATCCCAAACGCCTCGGTCCAAACGAACTCCGACGACGTGTAGGGCGCCACCTCATCACCCCGGATCAGCGCGGCGCCAGCAACTCGGGCCTGGTCCAACGCGGCGGTCCAGAACGGTGTGCGGGCTCCGCCACCCATGCGGACAACGTCACCGGCAGCCGAGATGTCGGCATCCACCCGGCATCGGCCATCGACGAGGACGCCCCCGTCGACAGGGATTCCCGAGTCAGTGAGCCAGTCGGTGTTCGGGCGGCACCCGATCGCAGTGACTACCAGGTCCGCCTCGAGCGTAATACCGTCCGCCGTGCGGACTGCATGCACCGGGTCTCCCTCGAGCGTGACCTCACCGACGCAGCACCGCACATCGACGCCATGCGTTCTCGCGGCGCGGGTCAGGAACGCCGACATCTCGGGGCCCAGGCCCGACGCGAGACCGTTTTCGCGCGCGAGAACGGTCGTACTAAGTCCGGCCGCCACGCACGCCGAGGCCAACTCGAGCCCTATGAAGCCTCCCCCGACGATCACCACGGAGTTGATCCGATGGAGCGTTTCTCGTAGAACCAGGGCGTCGGACAGCGACCGCAGCACGGTCTCGCCCCGTCCGTCGGGCCTGAATGTTCGGGCGCGGGCTCCGGTGGCAATGACGAGCTTGTCGTAGCACACAGTCTCCCCACCCGACAGGTGGACCTCGCGCCTGGACCGGTCCAGCCCGAGCGCGCGCACGCCCAGGTGGAGCGCAATGCCCTCCCGAGGCGATGGCAAGGACACGTCTTCCGCGGTGCTCGTGCCGTGGAGCAAGGCCTTCGATAGGGCGGGGCGGGTGTAGGGCGGGTCACTCTCCTGCCCGATCACGGTGATCGGTCCGTCGTGGCCGGCGTTCCGGATCGCCTCGGCTGCGGCCGTACCCGCGGCGGAGGCGCCGACTACAACCACGTTCGTGGCGGTCACCGACTCAGCTTGATCGCCGCGACGGGACACGCCCGCGCGCCGGCAGCTGCCTCGGTGGCGAGCTCCTCGGGCACCGTGGTGTAGAGCAGTTCGACGTCGGAGTCGTCCGGCAGCCGGTAGACGGTGGGCGCAGCTTCCTCGCAGAGCCCGTACCCTTCGCATCGGCCCTGCTGGAGTGACAGCTCCATTGCTTTCACCTCCATAGTTCTTCGGCGAACGCAGCCTGTGATCGACAGCGGTAACCCGCCGTCGGAACGAATTGAGATGGTGGTTGTGAACGCTATGGCGACCTGCGGCAAAAGGTCCAACAGGTAGCTGCGATATGTGGCATCGGCCAAACCAATGAATAAGCCGTCGAAGCCCCGCTAAAAGCTGTCCCGCAATGCGCATGAGGTGGCAGGGGTAGGCGTGGGAGCAACCGCCATACTCGACGTGTGACGATCACGGATGTGGACGATGTGCTGCCAGACCCATGGGATCTGTTGGCGGGGGCCGACTGGGCTTCACTCGAACATGCACGTGGATCGGCCGTAGGAACCCCTGCTCGGCTGGCCGGACTGTTGGCGGACGACGCTGGCACACAGGCCAGGGCACTGCAGCACCTCAACGACCCGGTGCATCACCAGAACACGATCTGCTCCGCGGCCGTGCCTGCGGCAGCGTATGTGGCGGCGATCCTCAGCGACCCGAGCACGGGCACCGTTGTGGTCGACGGTGACGGCCGAGCCCTGCCGCTGCGCGCTGCCTTGCTGGACTGGGTGACGTCGGTGGCCATCGAGGTCGACAGCGAGGCAGAGGCGCACATGGCAGGCGCGGGGTTTTGCCTGGAGGAGTATCCAGAGTCCGTCCAGGTCCGGGCACTGCGTCCCGGGCTCTTCCAGGCTGTCTCTGCATTCCTCCACGCACCGGACCTTGCTGTTCAGGAAGCGGCCATTGCTGCGGCTGTTTCGCTCCTGGACGCCCCGGAGCTCGTTCAGCAGCGCGCCCTTCTTACGCCGCTGGTCCGTGATGTGTTCGTCTGCAGCGACAACCGCTCGTACCGCTTCATCGCCGGCCGTGGTCTCAAGTCCTGGGGAGAAGACACAGGTTTGCTGCCTGACGAGTGAACTCCCGGCCTGGAAGGAGGAACACAACGCCTCACACCGCAAAGTCCGCGCCCGCGTCGAGCACGCCTTCGCCCGCATGAAGACCTGGAAGATCCTGCGTGACTGCCGCCTCAAGGGCGACGGCGTCCACCACGCCATGCTCGGCATCGCCCGCCTGCACAACCTCGTCATTGCCGGGTGACGCAGAAATCAGCAGGCCACCTGGCACGTCATAGATCATTTACGGGACAGCTTTTAACCAGAGCGGCTGGCTCGTACTGGCCCACGACCACTACGGCGGCACGGTGCGGGGATCAGCTCGTCATGCAAAACCACGGTCAGTCCGAGCTGGCGCCCTGAAGCGGGGGGTTGCCTCGCAACCGGCTCAGCCCCAAGCCTCGCAGTGACGAGATCGGGCCGAAGTAGCCGGTGGCGGTGGACGCGAGGAGAGGGGCGGCCCCCTTGCCCAGGGCGCGGTGAATGGGGGCCGCCCAGGCCCTGGCCGTCCTGTCGTAAGCGCAAGGCACTGTGACGTTACGACGAAGATCCAGTCTGCGCCGCTTGAACGTGTCTTTCGGGTGAGCGCGGCGCTGCGCGCGGTCCGGGAACCATCCAGCCAGGCTGATGTCCGGCCTGCTGGCCTCATGTCGGCTGACGATTGGGGGGAGTGGGCTTCCACGGCTGGCCAATTTCGATGAGGAAGACGCTGCCCAGGGCGGGCCCATCTGCATGCGCGGACACAGCGCGGTTCGGCACCGGTGTGCGGTCGTTGCCGTCAACTCCGCCGATGGCTGAGCAACAACCGCAGTGCGTCTCCTGCCTGGATCGCTGCGGTCGAATCGTCGTCATCGTTGGGCGCTGGCGAGGAGCGCGAGAACCTTGGGCCAACCCTGCTCCTGTGCGGCGGCGTCAGCGGCGCGGCTCCCGCCGAGATTGAGGGCCCGGCCGGTGCGGGGGTCGACCGCGGTGATGCCCGTTGCAAGGTAGGGAAAGGTCCCTACCTGATGCCCTGCCCCTGGGTATATGAGGGTCTGATGAGGGTGATGGTCGTGGTTGTCGTTCAGCTGGGCAGCGATCGCTTTGGCGAAGGCGGGGGACGCCCACAAGGCGTCGTCAGCGCCGGCGATGGACAGCAGCGGCCCACTGAGATGGTCCAGGGGGATTGTGCTCTGGAAGATCGGCTTCCCTTGGTAAGTCCAAGCGTTACCGTCCGGGATGCCTGAGACGACGGTGGAAGAGGGCGAGTACACGACAGCTCCATGGACGAGATGGGGGTAGGTCTCGGCCAGGAGCAGGGCGGCTTCGGTGCCGCGCGAATAGCCCATCGCGATGATGTGGGCAGGATCCGTGGAAGGCTGGGATGCCAGCAGGTGCGCAGCGGTCGCGAAGTACTCCAGCGGGATGTCCTGCAAAGTTGCCGGGAGCCCCGGCGCGCGGAAGTAGCCCAGCGCCAGCGTGGGGTAGCCGTGGGAGGCCAGCAGAGCGGCCTCGAACTGCATGCCGATTCCGCCTTCCGATCCGCCGAAGGCCAGCACCGCCGGATGGCGCGGGGTACCCGGAGGGGGCAGAAACAGCTTCCCGAGTACTTTGTCGTGCGGCAGGGACAGGTCCTTGCTGTGGACCCCCGGCCTTGCCCATTCGCGGGTGAGGGTACGGCCCGCCAGCGAGCGCCCGTGCGCGGTGACGCTGATCCGCACCTTGTACGAGGGAGCGAGATCGGGGTACAGGGGGGCGAAGAATGATAGATCGGGATCGCTGGAGGGCGGCTTCATCGACCAGAACACACCCATGCCGTCGACCCTGTTGTAGGTCCCCGACGCCGGCCGCGACGTGGTGAGGTCGACGACACCGCCGTCGTCCGCGGTGAAGGTTGCCTTTGCTCCCCAGACCTGGCCGTTGTACGCGGTCGCTGAGGAGCCCACGGCGACCTGGTCATGCGGTGCGAGGTCCGTGATCCTTATGTGTATGGGTTGATCGGCCAGGGCTACTGGCGCGTCCACGTCGATGACGGCCCGGGTACTGACAGGCGCCGCCGATGAACACCCTGCCGCCCCCCACACGACCATCAAGGACATCGCTATGCCCCAGGCCCACCGCAGTGGCCGCTGTTGAGACACCTTGCCCCCATCGCCTCAGGAATGATCCACTAGGTCTGCCACTGGTGGCTGCGGGAGTCAAGGCGGCGCGAAGTCGGCAGGCTCGACTCGGCCATGATCGCGAGATGGACGGACAAGGCCTGCACGCCGCCGACACACAAACCCGCCCCGAAGCATCCGTGCGGCATGTGCCGCTGCCCACCGAGGCTGGCCCGCTGCAGCGCCTCTACGGCAACCCCACCCGCGTGATCGCCGAACGGGAGGCCGCCGGCGGCCCCGTGCACACCAGCCGGGCCTCGCTGAGCGTGCGGATATGGGAGAAACACAGCGGTGAACTGGCCCATCCTCGCCCGCCGCAAGGGCTACACCGCGGTGACGCTGCCACTGCCGGCCGAGCTGGAGGTGTTGCGCGAGCTGCACGACAAGGTGGTGGCGCAGATGACGGCCCACAACGTCGCTCGACAGCCGCGGACGAAGCGCCAAAACGGCTGAGAGGGCAGAGCGCGCAGTCTTTCTCCCGGGCAGGGAGCGTCGACGCCCACGAGCAACAGCCGCACCTCCCAGACAAGATCACCGCACCCTGGTGTGTTCGCGGGCCGCCGTACGTGCTGGTCAGGCGCCTGACGGACACCGTGGCCCAGCATCGGGATCGGGCGATGCCCGGTCGGGTCACGGCAGGGTGAGCACGATCTTCTTACCGCCGGCCCGTCCGTAACCACCCGGGCGAACGCAGCCGGTCCCTCACTCAGCGGCAGGGGTTCCGGTGCGAGTTTCAGGGTTCCCGCGGCGACCTGCTTCGCCATCTGGACAAGCTGCGCGGCGTTGGGCTCAAGGTAGAGGTGCACCCGGACCTTGGGTCGGGCCGGGGCGTACTGCTCATCCGACACGATCCACAGCGGCCAACCGGACGCTCACTCCCGTCTCAGACATGGCGATCATCGCGCACCGACCTCATGTCCGCATGCTGTGATTCAGCTTCAAGACGGCTCCGGAGCCGCGATCTCAAGGTGCGTCAGGGTGCAGGCGGAGCGGAGGCGGTGGGCACGGGTGCGCCAGTCTCCGAGCCTCCGTACGCCCGGGGGTGGGCGGTAGGAGGACCTCCAGGTGGGGCAGCATGTGCCCAGTTGTCGCTCGTTCGTGAGGAGACGTCATGGGTTCCATCCGCCGCGCCGTGCCGCCGGTGCTGCTCTCCTTTGTGCTGCTGGCGGGTTGTTCATCCGGTTCACACTCCGGGCCGGACACCTCGAACAAGGGCGGAGCGTCGGCGGCGGGGCCGGCGGGTAGTGGCGTGCCCGCCGGTACGGGGAAGATCCCGGTGGGTGCGGGGCCGCAGACCACGTACACGGTGCAGCAGCAGCCGCCCGCAGGCAGCTGTCACTACCGGTACGAGAAGGGCGAGCCCCTCGAAGACCGGTCGTGCACGCCGGGTGCGATCTCGCCGGCGGTGACGCAGGCGAACCTGGCGTCGACGATCTGCCGCAAGGGCGGCTACACCAAGAACATCCGGCCGCCGGAGGTGATCACCCGCAAGGAGAAGGCGGCCAACGCCGCCTCCTACGGCTACAAGGGCAGCCTTGGGGACGCCGAGTATGATCATCTTCTTTCGCTTCAGCTCGGCGGCGACCCGAACGACGCCCGCAATCTCTGGGTAGAGCCGGCCGATCCGGGCCACAAGCCGGGCAGCGGCATCAACAACAAAAAGGACCCGGTGGAGACCAAGCTGCACACCGCGGTCTGCTCCGGCAAGGTGACCCTCCAAGCCGCGCAGCAGGCCATTGTCAGCGACTGGACCACTGCGCTCAGTCGGCTGGGGCTCGGCTGAGGCCACAGTTTCCGGTCACAGGAGCCGAATCCGGGCGTGCTGACCACCCTGGATCTGGTCTAACAGAGCTGCCAGCGGCTGCTCCTGACTGGCCGCCGCACGTGGCGGGCCGTGACAGCAGTGCCGAGCTGGGCTTGGGTGATCACTATGCGGTAGAACGGAATCCATGTGATCGTGGACGGTCATGTCTAGGCAGGGGGAGATGCGTGTGGGGATGCCGCCGGACCTGAAGGTCATCGCCGAAGGGATGATCAAGGCCTCGATGGGCATGGTGACGACGGTCATGATCGGTGCCCGGGACACCACGATCGCTCTCTTCCATGAGTTGGACCGGCAGCACGGCATGGCCGGGGACGACGACGCCAGCCATGCGTTCGCCAAGGTGTACAAGCCCGCGGCGGCCACGACGCTGGACAAGATGGGCTTCAGCGCCTACGTGATGGGCGAGACCGGCAAGGGCCTGATGCGCAACGCGCGTGAGTTCATGGCCCGGGAGAGCAGCGTCGCCTCCGCGATCCTGGGCAAGCAGGTGGATCTGACCGCCGGCATGGGAGATCCGGGGGCGGACTGCCCTGAGAGCTTCATCGACCGGGGGCAGGATCTGCCCGAGGTGGTCGGTGACACGGCCTGGTACGACCAGTACGCCCCAGCAGGGATGAGCGACCGGTTTCGAGGCTCGCCGGACAAGCTGCGCGATGTCGCCACCTCGTGGCGGGCCGGCGGGAAGATGATGCTGCGCTTCCTGGAGGACGCGCAGGTCTACGCCCACACCGCGGACAAGGCGCATTCGGGGCAGGCCGCGGACGCCTTCCGCTGGTACTTCAAGAACTTCGTCGGCTTCGCGGCCCCGCCGGAGCAGGCCAGCCCTGATGAGACGCTGGTCGCCAACCTCGTGGCCGCCTGCAACCAGCTCGCCAAGGCCTGTGACCAGTACGCCGACCACGTCGAGCGCGCCCAGAGGCAGATCCTCGACGACAAGGCCAACATCTTCCACGTCGACATGCCGTGGGACTCACCGATGTTCGGCGGCAACGGAGACGACGGCGGGCTGCTGAACCTGGTGCTGGACGACCCGTGGATCCACCGCCTCGGCGACGTCGCCCACGCTCTCGACACATCACAGAAGCGGGTCAAGCTGCCGCACGGCCAGGACCAACCGCCGGGCTGGCCCGGCGGGCCGCCACTGCTCCCGGTACCGGTGCCGAACCCTGTGCCGGTCACGATCGCCTCATATCCCGGGCAGATCCCCGGCATCCTGCCCATGGTCAACCGGGTCGACCCGGCCATCCCTGCCCAGGACCCGATTCCACCGGAACCCGGCACCACTCGTCTGCTCACCCCGGCCGAGCAGACGCAGTTCCGAACCTGGATGAACTCGCTGAACACCGGAGGCTTCGCCGGCGGCGGAGGCCCGGCCAATCCGAACAACGCCTACCAACTGCGTACCGCAGGGTATCCCGAGAGGGAAGTCCCCCTGCCCGGACGCACGCGCGGGCTGATGGTGGACGGCATACGTCCCGCGGACGGCTACCTGGTGGAGGCGAAACACGTACAGGACCCCGACTGCGCGAAGCGCAGCTTCCGTAGCATCGAGCGGGTCAACGAGACTCTGGCCAAGCCAGTCAAGGTCGATGACAAGGGCAACGTGAAGTGGGACCCGGTGGTCGACGGCATGTACCGGGGTGACGAGACAGAACTCCGGCGGTACCAGAGCGCGATGGACAATCCCGCGAACCGGGAGGTCCGCGGCCTTGAGATCGTGACCAATGGCAAGGACAACGCGGCGTACTGGGAGTCGATGATGGCTATGACCGGCGTCACCGGGTCCGCACGATACGTACCCTGAGCTTGAAGGATTTCCCGTGGCAGACGAGTACAGCCCGAGGTCGAACTTCGTCTTCGCTCCCCCCGAGAACAATCCCGGAGCGTGGCAGGCCAACCTGGAGATGTTCCGCGACGCACTGCACCGAGCGTTTCCTGGGGCCTTCCTGGAAGCTACGGTGTCCTCCTTGCGGAGCGTGCCTGTCCTCGATTTTGAGATCGAGGCGGCGCCGGGCGTCTTCGTAGCCGGTACGGCAGCCATGCCCGCACCCGACTACGCGCACATCACCCTCATCGACGTGACCGTCGGCGAGGCGGCCTTGTTCGCCCAGTGGCTTCGTGACTCCTTCGTGCCCTCACCGGCCAGTGTGCGGTTCCTGAGCAGCTTCGTCATGGCCAACGGGGTGGAGACTCCCTCTGCGCTGCCTGCGACGGGTAGCGCGTCCGAGATCGAGGCCGTCTTTCGTCAACACCTGGCATCTGCCGGGACCGAGTGACCCTGGCCGGTACACCGACGGGCCGCAAGCCCGTGCCCGTGCAGTACCACCAGTTCCAGATCGCGGCCTGGAAGCCAGGGCGGCAAGCGCGGACAGGACGGCCAGCATCGTCCGCACCGGGTGGGTGAGACGCAAAGCGGCTTCCTCTCGAAGACCACAACAGCGGTCGTGATCACCGTAGCGGCTCCATGAGGCCGGCTGCGGGGGCGTTCACCACTGTGTCACCCGCGCGGGCCGTAAGGTCAGACCGTCGGACGCTCGCCCGTACCTTGACGGGTGGAACAGGAAGCCGTCCCACGGCCCGGACTGACGGGCGTTGACCCCGAATCTTGGACACGGGCTATGCGGCTGGTGTCAGCGTAGTTGGTGCTGTTCGGGAGGCGGTTTCGTAGGCGATCGGGCTGCGGTGTCCGAGGCTGGAGTGACGGCGTCGGGTGTTGTAGCGGTGTAGCCAGCGGAACGCGTCGAGGTGGGCCTCGCGCTCGCTGGACCAGGTCTTGCGGCCCTGGAGCGTCTCGCGTTTGAACGTCGCGTTGAATGACTCGGCGAGTGCGTTGTCAGCGCTGGAGCCGATCGCGCTCATCGACTGCAGGACGCCGGCCCTGCGGCAGGCGTCGGAGAATGCCCGGCTGGTGTATTGGGCTCCGTGGTCGGTGTGCAAGACCGCTCCGGCGAGGCTGCCGCGGGTGCGTTCGGCGGCGGCCAGGGCGTCGGTGACGAGACCGGTGCGCATGTGATCCGCGATCGCCCAGCCGGCCAGGCGGCGCGAGGCGAGGTCGATGACGGTGGCCAGGTAGAGGAACTTCCCGCCGTCCACAGGGAGATAGGTGATGTCGCCGACGTACTTGGTGTTCGGTTCACTGGCGGTGAAGTCGCGGCCGATCAGGTCCGGCGCCTTCACCGCGGCCGGGTCCGCAACCGTGGTGCGGTGCCTGCGACGCAACCGCACGCCCGCCAGGCCGATGCTCCCCATCACACGCGCGACCCGCTTGTGGTTGACCCGCTCGCCATCCCCGCGGAGCTCGGCGGTAATCCGGGGGACGCCGTAGGTGCCGTCCGACTCGCGGTGCACGGCCCGTATCCGGGCGGCCAGGCGGGCGTCGGCTGCCTGCCGGGCCGCCCGGTCTTCGGCCGTCCGGCGCCAGTAGTAGAAGCTGGAGCGGGCGATGCCCAGGATGGCGCACAGCCGCTTCACGCCGTAACGGCGCTGGTGGTCGACGACGAACTGGAAGCGGTTCACCAGCGCGTCTCCCCGGCGAAATACTTCGCAGCCTTCCGCAGGATTTCGCGCTCCTCCTCCAGTTCACGGACCTTCTTCCGCAGAGCGGCGTTCTCTGCCTCCAGCGGCGTGGGCGGCTCGGCGGGCGCCTCCGCCTGCCGCCCCCGGGGCCGGCTCGCGCCAGCCGCCCGGACCCAGTTCCGCAGGGTTTCGGGGTTGATCCCCAGATCGGCAGCAACCTGCCTGATCGTCGCGTCGGGCCGCGACTGGTACAGCGCGACCGCGTCCGCCTTGAACTCCGGCGGATAGTTCTTCATGACCACGAGATGTCCGTTCTCAGATCCTCAGGATCCAGTGTCTCGTGTGTCCAAGATCAGGGGTCAAGGCCCGACTACCGTCACGCGCTCACTGCAGTAGGCGTTCCAAAGCACCCTGGTGATCGGAAACCCACTGATACGCCCTTTGGACTTCCCTCACCACCCCGGCATCACGAAGCCGGATCATGGCGACGTCACCCGCGTCGGCCTCGGCCTCGATGCCCCGCCAGCACCGGTCCTGCCACCATAAGTCCGTGGACACAAGACGGTGCCGGTCCGACACTTCGTAGCTGTCAACAATCAGCCTCATGCGCCGGGCCGCCTCCCCGACATCGACCACGGCAGGGCCGAGACCGAGGTACTGCCAGCAGAAATGAGCGACGTCATGGATCCGGGCGCCCGGCGCTGCCAGGTCCCAGTCGATGAACGCCACCGGCCGAAGCGAGCCACTGACCAGCCGATAGACCGTGTTCTTGGGCGACAGGTCGTTGTGACACACGACCTCGTGCTCTCCAGCCAGAGCAGTGCCGGCAGTCAGGTCGTGAAACTCGCGCACCAGCCGGGCGACCGCCACCAGACTCTCGTCCGACGACACGGCGGCAGGCTGTCGCGGCTCGCACGCCACATGGCCAGCAAGGTAACTGAGCACTTCGCGGCCCTTCTTGTCCACGCCGAGGTCCCGCGGAGCTCCGCTCCAGCCACCGGCTTCGAGCGACCTCAGCAGATCACCCACAAACCTCGTGCGAGCAGAGGCCGGACGGTGCACTGTGTCCCCGACACGCACGACGGCATTGACGAAACCTCCCGGCAAGGACGACTCAGGCATCCCTCCACCCTGCCCGATCGTTACCTCGAATTCTCAATAACTTGTTCTCGTCGGGCCCTGGTGCGCTCGCGGCCAGCTGAACGTCTACACCCGTGACAGGTACTCGCGGCGGGCGGTGACCAGGGTGTGCCACCACTGGCGGGTGGCCTCTTCGCCCCCGGCATGGGCAAGGTCCTGGCCGCGCTGGCCCTGTTCCTCCACTGGGGACGCGGGAAGCGAGGCCCGACCGAAGGTCTCCCTCGTCGCGGCACAGCAAGCCATCGCCACCGACTGGACCACCGCGCTTAGTCGGCTCGGGCTCGGCTGAGGCGGCGGTTTCCGTCCGCAGGGGCCGCTCCGGCGTGCGCAGGCTATGGCGGCTTGTGGCAGGGAAGCGGAGCCGACGGCCTGACGGACGTTTCCAGGCCGATCAGATCGGCCTGGAAGTGGCTGGGCGTGTTCGTGCGGTGACGCTTGCCGCTGGTCGCAGCGTTGCTTCACGGTCGAACCAGGTGCTATCTCTGGCTGATTTGGATCAAATTGGGATGCATCCTCTGTGTCGGGCGTGCTTGTATGCCGCCAACGCGACGGGGGTGGCGTGGAGTTGCCATAGCAGCCCCCTGTCGACTGCGTTCAACACAGGGGGTACAACTTGAAATTCAGAGCGCTGCTCACGACCGGGGCTGTGGCGCTGGGGCTGCTGGGAACGGCTGCTCCGTCTGCCGTGGCTGACCAGCCCGGTGGTGCCGGACAGCTTCGGGTGACCGTCGGCTCGGCCCAGTCCCAGGTGAACGGTCTCGCCCGACCGGGGTCCAACGCCACCTGTACCGTCAACAAGATCACGATCAACCGGTACAGCGAGTGCGAGTGGGTCACCATCCACGTCGACGTCATCAAGGTCATCGACGGTAAGCCTGAAATCGAAGGCACCGTCGACTTCGACGTCAAGCACCAGATGGCCCTGAACGCGAAGTCGGCCAACTGGTCGGAGAAGTTCACTGTCTCCAAGGCGAAGACCACCCGGGCCGGCGCGGGCGTGGCCGTCGACATCGCGGCCGCTTCCGGTGGCGGCACCAAGGCTACGGTCCACTTCTCGCAGGGCCACATCCTCAGCAGCGGCCCGGCGAACGGCAGCGTCAACTACACGACCGGCCCGATCGCCAAGAAGAAGATCAATCCCAAGGCGAAGACCCACTACACGTACACCTTCACCAAGCCCGGCTACACCCCGGGCACCACCGGCTACGACTCCGTCGTCTACCGGTGCGACAACTTCTTCGGCACCACCACCGGATGCGCCATCCCCGAGGTGCCGACCGGTCTCGCCCTGCTCGAACAGCCGCGTATCAACGAGGGTATCCGCGCGCTGCGCGCCCGCGGCGGTCACTACGGCGACCCGAACGGCGGCAAGCCTCTGCACTGGATGATCAACGACAAGCAGAAGGCCAAGAACCGCGGCGCCGTGTGCAACCTGACTGTCCCGCCGGACATGAAGCGCGCCGGCCGTACCTCGTGCGATGAGTACCCTTTCGCCTCGACCTACGAGGGCGGCACGAACCTGCCGGCGAGCCAGCGCACGATCACGTGGGTGAACAAGCAGGAGAACAACAGCCAGGGTGGTGCCATCACCACCTGGCGCCGCCAGTTCCACGTCATGGATCACGACCCCTTCTACGTGATCGTCTGACCCTGGCCACTGGGTGTGCTACACCGTGGGGTGTCCTTCCCCGGGCATAAGGGGAGGGGCACCTCTCGGTGCTCAAAGTAGGGGGCGATTGATGCTGGTGCAGGAGTCGGTGTTCACCGTCGACCTCGGTGAAGACGGCTACATCTTCGGGTTCGCCGAGCACGACGGCTACCCGGCCCAGATGCCGTACGGGTGGCGCTGCGGACCCGTCGACAACTCCAGTGTTGTGGTCCTGACGACCACCGACACAGGCCCCTTGCAGATGACAGTCCAGGTCCATGACAGCCGTCCCGAACCGGAAGCCGGCAACCAGTGGGAGCCCGCGGAAGAGGTCAGCCTGCTGTGCGATGGCGAGCCCATCCACCTGGAGCTCCTCGACCCCGGCAACGTTACGGACGCATGGCCCGAGGACCAGCCCGCTATCCGGATGCCGCCCTCACCTGACCCACAGCAGTGGGTGAGGATGCGGATGTACTGCCACGCAGACGACCACGAGCCCGGCATCGGGGACCGCGGCGAGCGCCACCTGATCCAGCTGTGGCCCGCCCAGCCCACCGACCCTGTACACCCGCCCATCAGCGACGAAGACCTCCAGGCACGCACCGAGTACGCCACCGCCATGGCACGCCAGACTGAGGAGTACGGGGTCGACTACACGGTGCATCTGAGGGGCGACGACCTGGGCGGCTCTTGAAACGGGTCAACGGTCAGTGCGCCGGCAAAGTCATCGCCGCACACCCCGACGACCTCGAAGCCGCCCTTGCGGAGTACGAGCAGGCTCTCTTTTCCCGCAGCGCCCGGTTCGCCGCCGAATCCGACAACAACCACCAGCTCATCTTCGGCGACAACGCCCCGCCGGCTTGCTCAACCTGCTCACCGGCCAAGAGCCGACCGAGTGAGCAGAGCCCACAGATCCGCGATCGTGAGCCGCAGGCGTCGGTCTGGCCGCCCTCACGGCCAGCACCCGCACGGACAAGCCGCTGCTGACGTTGAAGGGGTGAAGCGGCCGGACGGCGCCGACTACGACGACGCTCCGCCCATGGCCAGCGCGGTTCGCGCCAGCCCGCGCAGCCAGGCGTGGGCGTGGTCGGTGTCGTAGCGCTGATGCCATGACAGGTATATCGGTGCCGACGGCAGTTCGAGCGGGAGGGGGAGCACGACCAGGCCGAGGTCGGCGACTGCTGACCGTGTGGTGGCTTCGGGGACGCTGATCAGGAGATCGGAGCCGCGCGCGAACTCCAGCGCGGCCGCTTCTGTGGGCGCGGTCGCCACCACGCGGCGGGTGAGGCCGAGCCGCGCGAGGGCGTCGTCGAGGGCGTTGCTGAGGTTTCCACGTCGCGAGACGGTGACGTGCTCAGCGGCGGCGTACTGCTTTGCGGTGACGGTCCTGACGCGAGTGAGGGGGTGCCCCTGCCTCACGACGATGACGAGACGGGTCTCGCCCACGTTCTCGGCACGGATGTCCGGTGCGCTCGGGCGGTGGGCGTTCGCCTCCAGGTCGACCTCGCCGCGCCGCAACTCGGGGGTGTCGATGCTGGATTCCGCGATGAAGCGCAATCGCACGCCTGGCGCCTCTTCACGCACGGCCGAGAGCAGTGTGGGGCCGCTCAAGGCGACCAGGGAATCGTGCCAGCGGAGTGTGAAGGTGCGCTCCAACGTTGCCAGATCGAGTTCACGGCTCGGTGCCAGCACCCCTTGGACCTGGTGCAGCAGCTCGTGCACCTGTTCCCGGACGGCGATCGCGTACGGCGTCGGGGTCATCGTGCGGCCGGTGCGCACCAGGATCTGATCCCCGGTCGTGCGCCGGATTCGGCCCAGGCTCCGGCTCATCGCGGGGGCGGTGACATGCAGACGTGCGGCCGCCCCGGCCACACTGCCCTCCTCCAGCAGTGCGTCGAGCGCGGCCAGCAGGTTCAAATCCAATTGCATGTGAGTAATCCTAGTCGTGCTTTACATGCATTTGAAGTTAATCAAGGGGCTGTATACCTTCGAGACCAGAGCGCACAGTTCGGCTCGAACGGCCCATCACCTCCTTCTCAAAAGGGAGTTCACCATGTCCGAAATGCTTCAGACCACTGACGTCGCCGCCTCCGACGCCGACCTGCTCGGCCAGACGGAGATCGCCGTGCGCGCGGCCGGTTCGGTGCTGCGCGAGCGCTTCGGCGATGTGGTCCGCTACCAGACCCGCGAAGAGCTGATGCGCGCGCTCGCCGCCAACGACGCCACGGCCCTCGACATCCTGCGCCCCCGCCTCACGCGCCTACGCCCGGACGCCGGCTGGGTGGAGGACGAACTGGACGGCGGGGCGCTGCCGCCAGGCGAATGGTGGGTCGTGGATCCGGCCGAAGGCAACGTCAACCACCTGCACGCCCTGCCAGAGTGGGCGGTGACCGCCACCCTCGTGCGTGAGAACCAGCCGGTGCTCACCGCGGTCCACCTGCCGTTGACCGGCGAGACCTACACCGCGCTCACCGGCGGGGGCGCCTACCTCGACGGCCGGCCGCTGCACGTCTCCCAGACCGCGGACCTCGGCCTGAGCATCGTGGCCACCAGCCAGGCCCGGCCGGACGAGGACGAGAAGGTCGTGCGGCGCGTCGGCTCCTCGATCACCGCGATGCTCTTCGACGCGCTCGTCGTCCGCACCGCCGTGCCCGCGACCCTGCACCTGCTGAACGTGGCCGCCGGCCGGATCGACGCCTTCTGGCAGTTCGCCGGCGCCCGCGCGGACCTGCTGCCCGGGGCGCTGCTCGTCACCGAGGCCGGCGGACAGATCTCCGACGCCGAGGGCCGCCCCTGGACCCCGCAGAGCGAGAGCCTCCTGGCGGCCGCGCCCGGCGTCCACGCCGAGGCCGTCGCCACACTCTCACGCTGACCACGCACCACAACCTGCACGCACGGAAGGACCAGATCAGCATGACCACGATCGCAGTTCTCGGAAACGGCCGCGTCGGCGGCAACCTGGCCACAGCCCTCACCCGGGAAGGGCATGAGGTGACCGTGGCGGACCGCACGCCGGGCGCCGCCGCCGACGCTGCACGGACGGCCCGCATCGTCATCAACGCCACCCCGGGAGCCGGCTCACTGGACCGGCTCGCAGTTCTGCGCGAGGAACTGCGCGACAAGATCCTCGTCGACGTCTCCAACGCCACCGTCGACGGACCGGACGGACTGCCCGCCGACCTGATCTACCCCGGCTCGAGCCTCGCCGAGCAACTCCAAGACGCGCTCCCCGAAACGCGCGTCGTCAAAGCACTCAACACCATGCTCTTCCCGGTGATGACCGCACCGGCCACGCTCACCCAGGCGCCCGACGCCTTCCTCTCCGGCGACGACCCGCAGGCCAAGCAGACCGTCCGTGAACTGCTCATCAACCTCGGCTGGCGCAAGGAGTGGATCACTGATCTCGGCGGGATCCAGACCGCCCGCGCCACAGAGGCCGCGATACTGTTCGTACCGCACGTGATTCGGTCCAGCGGATTCGCGCCCTTCGCGATCTCGATCGCCCGCTGATCCGCACACAGGGCGCCGCCCCCGCCGGGCCCACATCCAGAACAGATACGTCGCCGACCGCCGGCCAAGCGACCGGCCCGGGCTCTGCTCAGCCCGGTAGGCGGCGTGATGACCGAGAACCCGCAGCTCAGCGGCGTCGACCTGGCCCACGTTGCCCTGCGCGCTGCCAAGGTGGCGGCGCAAAGAACGGCGGCGACCGTGCCGCGACGGCGCAGCCGAAGCCGCGCACGACCCAGGTGGTCCGGCGTGGCCGCGAGCCGATGGGGATCGGTGCCGCGATCGGCGCCATGCTCGGGATGCTGTCCGTACTGGCAGGGCTCCAGCGCGAGCTGATCGTGGCGAACACCAATGACGGGCTCGCCTCCGCACAGGCCCGCGGCCGGGTCGGCGGGCGCCGACCGAAGCTCACCGAGGACCAAGCCCCGCTCGCCCAACGTCTCTACGACGAGCGGTAGAAGACCGTCCAGCAGATCGCCGCCATGTTCGGCGTGCCAAGGTCGACGGTGTACGGCCACCTCGACAAGACGGGACTCGGGGCCGGTGCCGGAAGCATTCAGTGGGCCCACGCCTGTGCCCGCTCCTGCCTCGGCGGCCGAAGCGCCAGCGGCTCCGGCCGCTGCCGTACGTCCAGCCGGGCAAGGTAGGTGCCAAGACCCTGCAGTCGCAGAAGGGCCGGACTACGGAGATAGCACCAGCCGGACGGTGAACGACATCGACATGGCCGCGCACAACGGGACTGACGGGACTGACCTGTCGAGAGAGCCGCAAGCGGACTGAAGGAACACACAGGCCGTCGCCGCGGGGGCATCCTGACCCAACCTTCATCGAGCTGACTCCTCGCCGCTGAGAGTGCTCTGGGCAGGATCCAAGGGGCTGACGGGACTACGGGACTGAAGAATCAGCATGCCTTCACTCATTTGCCTCCCTCGGTGAGGCGGTTCGGCGCCCGCCCGGCTGCGAAAGCAGTCACGCGCGGAGTTGTCCGTGTACGAAGGCGGGCCGGT
Source organism: Streptomyces sp. NPDC002076 (assembly GCF_053593835.1). Taxonomy (NCBI): domain Bacteria; kingdom Bacillati; phylum Actinomycetota; class Actinomycetes; order Kitasatosporales; family Streptomycetaceae; genus Streptomyces; species Streptomyces sp. NPDC002076. The sequence goes on from NZ_JBSFDI010000009.1 coordinate 250,248, forward strand.
TGTGTGGGTGGCCCGGCTCAGCGGGCAGGGCCAGGATGTCCTGGCCTACTACGCCGTGAAGGGCTGAGGGACTAAGCGATGGATCTGGTACTCGACCCGCCGCGCGGAGTCGCGCCGATCCTGCTGGGCATGACGCTCGACGAGGCGCTCGTCGCGATGCCCGACTGGGCCGAGCCCCGGGTACTGCGGCGCCCGAGCCGGAACTCGGCGAAGGCGTCCTGGACCCTCGACCACCTCGGCGTAAAGGCCCTGGCCGAGGGCGGGACCCAGGTCACCGCGATCGAGCTGTGGTGGCCCGGTGAGGGCCGCACGTCCACCACACGCGTGCTTCTCGAGGGGGACGAAGTGTTCACCACCCCTGCCGAGGAACTCTTCCAGCGGGCCGCCGAGCGGGGCTGGACGGTCGATAGGTCGCAGCCCGAGTACCCGGTGATCCCCGGGGTGTCGCTGGGCTTCACCCGGCAGACCTCACAGGAGGTCGAGCGGGATTCCGACGGTCTTCCGAGGTACGTCGCCTCTGTCTTGGTCGGCAGCAAGGACTACTACAACTACCGCTACCAGAACCGCGGTCGATAGTCGCTGTGACTCACAGCGGACAGCTGACGGATTCGGTCGTCTTCTGGGCCGCGACCGCGACGATCGCGGTGACCCTCGTGGTGGCGATCGCGATCGCCGCGGTGGCCACCGAACCCCCGACGGTAGCTGGCCGGCTGGCTTATAGGCCGGGCCCACAGTGCGAAGGGCGGCTTCTCCGGGTGCGGAGGAGGCGACCTGCGGTGCGTGGCCGTCTACTTGAACCAGTAGCGGACGCCATGGTGGTGGGAGCAGGTGCCCTGCGAGTGCCGCGAGTAGGACAGCGAGGTGTCCACGCACTTCGCGGTCTCGTACTTGTCCCGGGGCTTTTGGTGGTGCGTCCAGCCGCACACGCCGATGGTGTGGTGGATGCAGTGGTGAGCGGTGTTGATCGACGGCAAGGTCGCCGCGAACGCGGCCGGTGCACTGAAGAAGACACCGGCCACGGCGACAGCCACCGCTGAGACGGCAAGACGAGCACGCAAAGGAACCCCCACTTTGGAGTCGAGCAAATGCAGGGGGACTCTATCCTGATTTCAACCGCTTACGTGCCGTATTGGATTGCTGGATGCGGCGGCGGGCTGCGGAGCTGGCGCGGCCCCGACCGGAGCTGTCGCGACGCGTCTCCTCAAAGAGCAGGGTGGTCCAACCGTTAGGCGTCGCGTGACGGGACACGGACTGCCAGTTCGGCGGCGAAGTGGCGAGCCTGGGCGCTCCAGTCGTGATCCGTCGTGCCGAAGCGCTACAGGACGTCCAGCAGCCGGTGAGCCTCCGTTAAGAGTGAGCAGTGGCAGACGCGGCTCGTACAACTCCGGCACAGCGAAGGCGGGATCAAGAAGTTCGTCCATACAGGACGCAACGCCCACCACCCGCGCCGGTTACGTCCGCCCGCCGGTCTTTGACCGGGGATCTACCCCCTCCGCCTCCCGTGCACTGCGCTCCCTGCCCATCCTGGAGCCGTGAGGTGGGGGTGAAGGCGGCGTGGGGGAGTTGTCGCATCCAGTCCACGCGCGTAGCGAACTGTTGACTGACTGCGGTTATCTCGTATGCGCATTTCCAACCCCCCACTCACCATGGAGAGTTCATGCGCCGCATCCTCGTCGGCCTGCCCACAACCGGCCTGCTCCTGGTCGGTGTCAGTGCCGCCCCGGCCCTCGCCGATCCGCCCGCACCGCCGCCGCTGCAGACGGCACGCAGCGAGCTGGCCGCGCTCACCCTCGCCCCACCCCATTCGATGAACGGCTACGCCCGCGACAAGTTCGACATCTGGTCCACCCAGCCCGACGGCTGCACCACCCGCCAGGACGTCCTCGCCCGCGACGGCAAGAACGTCGAGGACAAACCCGACCACTGCCAGCCCGCCTCCGGCACCTGGTACTCCGTTTACGACGACACCACCGTCACCGACGTCGCCAAAGCCACCATCGACCACATGGTCCCCCTCGCCGAAGCCTGGCGCTCCGGCGCCGACACCTGGACTCCGGATCAGCGCAAGGCCTTCGGCAACGACCTCAAAGACCCCCAGCTGCTCATCGCGTCGGAGTCCGCGAACTCCTCGAAGTCGGACAGCGGGCCGGCCGACTGGAAGCCCACCAACCACGCCTTCTGGTGCACGTACGCCGAGGACTACACCCACATCAAGTCCATCTGGAAGCTGACCACCACCGACAAGGAGAAGACGGCGCTGTCCTCGATGCTCGACACCTGCACCAACTGACCCGTCCTCGGCATCAGCCGCGCTCACCGGGCAGTTGGTCGGTGAGCGCGGCCCTGAATTGGGGCGGAGAGGGCAGGATTCGAACCTGCGTGGACCCGTGAAGGGGTCCGACCTCGAGGCGTGCTCGCTGGTCCCCGATCAACCACTCCGGGCACCTCTCCCGTTCCCGGCCCCCAGTGGAGTCCCGGGCCGTTCACGTGAAAGAGAGTGACAGGGGTCGCTGACAGGGGACTGATGTGTCCCTGACGGAACTCGCTGGTGCTGAGGCGATGGCCAGACGATGCGGTGGCGGCCAGACGCCCCCACGAGCGCGAGGTGATCACGAGTGGACGCCTACCGGCACCGCCTGCCGACCGATTGGATCACCGCTCTGATACGGCGTGTCCTACGGCCGGGATTGACGGCGCCTGTGCGCAGCGGGGCGTTGTCGGTGCCCTGCGTTACGGTCGTTGCGTCCGTTCGGACGCTCCGTTCCCGCCTGGCCTTCAGCTCAGGCCAGGCGGGTACGGTCTGGCGCGCACCCCTTTGGTTATCGGCACGGGGGGCGCCTCTTCCGGATGGAAGGGCGACACCGAAGCGTCCTGCATCCATATGACGGGGTCGCGGTGGGGATTGCAAGGAAAACCGGGCACTTCACCTCTGCTGCCTCTTGTCCCGGCCTCTACATGGGCTGGAGCGGTCATAGGGCGGTCCCGACCTGACACCTCGTGAAACCTAATGTTCCGTGATTCCTTGATCACATGGGGTAGCGCGTGGTGGGTGTCTTTCTTCCCTCTTCCTTCGCCGACGCTCCGGTGAAGGCGCACGCCGTCGTGGCGATCCCCGCTTCGCCGGCCGACTACGCGCGTGGGCTGTACGGGTTCCTGCGCGAACTCGACCAGCAGGGGTGCGGCCTCATCGTCGCCTCCTTGCCGGTGGAGGAGGGGCTGGGACTGGCGATCGCCAACCGGCTCCGCCGCGCCGCAGGGCCCCGGTCCACCGTGTGACCGGCACCAGCGCAGCCGCAGCGCGGCTCCGGCCGGGGTGGTCAGGACGCGGCAGGGACCGCCGCGTCGAGGCCTTGGGCGGCGACGAGTTGTGCGCTGCCGTCGGCCAGGCGGTAGCACAGGCCCACCCCGGCGGCGTGGCCGGCGGTGACCTTCTCTGCGAGGACCCGGGAGCGGTCCAGGAGCAGGTCGACGGTGTGCCTTATGTGCTCGGCGAGGATCTCCTGTGGCTCGACCCGTCCGGCGGCGCGTGCGGCCAGGACGCTGGGGGTGACCCGCTCGACGACGTCCCGGATGTATCCGGCCGGTGTCATGCCGTCCTCCAGGGCGGCGCAGGCCGCGCCGACCGCCCCGCACGAGTCGTGACCGAGCACGATCACCAGCGGACAGCCCAGAATGTCCACGCCGTATTCGATGCTGCCCAGCACCTCCGGGCCCACGACGTGGCCGGCGGTGCGGACCACGAACAGGTCGCCCAGGCCGCGGTCGAAGATGATCTCGGCGGCCAGTCGGGAGTCGGAGCATCCGAACAGCACGGCGAAGGGCTGCTGGGACGGTGCGATCTCGGCTCGGCGGGTGGCGTCCTGGTTCGGGTGCTCGGGCGTGCCGGCGACGAAGCGCTCGTTGCCGGCCAACAACAACTCGAAGGCGTCGTGGGGCGTCGGGGTGTTGATCTTGGTCATGGCCGAAGCCTACGAGCCGGATCGTTCGTTGGCAGTGCGTGGATGCTCACAACGCTGATCCGGAGCCCTTTACGGCCTCGCTGGATGTGTACTGGCTCCCGCCCTGGTCGGACAGTCACATCGATGCCGGCATGCATGAAGACGCGACGAAGCGGCTGGCGTCGTGGAACGGACGGGCGGTGATAGTCGCCATCGCGGTGGCCACCGTGATCCTCGCGGTGGTGTCCGTCGCGGTGCGGGATCTGCCCAGGTGAGTCTATGAGCTGTTCGGGGAACCGGTGGTGCGGAGCTGGCGTGCCGCAGCCAGCCAGCGGCCGGATGGGCCGCAGGATGACCGCCCGGACGGGCGGTGCGGCGGGCTCGATTCTCCGGCGGCGCCCGCGCCCGCGGGTCCTGCGCGGCTTGCGGGACAGCCCGCCCGGCTGCACCGTCCTCCCAGCGGTGCAGCCGCCCCGTGCCCCTGCGCCACGTGCACAGACACCTCCGTGATTCACAAACGCACAATCCGACGGCCTGATCGAACGCCGCGGTGAGACATCGACGCCGGCCTGACCCGCCTCACCTCGACGCTGGGCATCTGCACCGATTCGGTGCGGAGCACCTCGCCGACGCCCTCCTTGCCGGCCTGGACCTCACCGGCAGCGCAGGCAACGACATCGCCATGGCCGTCGTCCGCCTGGACGCCATGACCCGACCGCCCCGACCGGCACGGTGCTGGGACCGTGTTCCTCCTGATCCCTAGTCGGCCGCGAGCGGGCCAGTGCCGGACGGGAAGCGTGTCCGTGAGCCTCCGCCGGCTCCGGCATCGTCACCGCTGGATTCGGGGCGCAGCATGGAGGGACAGGCTCTCGGTAGGCGTAGCCCCGGGCTCCGGACGAAGGGACCGTTCACAGATGGGTGCACAGGATCGGCTCCGGGACACCAAGCGGGACCGCGAGGCAGGGCCGTCGCCGCCGGCAGGGCTGCTCGATCTGCTCAGTGTGGCCGCGGTCGTCCTGGATGCCGAAGGGCGGTGCGTGTTCTGGAGCCCGCAGGCCAAGGAGGTGTTCGGTTACACCGCCGAGGAGGCCCTGGGAAAGTACGCGGCCCGGCTACTGGTCAACGAGGAGCACCGGGACCTGGTGATCAAGCTGTTCGCCGAGGTGATGGGCACCGGAGCGAGCTGGGCCGGCGCATTCCCCATCCGGCACAAGGACGGCAGCACGCGTCTGGTGGAGTTCCGCAACATGCGCCTCCTCGACGACCGCGGCGACATCTACGCCCTGGGCATCGCCGCCGACCACACCACCCTGGAGCGGTTCGAGACCGAGCTGGCCCTGTCCGAGCGCCTCGTCTCCCAGGCGCCCATCGGCATCGCCCTGCTGGACACCGACCTGCGCTACCTCCTCGTCAACCCAGCCCTGGAAGCCATCAACGGCATCCCCGCCGCCGACCACATCGGCCGCCACCCCCACGACATCCTGCCGTTCCTCGATGTGGAGACCATCGAGTCCGCGATGCGCCATGTCCTCGTCACCGGGACGCCGCTGATCGACCAGTACACCGTCGGCCGCACCCCCGCCGACCCGGGCAACGATCACGCCTGGTCGGTGTCGTACTACCGGCTCGAAACACCCAGCGGGCGGGTGATCGGGGTCGCGACATCGCTCGTCGACGTCAGCGAACGTCACTGGGCCTCGATCAAAGCCGACCGGGCCGCCCGGCGCCTGACCGTGATCGCCGACGCCTCCTCCCGCATCGGCGCGACGCTGGACGTAGAGCAGACCGCCGAGGAGTTGGCGCAGGTCGCCGTCCCCGATCTCGCTGACATCGCCGCGGTCGACGTCCTCGACGCCATCCTCGCCTTCCACCGCACCGCCCGATCCCCCGACGAGGGCCCGGAACTGTTCCGCGCACTCGCCGTGGCCGCCGCCTACCCGACCCCGGCCACCACCTACCTGAAAGCCGGCGACCTGGCCGCATACGGCGCCGACCGCCTGATCACCCAATGCGTTCACACCGGGCAGCCCGTCATCGTCGCCCACGCCGGGGAGAAAGATCTCCAGCACATCGCCCGCACCCCCGGCGCCGCGGCCACCTTCGCCCGCGCCGGAGTCCACTCCTACCTCGCCGTACCGTTGATCGCCCGCAACGAGGTCTTGGGCGCGCTCGATCTGCTGCGCGCTCGCAACCCGCTCCCGTTTGACAACGAAGACGTCATCCTTGCCGGCGAACTGGCCGCCCGCGCCGCCGTCGCCATCGACAACGCCCGCTGGCACCAGAGCATCCGCAACGCCGCCGAGACCCTCCAACGCAGCCTCCTGCCCGGACGCCCGCCGCAGCTTGCGGGCCTGGACATCGCCTCCCACTACCAGCCCGCCCAGGCATCCGCCGAGGTCGGCGGCGACTGGTACGACGTCATCCCCCTGACCGACGACAAGGCCGCCCTGGTAGTCGGCGACGTCATGGGCAACGGCATCGACGCCGCCGCGACCATGGGCCGCCTGCGCACCGCCACCTGCGCCTTCGCCGACCTCGACCTGGCCCCCGACGAAGTCCTCCAGCACCTCGACAAGATCACCCGCGGACTCGAGCACTACATCGCCACCTGCATCTACGCCATCTACGACCCGCAACGCCACCAGTGCCGCATCGCCAACGCCGGACACCTGCCGCCCGTCCTCATCCGCACCAGCCAACCTCCCGAACTCCTCGATCTGCCCACCGGGACGCCCCTCGGCGTCGGCGGATTCCCGTTCCACACCACCACCTTCGACCTGAACGCCGGTGACCGGCTCGTCCTCTACACCGACGGCCTCGTCGAAACCCGCCACCACCCCATCGACGAACGCCTGGATACCCTCCTGCGCACCCTCGCCGGACTCGATCGCCCGCTGGAGGACACCTGCCGGTGGCTCGTGCAGGCCCTGCGGCACCCCGACGACCACGACGACGTCGCCCTCCTCATCGCCCAAACCAGGCCCTTGCTCCCAGGCAGGCGCGCCCCGTGACGCACGGATCCCGAGGCCGCACCCAGCACGGACACCACCCCGCTACCACCACCCCACCCGCCGCACCACCGGCAACCCCCACCAGGCGCGCGCTCACCTACTCCTGCCCACACACGGCGGAGGCCCGCAGCGCCCAAAGTAATCACCCTCCGCAGTCGTCGGGTCCGAATTGCTCACAACTAGCCGACACAGCCGCTGCTCACGAAGCCCGGATTCTGGCGTTCCCGCAGGGCCCAGTGCTAATGATCAAGAGGAACCTACACACCCGGTTGCTCCCCGAGCGGATCTGCCCGGCATGTGGCTGACCGTTGGCGCGCGCCTGGATGCCGTCCTTGATACCGACCTGGACCTGCGCGGCTGGCGGCCCTGGAAGGAAGAGGCCGCCTGATCGCAGCCCGGGCTGCAGATCTGATTGTCGTCACTCGGGCCGCGGCCGCCTGCGCCACACCGGCCAGCACCAGTACGCCACATGAGCCCACCGGCGAGCGCCGAGCCGCGCTTCCCCGCAGAGTGGGAGCGGAGCCTGTCCGGGACCCAGCGCACGTCGTCCCGGGCAGGCCACAAGCCGTGAGGCGCGAGCAGCGGGTTCTACGTGGAGGCGCCGCGCAGCTCGGCGGTCGCTACTGATGGACCTCTTCGAGTAGCTCAGGGCCGTTGGTGCGGACGTTGTTGACGGCCGTGGAGACGGGGCGAGCGTCAAGGTGGCCGCCTGCGGGCTGGTCCAGGAGGGCACGTAGGTCGTCGGGGTCCTGGTGACAGGGGTCGAGCCAGGCATCGTAGTGGTCGGGGGTGAGCGCGAGCGGCATGCGAGGGTGCACGCGGCCGGCGGCGTCGGTTGCCTCGGTGGTGATGATGGTGCAGGTCATCAGCCAGGCCGTGGGGTCGTCGTCGTGGTCGACCTCTGGGTTGCGCCAGTACTCGTACAACCCGGCGAGCGCCATCACCCGATCGTCCTCAGGATGGATGAAGTACGGCTGCTTGCGGATCTTATCGGTTGCCGGGTCTTTGATCTGGTGCCACTCGTAGAAGCCGTCGGCTGGCAGCAGGCAGCGGCGCTTGACGAATGCGCGGCGGAAGGCGGGCTTCTCGTGCAAGGTCTCCACACGGGCGTTGATCATCCGCGCGCCGATCTTCATGTCCTTCGCCCACGACGGCACGAGGCCCCAGCGCAACGGCCGCAGCTCCCTGCCCACCTCCCCGGACTCGTCGCTGTCGCGTGGAGTGCGTTCAAGAACGGCCCACACGTCGTTCGTCGGGGCCACATTCCAGTTCGGCGCGAGCGTCTCTTCCGCACGCCAGTCGGTGACGTGGAAGAGCTGGACCAGGTCCTCGGGCTTGCGGGTGGAAGCGTATCGGCCGCACATGCAGCCACTCTCCCACCATCCGCTCTGCCTGCCGCGGTGCCACCGTTGTGTCGAGTTGAGGAAGCAGACCAGTAGATAGCAGAGTCTCTACATGCATAATCATAATTGGACTCTGCATTATTGCGAGGCAAGACACGGCCCCCATCGCCGCCCCGCAGCTGTCCGTTCCCGGTGTATCTGCGGTTTCCCGCCGGGGCTGCGACGTGAAGTGAACGAGCCCCGGGCGACCTGCGCAGCAAGCTGCCCCGGCCGGGCCACTGCCCGCGACCTTCGGCCGCGACACAGCGGTGCCCTGTCTACCCAACCGAGTTGTTTAACCTCGACTACCGACCGCAGGAGCTCGAATACCGGCTCGGAACTGCGACGATGCACAGATTACATGTCAGCGACGGGAAGTTGGGATCGCTGTCGTAGCTCGTCCGAGTGGTCTCAGGGAGCGGCCCGTCTACCAGGACGGATGTGTTCTCAGGCTTCGAGATCGAGTAGTTGGAGTGCGTGGTCGACTCGCGGATGCTAGTGGTGTGGCGGCGGTGATGTTCGTCCGGCCTGGCGGATGAGGCCGATGGTGTGGGTGCGGAGGGTCGCTATCGCTCGGTGTGCGGTGCTGGTGGAGGCCGGGCTGTCGCTGGTGGGCGAGCCGCGTGCCGTCTTACCGTCGATGGCAGGCGAGCTGGCGCCCGCTGGGTCGTGCTCCAGGTCGGCCAGGTCACCGGGGCAGATGCGGATGATCAGGCTCCGGATGGTCGCTCCGCTCGGTGCGAGCCGGGCGCTGAACCCCGTGGTGACGCGGGCACTGAGCCGGACGATTGGGCGACTTGACCGGGCAGATGTTGGGAAACTGACGGCTTCGAAGCTCCGTTGTGAACGGTGACTTGGGAAGGTGATCCGTCCTCAACGGGGGCTTCGTTGCGTGCGTGACGCGCCTACCGGCCACCGTCACGCACCCGTGACCAGCACATCTACAAGATCAACTCGATTTTGAAGTCGCCTTTCCCTGTCGGAGGGGCTGGGCGACGCAGGTGGCCCGCCATCGAGTGACGAACCTCGGTGACGGGCCGTGAAGCCTTGTGGATCAGCTGGTGCTGGTGTTGATCGTCCAGTTCATGACGGACAGGGTCACGGAGATGGGCACGTAATACACCCCGTGAAAGCACCACGCGGTGCGCTGCCAGGAGTCCGCAGTGCTCTGACCATTGCAGTTCGTTGTGGTGTCGAGAGCGGTGATCGTGCCCCGAGCTGCGTCGGTTTTCCAGCCACTTGAGATGCCGCTGAACACTGGACCGCCACTGTCCCCGTTGACCGCGGCGATGCCGCCGGCGCTTCCCGAGTACGCCAAATCGACATCCGGCCGGTAGATGCCATTACTGCCCGTGACACCTATGTCTGTCTGCGAGATGTAGACGCCGCAGTGCACACCTCCGTTGGCACCGGATGTGCATACTTGCTCATTTACGTAGTTGTGCTCCCATCCCGAGACGGCCTTCGAGTAACCGCTCGTGTCGTCCCAGGCGCCGTCATAGACGTGGGCACCGGACAAGCCACTTCCGGGAGTGAGGCCAGAAACGTCGTAGATGTCCGACTGGTCCCCCATGTTCGTCGAGCCGACGTAATTATGTGGGCCGTTTCCGCCGTACCCCCAGGTGTGGAAGCTCCCATTACCGCAGTGATAGGCGGTCGTGATGAGCTTCCGCCCACCCGCCGTCGTCACGCCGAACCCCGTGGAGCAGATGGTGCCGCCTGGCGTCTGAAGGCCCGCTCCTCCCCACCAAGGCGAGGCGTCCACCTGGCGGGTCGAGGCATCGATGGCCAGAGGTTGGTACTGGACGTGCGTTTCCACGCCGGTTTCACTGTCGGCTGCGGCCTTGACCTCACGGGTTTTGTCCTGCCGCGCGGTGGGCGCGAGAGGATCGTGGTCGTCGCGCTTACCGACTCCCCGGTCTTCGTCGTAGCCGATGTCCAGCCCACTTCCGTCGACGGCGGGCGCGATGCTGGTGATGCGACTGGGGGCCGAAGTCAAGTGCGAAGCGATATTCTTGAGTTTGCCGTTCGCGATCAGTTTTTCCCGAGCCGCGTGAAGCTCTGCTTTGGAATACTTGGCGGGTACGACCTCAGCGGTAACGCCGGACGGAAGCGACGAGAGGATCTTCTTGACGTAGGCTGGTACCTCGCCTTTCCAATGCAGGCGAATGTGCATCTGCGCCGGAATGACCTCGATATCCGTGTACCCTGGGATTTGAGCTGCGTCGACCTCGCCCTTTCCCTCTGTGATCTGGTCGGCAATCTTGTGGAGGACCACTTGGTTGTTCATCAGCTGGATGTCTTGGAGAGATGTCCCTGGCGGGGGACCATCAGCAGTCTGATTGGCGGCAACCTTGGCCGCTTCCCCGGGGATTGCAGACGGAGAGGCGTCGGCGAAGTTCGTGACCACGAGCGGGATTGCTGCCAGCAGCGAGACAGCGAGACCTCCTCGTATCCGGCGTTTGGCGGTTCTACCACTCATGATTTCCCCCCTGGGAGAGATGGTTCACCAAGCTCGATTACATGATTCGCAATCGATCTTGGCGCACGCTATCAGGCACCCGCAGGGCTCGTAAGTAAGGAAATGGTGAGCGTCGAAAATGTGTGTCGAAAATAAGCAACTTAATCTATTGCAAAATCATTTGAGGCGAAGCGGCGGTCTAGGGTCGGTTTAGTCCGTATCGTCGCCTGGCAACGTGGGAATGGCATTGGCTCGCTCGCGCGGCCCAGAGACGGTCCGATCAGTCAGGCGCGGGCGGGCCCGAGACGCATCCGCCGGTAATTGGCTCACCCTCGTTGGCGGTGGCCCCACTTCCGCCCGTGCGCCCAGCGCTGTCGCATCGGTTCCCCGCAGGACCCGGCCCAGCCACGTGGCACGACGTGGCACGCTTCCCTCCGTACGGACTACCAGCACGGCGATGGCTGAGGCCTGTTGCGCTGGTCCTGAGTCGTCTGGCACCGTGGCGACGAACCAGCACGAGGGAGAGAACTTGCGTCTCAACGGGCACGTGGCGTGCCTGCCACGTCGCGCGAAGGTTTGGATCGGCCCGGGGTGTGTCGTCGCCGCTGCTCTGCTCGACCGTGTCGACACCTCCCGTCCCACCCCGGCATTCCGGGCCGCCCTTGACCGATAGGGAGCGTGCGATCAGCGCGTGGACCGAACGGTACGATCGCCGGAATCTCCGCGTCGCCATCGATCCGGGTGCCTCCGGAAGCGCGGTGAAATCTCACAACTCCCGACGTCAACCAGCGTTATTCCCTGACCTGTCGAAGTAAGGGCCCGCCCATGCCACACGCCCATGCATCCGTGCGCGCGATCGGAATAAGTCTGGCCGCGATGACTGTCCTGCTCACGGCTGCCTGTGGGCAGCATAGTCGGCAGTCCGCCGGCGCCCCCGCGAGCATGGTGTCTGCCGCACCGTCCGTACTTCCGCGGACCGGCACCCCGTCTACTGGCTCGAGCCCCGTCGCCCACCCGTCCATGGGGAAATCCGGGCCGGCTAACGAAGCGGCACTCCATCGGGCCGCGGACTCGATCGAACAACTGGGTGGCTCCTTCCCGGACACCTATACCGGGGTGGAGGTCGACACTGCTGGCGACCGCGTCATCGTTTACCGCAAAGCGGAGGCGCGCTTCGATGCTGCCCTCGCCAGGCTCGGACTGGGGGTGCACGTCGATCTCCAGGACGCACCGCGGTCCAGGAAGGAGATGCGGGCGACACATGACCGCCTGGTGCCGCTTGTGGGTCACACCACCGGTTACCGCATCGTCAGGGTCAGCAGCGGAGGGGATGAGCTCGCATTCACCCGTGGGGTCGTGGAGGTCGGTGTTAACGGCGACCTGGAACGGGCCAAGCGCGAGCTGGGCGCGGAATTCGGTGACCGGATTCAGGTCGTGGCCGTAGAACCCCCGGCTGGGTGATGGCAGCCCTGCGGGTGCAGGACTCTGCCGCTCGACTAGGACAAGGCATCAGGTCGGACAGAGCGGGACCGCCGGGCATCGGTTTTCGGCCTTGGTATGCCTGGGACGGCTCAGTGATGGCCCCAAAGTCATGCGGCGGAGTACACAAGACGACCCGCCCCTTGTGGGCTGGTTGGGTTCTTGGACTTCGGGGCGAATCCTTGCCTTCCTCAATCTGTGGACGGTCACCGGGATCCACCTCCGTGCGCCGTCATTGATGTCACGCGTGAATGATCAGTCGAGGTCACGTGAGAGACAGAGGGTCCCGTGGCGGTGAACCGGGCTACGCTCATCGCACCCCGTACGGCCTGGTTGAGAGGAGGAGCACCTTGGTGAGCCGTCCCCTCCTCTATCTCGACTTGGATGAGCCGTTGAACCTGTATGACGCGAAGCTGGGGTGTCGCCCCGAGGGCTGCACGACCCATCGAATGAAGCCAGGGAGCTGGCTCACTCACCCACTTGGAGCGCGACCGTGAACCTGAAAAGGCTCAATCGGACCCTACGCATCATGTGCGCCGTTGCCGTAGGGGCTGCTCTCGCCCTTGTCGTGACTTCATGGATCACGAAAGATCACAGGCATGGCGAGGGGTCCTTGGGTGAAATACTGGTGAGTGGTGACGGCCGCACCATCACCACCCTGGAGAGCCGGGCCCCATGCCAGCAGGACCCGCCCCAACTGGTGGCGAGCGAATCCCGCGATTCCGTCACCTTGGAACTGAAGGAAGGCGATGTCGATCTCCGGCGTCAGTGCAACAGGATCGACGAGCAGATCACCACGACGCTGCAGTCTCCGCTAGGGACACGACGGCTGGTAGACGCCGGTAACGGTTGGAGCATTGCTCCCTTCGACCAGAAGCGGCTGGCCAACGCGCGGTATCTCCCGCCAGGCTATTCGCCGGCCACTCACGTGCAGTGGAGCGACTTCAGCCAGCATGACCTGCTGCCATCATTCATTCGGACCCGGAGCTCGGGCTCCGCCTGGACCCGTTTCTACCACCGCGCCTCGGAGAAGGCGTCTTTGAGTATCACGCAAATCGCCGGAACTCTCACAGTGAGTGCCGCAGGCACTCCGGAGTCCATCCACGGGTGGATCGGTGGGCTCACCCCGGACTCCAATAGCAGCGTGACATGGACGAACGGGACCTACACATTCATCGTGAACACCACGGATCAGGACCTCCACGAAGCCGAACTCCTGAGGATCGCCAAACAACTCACCCCGTGAAACCCGAGATCACCACCGCCAACTCTGCAGCTCGAAACTGAAGTTCCCCCGCTGGCAGGGCGATTTCAAAGTCGGGTTGATCATTGTAGATGTGCTGGTCACGGGCGCGTGACGATGGCTGGTGGGTGCGTCACCAGGGTCGATGGTTCCCGCTCGGCGAGATGGGCTGATCATGCGCGTGAGTACTGAGGCAATACGAGGTGTCCGGGCTGGAGGCGACGAGCGCGACCCCCGATGATCAAGGTTGTCGAAGCCGCGCCCTCACCCCCGAGCTCTGCGTGGTGGTGCCGATCTTTGAGCCGGGACAGCCGGCCGATGCCGCCATCCGCCACGAGGCATCGGCTTGGGTGTGATCACCCGTCGGGAGAGGCGAGTTGGGCTTCGAGGTCTGCGACGCGGCGGTCTTGGAAGCGGAGTTTGGCGCGGGCGGCCTTGAGCCGTTCGTCGAGGGTGCGGTTGTCGGTTGTGGATCACTTTCAGTGCCGGAGCCACGGATGGTCATCACAAGCGCGATCATGAACGGCCCTCATGCCGCGAGAAGAACCCGCTTGCGGAGGAAGTCGAAGTTGGCGCGGCCGAACACCTGGCGTTTGAGCATCTTGATCTTGTTGTTGTGTCCCTCGACGGCGCCGGAGCTGTAGCTCAGGCTGAGCCCGGCGACAGCCGCGTCGAGGTCCTGGCCGAGGCCGCTGACGAAGCTGTGAAGGACGGGCAGGTCGTCGGCCTGGACGCGCTCGATCCACTGGCCGAGGTTCCGGCCCTGGCGGTTGTTCATCAACTCTGCGAACTCCCGCACGTGTTCGGTGGTCCGGTCGAGCTCCGGGCAGCGGGCGAGGATCTCCTTGAGCTGCTGGGCCTGGTCGTAATCGAGATTCTCGGGGCGGCGGGTGATCTACGCGGTCGCGTCGCGCACGGACGGATCCTTGCGGGGCGGGTCGTCGTGCGGGAAGACATCTCGGAGCCGCCGGACGTATTCGCGGACGATGGTGATGCCACCGCGGTAGCCGCGCTCTTGGAGTTCGCCGAAGAGACGGGTGGCATTCGTGCGTCCCTCGGCCCAGCGCTGGTGGAGGTTAGGGCTTGTAGGGGTCCAGGATGCTGGTGCGGCCCGTCCATTGACCGACCAGCAGCTCGTCTGGGTGGTCGCGTGCGCAAGACGGCGGACCGTGGTGCGGCTCAGTCTGAGCTCGCAGGCGATGGCCCGTAACGCCATGCCTTTATCTAGCAGTTGATGAACGGTGGCGTGCTGCCGCCGCACCCGATCGGACAGGCGTCCTGAGGTGCGCGGCTCGGCCAGCGACTTCTCCTCCAGCTCCGCCCGGTCCGTCGGTGGCGCCATGGGCGTGGCCTTGTGGCCCGGCTCGCGGAGTAGGGCGCGGTGGCGGACGACGGTCTTCTCGACGGCCTCGGCCAGGTTGTTGGGTCGGACCGGGGCGCCCTGCCGGGATTGCTCCCGGTGGGTTTCCCCGGCCCGCCCGCCGAACCCGGCGTGCCCGTCTCCGAGCACCGGGCTCTCCACGAGATCATGTCGTTGGGATCGGGTCGGACAGGGCGTCCGGCCAAGGGCAGGGGATGCTGTTGCCCCGGTAGCGATACCGAGTGATCGGCACCTTGCCGAGGTGGAACAGCGTGATCCCGTCCAACTCGATGAGCTTCCAACGCCCTTGCGGGCCTCGGAGCCATCGCCGGATGGCCGTCCACGTCATGCGGTGCCGGTGCATCACCCAGCGGACCAGCCGCCACCAGACGAAGGTGTGCAGGCGGGCCATGGTGTGCTTGGCGACCGCGTGTTTGAAGTAGTTGGCCCAGCCGCGCAGGATCTGGTTGATCCGGATCAGCGCCATCTTGTAATCGAGATGCGACAACCTCTGGGTCAGTGCCTTGATCTTCCGCTTCAGCGACGCGACCGGCTTGTCTGCGATGAAGGTATAGACTTGCCACTTGTCCGTCCCCCGCTTCCGCATCCAAACGATGCGGAAACCGAGCAAGTCGAACCCGTCCGCAAGATGGACGATCCGGGTCTTGGCCGGTGACAGGACCAGGCCCATCGGCGCCAGGACCGCACTCACCTGTTCGCGAAGCTCTTCGACGTGCTCCTTCGTGCCGTGGACCATGATGACGAAGTCGTCCGCGTAGCGGACCAGTCGCCAGGTCGGCAGGCCCCGGTGCCGTCGTCGTTCGCGATCCCGCCGGGTCGTCATCACGCTTGACCATTGCTCGGCGGCGAAGTCGTCGAGCGCGGACAGCGCGATGTTGGCCAGCAGGGGCGAGAGGATGCCTCCTTGCGGTGTTCCGGAGGTGGTCTCGTTCCGTTCGCCGAGCTCGGTCATGATCCCGGCTTTGAGGAACGCCTTCACCAGCGCCAGCACTCGCTTGTCCTTCACCCGCGCTCGGACACGGTCCATCAGGGCCGCGTGTTCGATGCGGTCGAAGCACGCCTCGATGTCAGCGTCCAGCACCCAGCGATATCCCTGGGAACCGAACAGGTGAATCTCAGCGATCGCGTCGTGCGCACGCCGGTTGGGCCGGAACCCATACGAACACGGACGGAAATCCGCCTCGAAGATCGGTTCCAGGACCAGCTTCAGCGGGGCCTGCACCACCCGGTCGGTGACGGTCGGGATCCCCACCCGGCGCAGTTTCCCACCGGACTTGGGGATCATCCGCTCCCGCACCGGCAGGGGCCGAAAGGTCCCAGCCTTCAGCGCCGAACGGATGCGGTTCAGGTGCGCTGTCACCCCGGACTCCTGGACGTCGGCGGCGCGTTGGCCGTCGACGCCCGCTGTCCGGGCTCCCTTGTTGCCCGCAACCCGTTCGAAGGCCATCACCAAGACGGCTGGGTCGCAGACGAAGTTGAACACATCGTCGAACCGGAAGCCGTGATCGGCTACCGCCCAGCGGTGCAGTTTGATCTGCATTCTCCGTACCCGTAGTTCAGCGAATTCGGCCGCTGGCCACGCGACCGGGGTATCCACCCCGGATTCTTCGGACATTGCAGTACCTCCCTTGCGATCTCGCTGCCGCCCTTCCCCATGTGCCGGGCTCTCCCCGGCTCGGAGTACTACGGCGGCTCCGCCCCTCCCACGGCCTGCTCGGCAGACGGTGTGCCCAGCCCAACTCGTCCGTGCTGGCGGCTCGGACGGCAGGCGAAGCCGGGGAGGTTCCCGTGTTCACTGATTGATCGCTCGTCGGAGTAGGCACCCGGCTATACCCCCGCGGCCCCGCCACGGCTACCCCGCAGCACTTCACCGTGGCCTCCCGGATCGTCTGGCAATCACGACCCGGAAGTTGCCCGTCCTGGAAGAAAGACGAGCACGCACCGCAACCAGCCCAGATCCGCCAGGGGTCACGTCCGCTGGAGTGGTGTATCGACGGCCACTCGGTGATCTCGTGTTGAGGCTATGCGGTGATTTCGGTGGGCAGGACGGCCTCGTCGGTTTCTGACTCGATCGGGTGGAGGCGGGCCTTGGCCAGCAGGTCGAGTCCCATGTAGCGGCGGGCCTCGGTCCACTCGTCGTTCTGCTCGGCCAGCACCGCGCCGACCAGGCGGATCACGGCGGAGCGGTCGGGGAAGATCCCGACCACGTCGGTGCGGCGGCGGATCTCCTTGTTCAGCCGCTCTTGCGGGTTGTTCGACCAGATCTGCCGCCAGATCTCGCGAGGGAAGGCGGTGAAGGCCAGCAGTTCGTGCTGGGCGGTGTCGAGGTGTTCGGCGGCCTTGGGGAACTTGGCCTCCAGGGCCTCGAGGACGTGCCTCATCTGGGCCTGGACCGCATCGGAGTCGGGTTGTTCGAAGACGGTCCGCAGCAGCGTGGCGACCCAGGGCTGGGCGGACTTGGGAACCTGGCAGAGCAGGTTGCGGGCGTAATGGGTGCGGCATCTCTGCCACGAGGCACCGGGCAACACGGCGCCGATGGCGTCCACCAGGCCGGCGTGAGCGTCGGAGATGACGAGCTGGACGCCGGTCAGACCGCGGGCGATCAGCGAGCGCAGGAATGCCAGCCAGCCGGCGCCGTCCTCGGCGGTGGCGACGTCCAGGCCGAGGATCTCGCGGTGCCCGTCGGCGTTGACGCCGACCGCGATCAGGGCGTGGACGTTGATGATGCGGCCGCCCTCACGGACCTTCTGGGTCAGCGCGTCGACCCAAACGAATGAGTAGGGTCCGACCTCCAGTGGCCGGTTACGGAAGGCGGCGACCTGCTCGTCCAGGTGCTTGGCCATCGCGGACACCTGGGACTTCGACAGCTGCGTGACGCCGAGGGACTCGGCAAGTTTCTCGACGCGGCGGGTTGAGACACCGAGCAGGTAGGCGGTGGCGACCACCGAGACCAGGGCCTGCTCGGCCCGGCGTCGTCGTTCCAGTAGCCAGTGCGGGAAGTAACTGCCGGACCTGAGCTTGGGGATGGCGAGTTCAACGGTGCCAGCGCGGGTGTCCCACTCGCGCGGGCGATATCCGTTGCGGTGGTTGACTCTTTCGTCGCTGACCTGGCCGTATTCGGCGTTACAGAGGGCGTCGGCCTCGGCGGACATGAGTGCGTCGGCGAACGTCTTGACCATCGCGCGCAGCAGATCGGGACTCGCCGCGGCGAGGTTGTCTTCCGCGAGAGCGTGCAGGGGCAGACTGTCGGGTGCGGTTATCGTGCTGATCTCCTTCGGGCTTCGACACCTCGAAGATCAGCCGGTGGCCGTTCGTCTATGCGGGCATCATCCCGACGCCGGAGCAAACCCCCGGATCAGGTCGAACCCGTACACCATCTCCATGGACGCAACCGTGCGCCGGCCGCTTTCGTCAATTCGTGTGCAAGCGGGGGAGGCATATGCGGCGAGCCGCTACACTCGCCGCCTGTGATAGGGCCGATACACGGCGTGTCTTGCCGGTCGGTTGAGGGGGAGAGCGTGCGCGAACGGGACTGGGCTGTCGAATTCGATCCGGCGTGCGGTATCGAAGCGTCAGACCAGGGTGAGATCCGGGATGCCCTGCGGAACATTCCGTGCGGTAGTGATCCGTCCCAGCAAGGACACTGGCCGGGCGACCTGCAAGAAGTGCGCGTGCTGCGCCGACTCGCCGGCGGGCGAAGTGGCTCAGAGGTCATCGAGGTCCGGTTGCTGCTAAACGATGGCGACAGCCACCTCCACGTGGCCAAGCTGTCCAACCGCAAGCAAGCGATCAAGGAATACCAAGCCACTGCTTCGGTGACCAAGCCCGAACGCTTCACGATGCATCTGAGCATCGTCGCAGCGAGCAGAGGAGTGCTGGACGCCAGCGAGACGAGCGCCTATGCCCAAGGCCGCCAGGTGGTCGTTTACCAGCATCTGGAGGACCGGCACGGGGCCCGAGGTCAGACCCAGGCCCTAGAAGAAGTCATCGCGCACGGTGTTGCCGACGAGGCGCACATGGAGTCCGCGTGTACATCGCTACGGCAGGTGATGCAGGACTTAGCCTGCCAGTTCCACCGCCCGTTACAGAGCGAGACCCTCTCACTGGCTTCCCTGAACCAGACCCTGGGAACGGACCTGCAGCTGCAATTCGAACGGGTCAAACCTCGGGACGACGAGGATGTTCATCTGGACTTGGGGATCACCGCTCCGAGCCGGGACGAAGTCGAAGCCGAACGATGCACCAGCGACGAGGTACTCCTGAGTTCCTGCTCGCCTCCTGGCACGCGCCGCAAGCTGTCCGCAGGACGCCGGGTGACCCTTGCCATCGACGAGCCGACCCTGCATCACGACAAGGTCACCGGGTGTATCGGCCGCGCCCATGTAGAGGCCGTAGCGCGAGGCAACGCTCTCAAGAAAGACCTCAAGACCGAACTGGGCGGCACTGACCGGCTCCAGGTCAGTGCGAACGTCGTCCACACGCGAGCCGAACTCCGCTCCCACCTGCTGAAGACGGCGCTCGCGGCGTTCGGGCACGTTGAGGAGACCGAGGACGACCTGGCGTGTGACAAGGTGTCCGTCGCCCATCCACTGCGCAGGCTGTACGGCGTCGTGTCCGTGGGTATGGAGCCGCGCGTGGTCAGCGCTGTGCACGGCGACCTCAATCCGCGCAATGTCCTGGTCCGCGACGGTCGCACCTATCTGATCGACTTCGCGGCTGCGCGTCCGGCTGGCCTGACGCTTACGGACTATGCCTGGCTTGAGATCTGTTCCTTGCGTGAGCTCGAGAGTGCGGGGATGACCTGGCGTGACCTGGTCTGTCTTCAGCGACAGCTGGCTGTCTTGAGTAAATTGTCGGTTTCCATCGACGGTGACTGCCTGGACAAGATCCTCGGAGCAGTGGTCGACACCTGCCCGGCTCACCTCGGCAGGTGTCTCGCCCTGCTGTGGGAGATCCGGCACGCTGCTCTGGCTTTGGAGCAACAACACTCCGCACCCGAGGACGCGCAGCGCCATCTCTTCGAGTACCTCACGCTGGCAGCGCTGCGGCCGCTGAAGTTCCCAGAGGAAGAGCAAAGTCCACACCGAGTTGCCGTATGCGCCACGGCGGCCGGGGTGGCAGCCGAGGCGCTCGACGAGGCGCCCTCGGTTCTGTTCGAGACGTGGGAACCTGGCCAGGTCACCGCGTTCATCCAAGCGCTCTTGGACTCCGGGCAGGCCCACCGGCCTGGCGCCATCGACCTGCTGATCAGCGCCCGCGAGGCGAGCTGGGCGGCGGGAGAGAAAGCCACAGAGGCCGACCCACAACTGGTGCAGGCCGTTTTCCACGGTCCGTTGCGCCCCCGTTTGAGCAAGCAACGTGATGAACGGCGGCCTCTGGCCCCGTTCATCACGCTGACCGGACGCGTTCTGCGCCCTGGCGAGCCGCTGATACAGCAGGGTGAGGGCGCACTGGCCATGGGGCCCAGCCCTGCCATGGAACTGCTGTGGGACGCGCGGCGGTGCGTCCTGGTCGGCGACTGTGGTGGCGGTAAGACTGCGACCACCCGGGAGCTGCAGGCCCGGCTGCTGCGAGGTGGCGTGGAACCGCAGCATCATGCCGAGGACAATCTGCCGCTGTGCTGGCCGCTTGAGCTGAGTGCGTTGCGGATCAGTGAGTACCTCCGGACCGGGCGGACTTGCTCCCCAAAGGCCGCCCAGGACGTACCGGCAGCACCGGGGGAGCCGACATCTGTGCAGCTGATACGTAGCTGTGCCGACCTGCAGGATGTCGCTGAGCCCGTGGTGGCGTTGATGCTTCGCCTCGGCGCCGTCCATTTGGTGTTGGACGATCTTCACAAGGTCGACGCCAGTGAGAAGCCGTACGTCCTGGCATGGATCAAGCAGTGCAGTGACGAGTACCCCGCCGCACGGATCACGGTGTGTCAGCGCGCCGGGGACTATCAGCCTGATGTGCTCAGGTGGCCGGCCATTGCCTTGCACAAGGTCAGGGCCCCTCAAGCACGTGAGTACATCGAAGACCGGCTGCGCCAGGACGATCAAGGCACCTGGCGTTCGCGGGTGAAAGTCCTGTATCAAGCGATCTTCGGGGACGCGGAAGCCGGTGGCCTGCGCGATCTCGCGACCAAGCCGCTGTTCCTCAGCATCATGGTCGATCACTACCTGAAGGAACGCACATTCAGCACCACCAATCCCGGCAAGCTCGTAGAGGAGTACACAAGAGGCCTGATCAAGGACGCAGACGACACAGAGATCGAGCGCCGCATGAGGTTGTTGGCGCATCTGGCAGGCGACATGGATGAACTGGGCGCAGCCATCCGCTACGACGATGCCGTGAAATCGCTCGAGCGGCTGAGGCCTCCCAACGCGCTGGAGACACTAGAAGCGCTGCTGCGCACCACTGCCATCGTCACCGATCCGTCCCGCCGGTGGGTCACCTTCGACAACCCCATCATCCACGCCTATTTCGCCGCGACAGTCCTGGCCCAGGACGAAGACGCGGAGAAGGTCGCCGACCGCATCCTGCAGTTCCACTGGCGCGAAGCCGCACAGCTGCTCGTGGCGAATCCGCAGACGCCTGAGAGCACCGTCAGAGACATCCTGCAAACCGCCTTGGATGCCAACCTTGTGTACGGGGCGTGGCTCTTGCAGGCCGCCCCACCGAACAAATTCGGTGATCTTAGAGACCGGCTGCTGACAACCCTCACCACACAGCTGGAGGCCAAGGACAGCGGGCAGCCGGCGTGGCGGCAGGCGGCCTATGGCTTCGCTAAGTACGGCACGCCCCAGGCTCTGCAGGCGTTGAAGGCGACAGCCATGCGGGGCAGCGAAGCCCCTGCTGCAGCAGAAGCGCTGGACGGCCTGGTGATGATGCACCAGTGGTTCGTACCGGAGGCCGAGCAGGTTCTCACTGAAGTACTCAGCTCTCTGCTGGACGCCCAGCCAGACCAGTTGGATGAGGACCTGACCGTACGGGCGGTCCGCTCGATCGCCACAACGGGACTGCATCGACTGGTCGGGTATGTGTGGGACCGGATCCGCGAGGGCACGCCCTGGCCGGTCATGCGCCAGGCATGGAAGGCGCTGGCCCAGATGGAGGTCCGCCCCAGCAGAGCTCTGCAGCAGACGTACGTCGCGGCCTGCATACGAAGACTGCCGCAGACCATGGAAGAACTAGCCGGCAGCGCTGATGCCACCGCCGTCCGTCAACTGCACCTGGAACAGCGGGAGATCCTGACTGTTCTGGCCGGGCACGGACACCTGGCCGCCCTGTTGGAGTACCGCTTCCGGACCGGACTGGCGGACGACGCCACCTGGCACCAGCTGCTCATCACCGCAGCAGAACAGTGCAGCACCGACAGCGGCCTGGCTCACCTGCTACTTCACGAGGACGTCACCCACTGGCGGCAGCTGCTGGAAGGGGATGACGACTCCAAGGCACTACTGGCCTGCCACATGCTGCTGCACCGCGGCGAAACACTGCACGTGGAGCAGGTGCAACAGCTTGCGGCTACCGCTGCCCCTGCACGGCTGCTCGCCCTCGCCGGGTTCGTGCACACACTGAACGGCGACGACATGTCGGCCGTAGATGAAATCGTGCGCTCCTACGCAAGCCGACTGGACGAGGGCTACCTTGAGCCGCTGTCCGCGCTCGTGGGCGCCGTAAGCAATCACGACTTGGAGGCCCGACCGAGAGCAGCACTGCTCGTTGATGACGCCGCCCGAAAGCCGGGCCGCCAACCAAGCCTGTACTGGCCGTGGGCCACCGCGTGGCGCGACAGCGTCCCAGATCGCTCTGAGATCGAGCTGTTCGTACAGGCACCGCATCTGGACGACAGCGAAATCCTCAAGCTGCTCAGCACCACAGACGTCCTGCTGGATGCGCCGCCCTTCGACCCCGTACCCCTCAGCGACGAGCGCCGCGATCGACTCGAGCAGTTACAGCCTGACGATCCCACCAGTTTGGACGCTCACCGCTTCATCATGCTGGCGGCCAGTACGGGTCTGCACCGGTCACTGAGTTTCGTGCGGGACGCCGCACAACAGCCCGCCAACCAAGAACGAAGCAGCACTGTCTTGCACTCGCACCCGCTGCACGGCGTCGTGCCCGTTGTGCCGGCGGCCCACGCCGTGGCCGCGATTGGTTACCTCAGCCTGCTGGCGGCCAAGGAACACTCCTCGGCCGGCCACGTGGCCTTCACAGCGTACAAAGACCTGACACGGATGATCGCCACCCTGGATGGCGCAGACCCCAGCCTCAGGCGAGCGCGCTTGGTGGGCATGGGCTTTCTCGGCGACTGGATGGAAATCCTTGAGAACCTGGAGCCCGAGGACCCGGTCATGCATCATGCCGCCAGAAACATCGTCATGCACTGGGTGCCGGGCCCGTGCTCCCCTCACACGGACGAGAAGAACCACCTCGTCGGCGTGGCCCGTTGGATCAGCGAGAGACTGCGGCACAAAGACATCGCGTCCCCCACACGGGCGGTGCTCGTTCAAATCCGCGACAGCGCCGAGACCCAGCTGAGGCGCTATGTCCGGTAAATTCCCTCAGGTGTTGCCTGCCTCACAGCAGCCCCATCTCCTTCTTGGCCGCTGCGATCACCGCACGCCGAGCAGACGATGCGGCCGCCAGTGCAGCGTCCCGCTCCAGTCCAGCAGGGACGTCGTGCACCTGCTGCTGCTGACGCAACAGCGACTGCCCCGCATCCACCACGCCGTCCGCAGCAAGCAGCCGCATCCGCGTCAGCTGACTACGCATTTCCCTGTACTCGGCCAGCAGCGCCTCCGCGTGCGCGTCCGCACTGGCCGCCTGCGCAGCTATATCGGAATGCCGCCAACTCGCCTCAAGAAAGGCGACAAACGCATCGGTCAGGGCATCTCGTGCCCACCGGTGACGCTCACGTCGGCCACCGACCACCGTTGTGACGACCAGTGTCGCCAAGCTCGTCACTGCCGCGGCCCAAGCCGCCAACCCACTCGCGTCCATAGAACGCTCATTCTCCCTGTGACACGCATCGCGTACGGCAGATCACGGAGAATCACCTTAAATGCGCCCGCGCGCTCTAGCCGGGCCCTACTGCCATCCCAGACCATGGACCGGCACGGCACCCCGCACCGGTCAACCGACGAAGCATCCATGACGCCACCGGCATCGCAGGAGTGACCAGCTATGACGGATTCCGCAGCCACACCGCCTCCGGCGGCCGGCTCAGTCGGCCGAACGGTCGACGACCTTCAGCACGCCATAGCTCAACAGCTCGACCGCAACCCGCTCCTGACTAGCGAGTCCGGCTGGCGCGTCCTGGCCGCGCGTCTGGCCCGGCACCACGGCGCCAGCCTCGCCCAGATCCATGCAAGCGAATCTCCGGCCATCCGGATCCGCGAACTTCTCAGGGTATGCAGCACCCAGCTAGAAGCAGCCGAAGCCCTGGCTGACGCTCTCGACCACGCCACTGGCGATCCGGACATCTCGCTGCCGATGCGCAAGGTCGCCGACTGGCTCACGGCCCGCACTCTGCTCTCCGACGCCGAACTCGAGGAACTCAGCGACCTCTTGACGGACGTTCCCAGCCGCCAGGCCGCGACCGTCGCCCAGGCATGCCTACCGGCACTGTCAGCTGACCTGCCCCAGCACTGCACCGGGACCTGGCCGACCGCCCTGCACCTGTTGCGTCGAAATATGCTCCCCAGTGGCCTGCCCCCCTTGCTGGCCTTCGTTGAATACCTCGCAGCAGCCAGAGAAACCCAGCGAAGCGCATTACAGGCATGGGCGGACAAGCTGGCCGCGCAATGGGACGTCACAGAGGAACTCCGGGAGTGCCGTGCGGCCGCGGCAAGCTTCCAGCTGCCAAAACCCACCCCGGCCCGGGTCATGTTCGTCCTCCTGCCCGACGGGCTGCAGAAGGACTACTACACGCTGCGCATGTGGCACCGCGACGGAGCCCAAGCAACGCCAGCGCTGAGGGACGAAGACACACAGGCTGTCAGCCACAGCGAGCTCGCCCGAACCGTCGCCCAGCGACTACGCCAGTGGGTGCGGGAAACCAAGAACACCACCATGGACAACTGGTCCATCGAGTTCTGGCTTCCCCTGTCGTTGGTCAACGAACCCGTCCTGGAATGGTGCAGGGACGTCGACCCAGCACGCAAGGTGCTGATCCGCAGCCTGGACCGCCTGCAGATCCCCACCATTCAGTCGGCTTGGCGCGCCCGCTGGGAAAGCCTCATGGAAGGCACATCCGAGGAGGAGGGCATCTCGCCCACCGACCAGCGCGCCGCCAGGACACGCCCGGGGCCGAGCGAGCGTGAGCCCGCACCGCTCTCACCCGGGCGGGATCCCGTCATCCTGGACAGCCCACCCAGCGACGGGAAAGGGCGTCGGCAATTCCTCGCGGCACTTCGCAGTGGAGCCCCAGCCATCCTGTGGCACCGCCGGGACTGCTCGCCAGCGTTCCAGAACGCTGCCCTGCAGCTGATCGGCGCAGGACCACTGCACGAATTGCCGGACCGTATCAGCGCGCTGCGCGCCGGACACCGTCCTTCAGCCGCCTCGGACGACGCCGTCAGCGACATCACGCTGCTGTGGGACGACCCGCATCACACACTTCCCACCTTGCACACATTGGTGGCTCCCAGTGAGGCCAGGTCACTGTGACGCCGCCCGCCGCCAGCAGCTGGCTCATCACCAGCACCCCTCAGGACAACCGGACCCAGCTGTTCCACTTACCTGCCAGGCCTTTCCCGCCGCCGCATCTGTTCTCTGAGCCCCCGGACGACTGGCCGCGGCCGGCACCCGTCCCCGCAGTGCCGGCAGCAGCAAGTGCCCTGCGGGCCCTGGAGGCCCTGGATCCCACGCAACAGGCCAGCGCACCCGCGCTTCCCAACGTCCCCGGTGCCAACCCGCACCCGCCAGTGAGACCCCCGGCATGGGATCTGGTCCTCATCATCGACACGGGCGCCTCCATGGCGGCCTGGTACGAGAGCATCAACGCCTTCGTCGAAAGCTCGTACAAACTAGGCCACTTCGCGGACGTGCCAGTAGTCAGCCTCCACAGCCAGGGCTTCGACCCCACACGCGCCATCTTCGATCCCGTCGAGGTGGGCCGCGCCGGCATCGGCGATCGAGGGCGGAAAAAGATCATCCTCGTCATCACTGACGCAGTGGGCCCAGCCTGGGAGCGCCAACCCCTTAAGCGACAGCTTGCAAGCTGGGCCCGCACACACCCCCTGGCCGTCCTCCACGTGCAGCCACACCCCCACTGGGACCGATCAGCCCTGAGCACCCGGGCACTCAACCTCCGCTCTACGGAACTCGGGGGACCGAACACCACCTTCGAAACCCAGGTCCCGGACGTCGAAGCCCTCCTGCCGGCAGAGCCGCTGCCCGACAAGTGCGTCGTCATCCCGGTCATGGAAATGAGTAAACGCTGGATCGAACAGTGGTGCCGCCTGCTCACCTCCAGCAAGTGGGTGCGCCAGCAAGCCATAGTGCTCCCCCAAGCTGCTGAAGCTCAGCCGCCGGACCACACAGAGCCTCTTCCTGGAGCAGCGCCCGCAGCCTCCGCTGCTCGAGTTCCTCGGCCCCGGCAAGAGGCGGATCCCCCGAGCGCGGAAGAACTCGTGGTGGAGTTCTTGGAGAAGGCCCTCACCGATACTGCCCACCTGACCGTGCTCCTGGCCGCCGCACCGCTCAACCGGCACATCATGCAGCTCGTCGCAACTCACCTCATGCCCCACACGGGCCCGGAACACCTCGCCGAAATTCTCAGCAGCGGCCTTATCCAGGTCGTCGGGACGACCGACCCCGGCAGCGCACCCTACGACCGGATCGTGTTCGACTTCCTGCCAGGCATCCGCAAGCAACTCCTCGCCCGCCAACGTGACGGCCGCAGGGACTGCTTCGAGGTAGCCCAAGTCATCGACAGGTATCTGGCACCAGCAATCCCTGCCGTAGAGGGGCTCGGCGAACGCATCCGGCAACTCTCGCCACCGGACTCAGTGAACATCACCGAAGAGAACCTGCCGTACCTGGAAGTAGAAAGAGACATCTTCCAGGCGCGCATCCCGCGAGCACGTGCCGATGCAGTCCATCGGATGAGTAACAACATCGACGACTTCAAACAGCAGGTCCGAAGTGTGAACTAAGAGGTCTGAGCTTCTTTTCCCTGCGCAAGGTGGTCACGTGCGATGCGTCCGCCGCGGTGCCGCAGCGTTGGGGCACAGGCCCTGCGCGGACAGCAGCACCATCTGCGCACGCTGGAACAGGCCGAGCCCCGCGAGGGCGACGAATCCGCCCGCGACGAGCTCACCCGCCGTGCCGGGCCGTACGTCCAGCCGACGTCGACGCCTGGCTGGCCCGCGCCCTGGCCGCGCGGGCAGCGCCATCAGCGGCCCTCGAACCGGCGCAGCCCGACCCGCCGGGACAGCCAGACCAGCACCTCGAAGAGCACCAGTACCACCGGCAGGGCCCACGCGGCGATGTCGATCCCGCTGTAGTCCGTCTCGGCCAGCTCCGGCGCCGTCCAGCCGTGCGGGTCGACGAGCACGTCCTCCGTCTGCCCGACTTCCATCGGCCCGTCGCAGGAGTCGTTGCCCAGCTCGGCGTGCTTGAGCGGCTTGCCGTCCACCCGCCCCAGAAGGCAGGTGTACTCCGGCCCGTGCTTGCCCTGGTACGTCTTCACCGAGGTAACCCGCACCTCCACCCGCTGCCCGTCGTGCGCCATCACCTCCGCCTGCAGCACCGGCCCCGGCCCGGACAGCGCGGCGATCCCCACGATCACCCCGCCGACGATCAACCACCCGTTCGGCGCTGCGATGATCATCAGCGAGAGAGTCGCGATCAGCGCGAAGGTCCCGAGGACCAGTCCGAGCCCGCTCCAGTCCGGATTGGCGGCCAGCAACGACAGCCCGACGATCACCGGCGGACCGAAAAACGCCATCGTGGTGAGGTGGCGGACCTGCCGGGACGAGGTGGCGGTGGCTATTCGAGGCACGGCGTCAGTGTGACGAACGGGGTCGTCAGGTTGAAGAGCGGGGTGCGTTGCCGCAGTCGTCGCTCTCGATGAGCATCTGACGCCTCGCGTCGGTCTTCCCTGGTGTGCTAGGTGAGTTCGGCGTCGGCGAGTGACGACAACGCCGCAGATGGGCGTGCCAGCCCCTGCATCTGCGCCAAGGTCCGTCGGACAGGCCGTAACGGGACAGGCGCGTGCCGGCCGCTCCACGAGGTCACACATCCTTGCCCGCCAGAGTCGAATAGGGGATAGGCAGGGGCCGTCACGGGCGTGAGAGGCACAGCGTGGCGTCCCCGATTCCGTCGTGTCGCTCGTGCGGGGGCCGGGTACGGCTTTTGGCAGCGTTGCAGACTCTCGGGGATTCTTGGCGGGCTCGGGGCGGAAAGTCAGGCGCCGACGATCTGACCAGCGTTTCCAGGCCGACCGTGGCGGCCTGGTTGCGGCTGGGGTTATTCGGTGGCCACGGTTGTCTGCTGGTCACAGCGTTTTCTGCCCTTTCGTTTAGGGCTCACCTTTGGCTGAAACCGGCCAAAAAGGCATGCGCCCTGTGTGGTCGGCGTGCTTGTATGCCGCCAACGCGACGGGGGTAGCGCCGAGTTGACCGCTGGAACCCCTGTCGGCTGCTTCAACACAGGGGGTACAGGTTGAAAATCAGAGCTCTGCTCGCCACGGGGGCCGTGGCGATGGGACTGTTGGGAACAGCCGCTCCGTCGGCCCTGGCCGACCAGTCCGGTACCGGACAGCTGCGGGTCACCATCGGCCCGGCCCGGTCCCAGGTGAACGGACTCGCTGCCGGTCCGGCGTCCAATGCCACCTGCACGATCAACAAGATCACGATCAACCGGTACAGCGAGTGTGAGTGGGTCACTATCCACGTCGACGTCATCAAGGTCATCGACGGGAAGCCCGAAATCGAAGGCACCGTTGACTTCGACGTCAAGCACCAGATGACCCTCAAGGTGAACTCCGCGAATTGGTCGGAGCAGTTCACCGTCTCCAAGGCGCGGACCACCCGTGCGGGCTCGGGCGTGGCCGTCGACATCGGTGCTGCGTCCGGTGGCGGGACGAAGGCCACGGTGCATTTCCCGCAGGGTCACATCCTCAGCAGCGGCGCGGCGAGCGGCAGCGTCGACTACAAGACCGGGGCGATCCCCAAGGGCCATGTCAACGGCAAGGCGAAAACGCACTACACGTACACCTTCACCAAGCCCGGCTACACCCCTGGCAGCGTCTCCTACGACTCGGTCGTCTATCGGTGCGACAACTACTACGGCAGCAGTCGGGCCAGCCGGTCCGGGTGCGCTATTCCGGAAGTGCCCACCGCGGTCAGCATGGTCGGCATTCCCTACATCGACGACGGGATCCGCAGGCTGCGGTCCAGCGGCGGCCACTACGGTGACCCCTACGGCGGCCAGCCCCTGCACTGGATGATCAACCCCACGCAGGAGGACAACAACCGCAAGGCGGTCTGCCCGACCAAGGCCCCGCCGGACATGCAGCGCGCCGGCCGCACCTCGTGCGACGAGTACCCGTTCGCCTCGACCAAGGAAGGCGGCACCCACCTGCCCGCCAACCAGCGGGAGATCACCTGGGTGCACATCCAGGAGAACCGGAGCCAGGGCGGCCGCATCACCGCCTGGCGCGGCAAGATGCACGTCATGGACGGCGACCCGTTCTACGTCATCGTCTGAGCGCCGCTAGACTCCCCGCCAGTCAGGGTGCCCCCTTGTCCCGCCTCTGTGCCAGGGCAAGGGGGCACCCTTCTCCGCTGAAGGAGGCTTGCCTCATGCTGGTCCGTGAAGCGACGTTCACCGTCGATGTGGGAGAAAACGGCTACCTCATCGGATTCGACGACGACTACGACTGGCCCAAGGAGATGCCGTTCGGCTGGCGGTGCGGCCCGGCCACCGACAGCAACGCCATCGTGATGCCCACCACCGACACCGGCCCCGTGCATATGATCATCCAGGTCCACGACGGCCCGCCGGCACCCGAGTACGGCAACGACTGGGAGCCGCCGGAAGAAATCAGCCTGCGCGCCGACTACCCCGACCTGTGCCTCGCCGTCATCAGGAGCGAGTTCTGGGATGCCTGGCCAGAAGGCGAACCCCCGCTCGAGGTGCCGCCCTCCGACGAGGGCGAACAGTGGGTACGGATGCGCCTGTACTGCCACGCCGACGACCCCGAACCGGGCATCGGGGACCACGGCGAACGCCACCTTGTCCAGCTCTGGCGCGCTCCCCAGACGCCCGGCATGCACCCGGAGATCACAGACGCCGACCGGCAGGCCCGGACCGAGTACGCCGCGCAAATGAACGTACCGGTGGACGAGTACACCACGACCTACCCCCTCACCTACACCCCCGATGACCAACCAGACTGACCTCCTTGGCCGTGCCGTAGTCGCCTCGTCGGACACCGTGATCGCAACTGCCGCGGCGCAAGGCGCGATACCCGATCGACGAAGATGCTCACGGCCCAGGGCCCTGAACTGCGCTGCCCTTCAAGGACCGGCAGGGCCAACCGTCGTGCGCAGCGCCGGGCGGTGGCGGTCACAGTCGACGCCAAAACGAACAGGCGTGGGGCGCATGGGCACGCCGCGCTGTCTCAGCGTGCCCGGCGCACACCCGTGCGCCCATGCTGGGCGGTAGGAGGGCGTCTTGGTGGGGGAGCATGTGCGCAGTTGTCGCTCGTCCGTGAAGGGGTAGTTATGAGTTTCATCCGCCGCGCGGTGCCACCGGTGCTGTTCTCGTTCATGGTGCTGACAGGTTGTTCATCCGCCTCGCACTCCGGGGCGGATACATCGGGGAAGGGCGGAGCGTCGTCGGCAGGGTCGCCGGGCAGTGCCGTATCAGCAGGTACGACGAAGATCCCGGTGGGTGCGGGGCCGCAGACGACGTACACGGTGCAACAGCAGCCGCCCGCGGGTAGCTGCCACTACCGGTACGAGAAGGGCGAGCCTCTGGAGGACCCGGCGTGCACGCCGGGTGCGACCTCACCGGCGGTCACGCAGGCGAACTTGCCCACGACGATCTGTCGGAAGGGCGGCTACACCAAGAACATCAGGCCGCCGGAGGCGATCACGCGGAAGGAGAAGGCGGCGAACGCCGCCTCGTACGGCTACAAGGGCAGCCTCAAGGATTCTGAGTACGACCACCTCCTATCCCTGCAGCTCGGGGGTGACCCGAACGACGCCCGCAACCTGTGGGTCGAGCCGGCCGATCCGGGTCACAGGCCAGGAAGCGGCATCAACAACAAGAAGGACCCCGTGGAGACGAAGCTGCACACGGCCGTCTGCTCCGGGAAGGTCTCCCTTGCCGCCGCGCAGAACGCCATCGTCACCGACTGGACCACAGCTCTCAGCAGGCTCGGCATCAACTGAGGTGCCGCATCCTATGCTTCACGAACAGCAGCTCCGCTGCTGGTGTGCCATCGTGGTGGCTCGCTGGGTCCGCCGCTTTCCCCCGTAGCGGCGGGCTCAGTTCTCGTCTTGACTGTCCCCTCTCGCTGCGAACGGCACGCCGAACGGCCCGCGTTGCCGGGGGTGGGCGGACCATGCACGCGCACGGCGCGCTCATGGCCTCCGAGAAGACCGCAAGGCCTGGAATCCACCGGCGGTCGCGGCGGCACCGGCCGCCGGCTCAGTACCCAGGCGAATTCGCCCTACAGTTCGATCACCGATCAACAGTGCCGTACTCACTGCTAGTCCTATCGCCTGCGTGGCGGAGAGCCATGCCAAGTGGGGGAATTCAGCCCAAAAGTGAGCAGAGCCTGCGGATGCGCAGGCCGCCGACGCCGTTTCCTCAGTGGTCGGGGCCGAGTTCGATCGGCGCGAGGTGGATCTCCGTCGGCCGGTCTCCGACGTGGAACATCCTCGCCTCGCCGCCGTCTGCGGTGATTCAGCTCCCGGCGGAGGGTGCTCGACGGCGGCCGTACGTGGGAGACGCTCGGCGCCCACGAACTCGTCCACCAGTGGTACGGCAACAGCGTGAGCCTGCGGGACTGGCGTGACATCTGGCTCAACGAGGGCCTCGCCACCTACGGCGAATGGCTCTGGTCGGAGCACACCGGCGGGGACTCCGCCGACACCATCGCCCGCGCGGCGTGGCACACGCTGGCGAAAAGCCCGCAGCGCCTGCGGATTACGGACCCCGGCCCGGACCGCATCTTCGACGACCGCGTCTACGACAGGGGCGCCTGTACGCTCCACGCCCTGCGGCTGACACTGGGCGACGACCGCTTCTTCGCCCTGCTGCGCGGCCGGCACCAGGCACACCGCGGCCGCAGCGCCGACACCGCCGCCTTCCTCGCTCATGCCGGCCGGTACTCACCGACGGCGGTCGAGCCGCTGCTGCACACCTGGCTCTACGAGGAAAGGCTCCCGCCCTTGCCACCCGCAACACCGTCCTGAGCCCGGCCCGATGGTGATTCCGGTCGGTCGAACCGGAGCCGGCCTCGAAGTCCAGCACGCTGATGCGGTGCTGGTGGTGGGCGGGGACGAACAGCACCTTCTCGCTGCAGTTCTTCCCATGGCTGTCGGCCTGAGACAGCGAACCGCTCAACGCCCGCCGATCGGGACTGCTCCTGGCGTACCCCGCGCACCGACGCTCTTGTTCCTCATCGGGGCACTCCCGCTCGGCAATGCGGCGCCGACACGATCGGGTGCGACGGGCATCGTGCGTACTGGGGGGCCGGACGGGGCGCGCAGCCACGCCGTGCGGGCGGCGAGGGAGCCCAGCGCGAGGGAGGCCAGGTGGCCGACATCCGCGAGCTCCTGGTCGTACAGCAGCGCGGCCGTCAGCGCCGCGGCGAGCAGAGGCAGGCCATAGCGGCGGAGCCGGCCGGCGGTGAGGGCGAGCAGGCAGGCGGCGGTCGTCACCAGACCGTAACTGATGCCCACGTCACGGGTCCGGGTGGGCACGCGTGGCAGATGGGCGACGTGCATCAGCCACAGGGCGCCCTCGGTGAGCAGGGTCGCGGTGAGGTGACCGAAGACGAAGACTCCGCACGCGCGCAGCGTCCCCCAGCGCCACTCGGCGCATCCCAGAACCCCGGCGACCGCGGCGATACCGACCAGGGCCGGTACACCGTCGACCACCAGACCGCTCGTGAACAGGGTCCACCACTTGCCGACATCCAGGTGGTGCACGTTGCTGCTGTTGTGGCGCATGAAGCGGGCCCGTTCCGCTGCCCGTTGTCCCTTCAGCCACCATGCGGTGACCAGCAGGGCCGTCACGTATACGGCGGTGCCCGGCAGCCGCCGCCTCAACGTCTCCACAGCCCTCATTTCCCTGCTTTCGTAGGCTTTTGATCTACGCTTGTCACCCGCGTTCGGGCGCTCAAGGGCGATGTGCCCGCCCTTCCCGGGAAGAGACCGTCGGCCACCACGCCCGGTTCCGACGGCGGCCAACATGAGAGGGATTCTCACCAAGCGATGCTGTAGTGCTCCGCAACGATCAATGGCCCGAGCATCGCGGTAAGGAGTTCGCATGGTGGAGAGCCGGACGCAAAGGGCTGCCTGGACGCCGGGCGGTAGCGGCGTCGGTCGCGCGCCGCGCTCGACCAGGGAGTGACCGTACGGCGTGGTCAGGGCTACACCCTGCGCGTCAGCGCCACCCTCGCGGTCCACGGCCAGCTCCTCGATCGCTGCCAGCCCCTCGACGGCACCCAGGGCGGCCCGGCGATCCCGGCCCAGCGCAAGGCCCGCCGCGAGTACGAGAACCGGGTCAGCGCGCTCACGCCCTGACCATGATCGTTCTCAGCGCCAACCGCTGTACCGATGTTGCTACCAACGCCCCCTGGCCGTGAGGTTGGGGGACTCGGCCGGGCTCCGGGTAACTCACGGGATGTCGCACACACGGGCAGTACACGCTACGACGCTCAAGTCCCTGTGATCTGACGGAACTCGGGGTCTCGGCGCAGCGTGCTGAAGTAGTCGTCCAAGTGCCCGTGAACGATATTGATGCCTCCGCGGTCGCGTAGCGTTCGTAGTTCAGTAAGTGCTTCGTCGCGGCGGCCAGCCATGGCATAGACGGAGGCCAGGTTGTAAGCAATATCGGTAATCTCGTAGTTGGCTGTAGCGTGCCGCCTGGCCAGTTGCAGATCCGCCTCCGCTTGGTCGTACCTGCCGAGGCGTTTTGCCATCGCCCCCCGATAGGTGAACAGCCGAGCAGTACTATTCGGATCAGCATCGTCTGGCAGCAGGGCAATCGCATCGTTGTACGCTCGCCACGCAGATAGGTCGGACGGCGGCCCTCCCCGGGTATTCGCATGCGCCACACCCCTTACGTAATGAACCTCCCAGTCCGCGTCGACTTGGCTTACGTACCGGTCGAAGTGCTCCGCCGCCTCTGCCCACCGCCGCTCAGCCATCAGTGCCCTGGCCAGGTTCAGTTCGACGTCAGGTGGCACAGCGCCTTCTGCAGCACGATCCCTCAGGATGCTCATCACAGCTTCCAGCTGTTCCAGGTCTGTGCGCACCTGCTGGTCCGCGGTGGCAGTTCCGGTAACCAGAGCCTCGGTGTCGACTCCCGCCTGAGTGAGTGATTCATCGAGGGCACGGCTTGCGTGAGGAACCTGCAATACCGCCCGCTCGTAGACGGCGTCGCTGGTGATTTGCTGCCGGTGCTTGGTCAAGAGCCGGTAGACGAAGACCAAAGCTAGCGGGACGTCCAGCACCGCAGCAACCGCGAACATCGCTGGCACCCAGCCAGGCGAGGTGGTCGTGGCTGCACCAGCGATGAACGCGGGAACTGAGACCACAAGCAGCACCAACACCGCCGCCAGCAACTGCGTGGGAGTGAGGACGTGGGCGGGGTCAATCGTCGATCTGGACTCGCGGGTGCGGTTCGTCTGCTGGTCGGCCACCATTCCATGATGCGCTTTGCTGGGCCCTCCACGAGGACAAAACACCGAACCAAGCTGCTGGTCCAGTACGGAGTGGCTGAGGGGGAGCGGACCGTCGGCAGTCCCGCATCACTCGGGCTCCCGTCGGCCAGATGGTGATCGACGCTCGTGGGGGCTCACTCAACGTTATGAGTTGCGGGCCTCGCCGGGAATACGCGACACCTCAACATGCGAGCTCACCAGTCCCGAGGCCGTACTCCTCGCCAGCCAGGCCCGCGAGCTTCGCGCGTTCTGCCTCGGCTGAACGTTCCAGCTGGATCAACTCATCGGGGATCTCTGCCACGGGCACGGATCCTTAAGCGTGAAGTGCCTGCGGACCCTAGATGACGTTGGCTGTCGTGGGACGCTCACCGCCTGGGGTCGCCGTATCAATGGCCGCAAAAGCAACGGATATCGCTGACCTGGGACGATGCCACTTGGAGTGTGGCTTGCCGTCTGGCGGCAGTAGCGCGGGCCCGCAGCCCACCTGTATGCGTAATGGTGATTCACCTGCCGAGGTTCCGTGAACATCCCATGAAGATGGTCACGTTGCCTTCACTTCTGTCACCGCATTAGCCTCACGCCCGACCACTTATTTTTGGTTTACGTCTGTGCATGGGGGCTGCAGATGTCGTTTTGTCATGCCGTCACCCGTGCCTGGAAAGGAATTCGGGTGACGCCTCGTATGCGCAGGATGCTCCCGGTCGCGGGGGTTGCTGTCTTTCTGGCGCTGGTGGGCATGCCGGTTCTCGCGTCCGCCGACCCGCAGCCGACAGGGGGAACCGAGGGAGCGACTCCGCCGTCCGCGGTGGAGGACTACGCCTACCCGAACGCGGATCAGATCCAGAAGGATCAGGGCATCAAGCTGATCAAGGGCGACGGGCACATCACCCTCGCCAAGTGCGGGGACTCCGCCCAGCAGATCAAGGTCCTCACCGTGCAGGGGCAGAGCGGGGATTCCCAGGGCGCGTACTGCTTCAAGGCGAGCGCCAAGACCGGGTATCTCACCCTCGAACTTCCGCGCGTGTTCGCCCTGGAGACCACCGATCACCCCATCAGCGCCGATCTGCGGCCGCAGGCGGATCCCACCGCGCCGGCCAAGACGGTGACCGTCGACAAGAACGGCTACCAGAGCGTGGGCGAGGGAGCCGCCGGCGGCGCACCGTCCGTGTTGCTGGAACTGCGGGTCACCGGCTGACCGGCCCGCCTTCCGCTGCCTCTCACTCTTCTCGCACGACAGCAAGGAATAGGCTCATGTCTGGCTTTCGTCCGCGCGTCGCGTGGACCGGCGGTCTGATCGCCGCGACCTCGTTGGCCGCCGCCGCTCTGAGCGTCACGCCCGCTACCGCCGTGTCCGGCCCGACGGCTTCCGCCACGGTCTCGGCCGCCACCGCCCGGCTCGATGTCGGCGGCCTCCGCGGCTGTTCGGCCACGCTGGTGGCCGCGCAGTGGCTGCTGACCGCCGCGAGCTGCTTCACCGACACCCCGGGCGGCACGCTCGCGTCCGGCGCGCCGAAGCTGAGGACGACCGCCACCATCGGTGGCAGCGCCCAGCAGGTGGTGAGCCTGGTGCCGCGCACGGACCGGGACGTGATGATGGCCCAACTGACCAAGCCCGTCAGCGGTATCACCCCGATCCCGGTAGCGGCCGCCGCGCCTGGCGCCGGGGACGAGGTCCAGGCCGCCGGGTTCGGGCGCACCCACGACGAGTGGGTGCCCGACCAGGTCCACGCGGCCGCGTTCACCGTCCAGAACACCGCCGCCACCACCCTCGACCTGGCCGGCAAGTCCGACGGCGCGGCGGTCTGCAAGGGCGACACCGGCGGTGGGGTGCTGAGCGCCACCGGAGCGGTCGTGGGTGTCAGCAGTCTGTCCTGGCAGGGCGGTTGTCTGGGCAGCGATCCGGCCGAGACCCGCACGGGGGCGGTGGCCGCGCGGGTCGACGACCTGGCCTCCTGGGTCCAGCAGGTCGCCTACGCCCCCGTTTTCGCGGCCGCTCCGTGGAAGCACGCCGTGCAGATCACGGCTGGCTACTACGCGGGCGACTCCGCGGGCGGCACGCGGCACATGGACCTGGTCGTCGTCTGGGACGACGGCGAGGTCACCCTCTACCAGGGCGGCTACGGCAACGACCCCGCCCGCCCCTTCGCCGCGGAACACCAGCTGCAGCCCGAGAAGAGCATCTGGACCCACGCCGTCAACGTGACCGGCACCAACACCGGCGGCGGCACCGACGGAGTCGTGGTGCGCTGGTCCGACGGTGAGATGACCCTCTACACCACGGTCGATGCCAAGGGCTTCCACGGCGAGAAGCAGCTCGCCCCGCCGAAGTCCGCCGAATGGAGGGACGACGTCCAGCAGCTGACCGCGGGCCGCTTCACCGCGAACGGCCTGCGCGATGACCTGCTGGTGGTCTGGAAGGACGGTCACGTCTCCGTCTTCGGCGACCTGGCGGTCAACGGGCTGAAGAAGCAGACCCAGGCGGTCGCCAAGAACAAGACCTGGCCCTTCGCCGAGAAGCTCGCCAGCGGCTCCTTCACCGGCAAGGACACCGACGACCTGCTGGTGCGCTGGATCGACGGCGAGACCACCATCTACCCCGGCATGACCGGCAAGGCCCTGCCCGCCGAGATCAGGATCCGGCCCGAGAAGTCGTACTGGACCAACGCGGCCGCCCTCACCGTCGGCGCCTTCAGCACCAACACCACCGCCAACGACATCCTCGTGCGCTGGAACGACGGCCACGTCAGCTACTTCACCGGCGTCGACGACAAGGGCCTCCACACCGAGATCCAGCTGGCGCACCCGCCAACTGACACACCGTCACTTCACTGGGCAACGGACGATACGAGAGACAGTTGAAGAAAAGGAACCCCGCGACCATCGCGGTAAGAAGGGGTGCGCATGCGACACGGATGCTCTGTCTGTGTCTGCTGCCGCTCGCACTCATAGCCGGTCTGCTCGGGAGCTCGGCCTCCCGTGCGATGGCCGACGGCACTCCGACCGGTGGCGGCAGTGCCGCCACCGACGAGGTGGCCGACCGTACCAAGGCCCTCGACCTGTGGTCGACGGGCGGCCCCGAGGTACGGGCCGCCGCCGAAGTCGCTCTGACCGGCAGCGAAGACGACGTACGCCACTTCCTCGACACAGCGAAGGACGCCACGTTCCAGGACGAGCGCGTTGCTGTAGCGCAGCTCGCCAGCGTGGGCGGGCTGAACCTGCAGGACGCCGCCCGCAAGGCTCTGGAGGGGACGCCCAACGACCTTCAAGGGTTCCTGGAGGAGGGCTGGCAGGATCCGTCGTTCCAGGATCAGCGGGTTCAGGTCGCGCAGATCATCGACGCGGGCGGCCCGGAGGTGAAGAAGGCCGGCCAGGCCGCGCTGAACGGGACACCTGGGGACATCAAGGCATTCCTGTCGACCGGTCAGTACGACCGGCGGGCGCAGGACGAGCGGGTCGAGGTCGCGCAGATCATCAGCGCGGGCGGCTCCAACGTGGCGGCCGCCGGCCGGATCGCGCTGAACGGTACGGCCGACGACATCCACGAGTTCCTGGAGGTCGGCCAGTACGTGGCGCGCGCCCGTGACCAGGAGCACGCCACCGTCGCGCAGCTGGCGGCGCAGGCCACGAAGGCCGGCACCAGGGCGGCAGCCCAGACCAAGGCCGCCAAGGACGCCTCCGCGCGTGCCGTGACGGCGGCGAAGCTGGCCAAGGAGGCCGCGCAGAAGGCGGCGGCCGAGACCAAGGCCGCCAAGAACGACTCCCTGCACGCCGCTTCGGCGGCCGGCCGTGCGGCCTCCGCCGCGAAACAGGCCGCGGAGGCCGCGCAGGAGGCGATCGACGCCGCGGCCGCCGCCAACAACAGTGCGCGGCTGGCGGCCAGCGCCGCCGAGCAGGCCGCTTCAGCCGCCGTGGGTGCCGCGCAGGCCGCATCCCGTGCCCAGAGCGCCGCCGCGGACGCGGCCACGGACGCGAGCAAGGCCTCCGCGGCGCGCAAGGCGGCCGACGATGCCCGCACCGCGGCCAAGGGCGCACGGCTGGCGGCGGACGCCGCCAAGCAGGCCGGCAACGCGGCCGCCGAGGCGGGCAACGCGGCCAAGGCCGCCGCCGACGCCGGCACCAACGCCGACGCCGCCGCCGACGCGGCCGACCAGGCCAACGACTACGCCACCCAGGCCGGCGTCCACTCCTCCGAGGCCGGTGCCGAAGCAGCCGCAGCCCACCGCCACGCGCAGGAAGCCAACCGCGCCGCCAACGCGGCCGCAGCACTGGCCGCGGAGTCGGCCAGTGCGGCCAGTGACGCGGAGACTGCGGCCAACGCGGCGGCCACCCATGCGGACAACGCCGCCAAGGACGCCGACGACGCGGCCAAGCACGCCGGCGAAGCCGCCACCGCCGCAGCCCAGTCCGCGGCGCACGCCAAGGCCGCCCAGGACGCTGCCGACGCCGCCACCGCGGCCGTCGCCAAGGCCCAGAAGACCCACCAGACCGCCGTCAAGATCGAGACGGAGGAGCTGACCGAGCGCACCAACGCCGGTATCGCCAAGGCCAAGGACCTCAAGGCCCAGCGGGACCAGCAAGCGGCCGCGGACGCCGCGGCCGCCCAGCAGGTCAAGGACACCGACGACCAGGCCAAGTCCCTGGCCGTGCAGGCCGCACAGCCCGGAGCCGACCCCAAGACCCTCGCTGCGGCCGGCCGCAAGGTCGCGCTGGCCACGATGCAGACCGCCGGGCCCTGGAGCAGGGGCGCCGCCGAGGAAGCCCTGACCGGCACCGACCAAGACGTCCTCGACTACCTCACCACCCGCCGCGCCCAGGCCGCCCACCAGGACGACCGCTACCGCGTGCAGACCCTGGCCCAGGAAAGCTCCCTGGCCTCGGTCCGCAGTGCCGCCGAGGAGGCACTCAAGGGCAGCGACGAGCAGGTCTCGGCGTTCCTGGCCACCGGGCAGTACGAGGCCGGTGCGCAGGACTTCAGGGTGGCCATCGCCCGGATCATCGACGCCGGTGGACCGGTGGTGCAGCAGACCGGCCGGGCCGCACTGGACTCGAACGACCCGCAGAAGTACCGGCAGTTCCTCACCATCGGCCAGTACCAGGCCCGTACCCAGGACGAACGTGTCCGCGCGGCCCAGCTCGCCGACCCCAAGAACAGCGCCAACGGCCCGGACGTGAAGTCCGCGGCCCGCATCGCCCTGGAGGGCCCCGATGACCTGCTGGACCAGTTCATCCAGGTCGGCCAGTACAAGGCGCAGCGCCAGGACTTCCTCGGCGCCACCCACACCGCGCAGATCGCCCAGCTGATCGCGGACGCCGCCGGGATCGCGGCCACCGCCCAGCAGAACGCCGCCGACGCCCACAAGGCCGCCGCTCTCGCGGTGAAGGCCAAGGACCAGGCGGCCGACTGGGCCAAGAAGGCCGACGTCTCCGCCAAGCAGGCCAAGGGCTACGCCGACCAGGCCGCCCAGTCCGCCAAGGACGCCCAGGCCTCCGCCGACCAGGCAGCCGCATCCGCCCACACCGCCGCCAAGGCCGCCGCCTCAGCCAACCAGGCCGCAAGCGACGCGGCCACCTCCGCCGTCGACGCCGCCGGCTCCGCGCAGTGGGCCCAGGCATCCGCCAGCGCCGCCTACACCGCCGGGGCGCAGGCCCGCGCCTCCGAGATCGCGGCCGGCAAGGACTCCAAGGCCGCCGACCAGGCCTTCGCGGACGCCTTCAAGACGGCCGTGCAGAAGAAGGAAGCCGAACGCAAGGCCGCCGAGAAGGACACCGGCGCCCAGGACGAAGCACGCTACCGGTGCGGCATGCTCGGCTGCGAGCCCGTGGAACGCCCGGCCCGCTACTGCCAGCACAACGAAGTGCTGTGCGACCTCGCCTCCATGGGCCCCGGTGCCCAGGCCGCGGCCGACGAGCTGTGGACCGTGGAAAAGGACTTCGGCCTCGGAAACTGGTACCCCTGCAGCAAGGGCGACCTCGAAGCCTGCACACAACTCGCCGCAGACCAGGCCTTCCGGTCCAAGTGGAAGCTCCTCGAAGAAGGGGTGAAAGCGCTGGAGGACCTGCGCCGCGTCCGTTACATGAAGTGCACCCAGTGCTTCCCGGCCGGCACCAAGGTCCTCATGGTCAGCACCGGCCCGCGGAGCATCGAGACGATCCATCCGGGCGACACCGTCCTGGCCACCGACCCGCTCACCGGCCGAACAACACCCCGCAAGGTCAGCCGTCTCATCATCACCGACGGCGACAAGCACTTCGACGAACTCACCCTCGCTACCCCCGACGGCCCCCGGAAACTCACCGCCACCTACGAACACCCCTTCTGGAGCCCCTCAGCACACCAGTGGGTCAAGGCCCACGACCTCACCCCCGGCGCCACCCTCCTCAGCACCGGTGGCACCACTGTCCGCGTCCGGGCCAATCGCGCCTTCGACCAGCACACCCGCACCTACAACCTCACCGTCGAGGACCTCCACACCTACTATGTCCTCGCCGGGAACACGCCCGTACTGGTACATAACACCCAATGCGATCCCCCGTTCCTGGATGCAGCGGGCGAAAACTACGTACGAAGCAAGCACATGCCGGGCGGCGCAAAAGCAGATGCCACGAAGGGCCTGTTCAACAAGGACGTAGATCTTTACAAGCTGGCAGACGACGCTGCCGAGTTCGAACCCAAACTGCAAGACAACGGCAATTATGTCCGTGTCGGCAATGCCTCCGATATCATCGGAACAGACGTCGAAACGGGTTTGCCGACGAAGACCTATACTGTCATCACTGACAAGTGGGGAAATGTGGTCACCATGCACCCGGGTGTCCCACGGTAGGGCGTAGAGGGTCAGCCAAGTCAGAGAAAAGGTGAGGTAATGCCACTCAGCATTCTGGTGCGCACCTATACGGGCGAGATCCTGGCAACGTCAGTACACCCTGGGATCGGCGCAATCTGTGAATCTGCGCGAAAACGAGGTCTGGCGATGCTCGGCTGCGTGGACAAGTACGACGACACAGTGTTCAACAGAACACAGGTATCGCATATACGCGGAGAACTGCTCCAACTTCATGAACTCTGCGAGGCCGACGAGGCGGCGGCGCTGTCGGAGCTGGTGAAACTACTGGATGTGGTTTCGGAGCGTCCGCACAGATACCTCGTGTTCAACGGCGACTGATCGAAATACATCGCGGGTGTGGGGCTCGCCCATCGAGTGGGCGGGCTTCACACCCAACGGCGTTCTCCAACGCCGCCAGCCCTTGAGATGCGCCAGGAGTGGCAGGTCGAGGCAGAAGTGCAACGCCGTCAGCGGGTTCACAACAGCTCGCTGAAGGCGAGAACGATGCTTCCGCTCGGCAAGCGATGCTTGTGGGCATCCAGCCCCTCCGGTTGAACCGGCGATCTGGTCGGCGTCGTGATCACCGCTTCGACTCGCTCTGCCATCGCCTACACCCGGGTCTCGTCCAGCGCGCTCCGCAGCTCCTCCAGCAGCCCGCCCTCTCCGGTCAGCTGCAGCCCGTCGGAGCGGGCACGGTCGACCAGCATCGCGATCAACTGCTCGTCCGACACCGCCTCCGCGGCGGACTCGACGACCGCCGCCTCCACGGCCTCGTGCTCGGTGATGGTCTCGCTCATCAGGCGTCTCCTTGATCATCGGATCCGCCGTCTATTGGACACGCCCGAACCACGACGAGCCGGTCCCCGCGTCGGCCCCACGCCAGCGGGGGTTGCTCGACCGACTGGATGACCGGCCGCTGGCACGACCAGTCATCCCCGCGCCTGCGGGAGTTGCTCCCATGTGGGAGGCGCGCGGCCTCGTGACCCACCGCATCAGGGCCCGGCCCTGCTTGGTCATGGCCACCTGGCGCATCAGCCCGAAGCGGGTGGGCCGTGCATCCGTGCTGATCAGGTCGTCACCAGGACTTTGATGGTGGAACCGGTGCCCTGGTCGTGATGCCCGGCGCCACGCCAGCGGAACTGTAGATCCGTGCGGCCCACCAGGTCGGGTGCGGCCGGTTCGTGGTACGCGTCGATCGTGCGCCAGTGGGAGGCGGGAGTGCGGTTCCAGTTCCCCGAGGCGCCCGCGGCGCGCTGCGCGGCTTCCCGCGCCTGGTCCTCCTCGAAGATTGTCTTCAGCTACAACTGCTGACGCGGGTTCAGCGCCTTCCAGAGGGCGGCGTAGTCGGCGGCCACAGTCCTCCACTCCTCACGTGGGTCGTATGGGGCCCGGGCCAAGCGCCGGAGGCCGGGTCACAGGCCGCGATTCCGTCGGTGGCGGCGTCCTCGAACATCTCGCCTCGTCGATGTGCTCCCAGAACACCGGCGAGTTGGCCGACCAGCCGCCCTGGATGCGCAGCTTCTCAACCCGCTTTCCGTTCTTGCGGCCGGTGGTGACTAGGCCCCGCCGGCCGGAGTGGCCGGTGATGCGGCGTCCGGTCAGGCCCGCGTACTTCGCTGCGCGGCTGATAACGCGGCCGACGCCATCCGGCGACGGTCGGGCGGCGCCCAGGTGGCCCCACTGGTCGACGGGTAGGAACGCCGGGCCGTTCGGGGCCGCGCCAGCGGCGAGCTTGAAGCCCGCAGGGCGCGCTGCAGGAGTCTGTCGTCGGCTCGGCGTCGTCCATCTTCCACGTAGAGCAGCGCGTCTTCGATCTTGCGGTAGCCGTCACTCATGAGGCTCGCTGCAAACCGCGCTCATCCGGTCGTGGATGCCCGCGCAGATCGCAGCGTTCACCTCCCTGCGGACCGTGGAGGCCATCGCGTCGAAGGTGGAGAACGCCGGCAGCTCCAGTCCGGCCTCCACCACCTTCTCCAGCGCAATGTTGATCAGGTCCGCCGGGCGGTTCTTCGCCGCGGCCTCTTTCCGGATCGACGCCTCCGCGACCCTGCGGGCCTCGGCCTGGTCGTAGACCACCCCGACCCGCTGCCGCACCAGACCCCGGTGGTTCTTCGCCGTCTTCGCCGTCCGGTACAGCGGCAGGGTGCCCTCGGGCAGCTCCACCACCCGCCGGACGAAGTCCACCACCATCTCCGGGATGTCTTCCATCTTCGGGAAACACCCCATGCGCTGGTAGGACTTCAACATCAACAACAGGGCCAGCAGATGCTCATCGCAGTCCGTCGCCCCGGACGCCCACGCCACCTCATCCCGAGTCGGCGAGAAGAACAGATGCAGCTCATGCGCGGTGATCAGCCGCTTGAACCGCGGGTCCGCGGTCCGCTCGATCGAGGTCACAATCCCGCCCCGGGCCCAGACAACAGCTCAACATCAACATCACCACCAACGACGTTGAGCCGAACGGGTGACGGGTCAGGCGATCACGGCTTCAAGATCATCCCGTGGCCCCTTTTGGGCTCATCTCGGCAATACCCCTTCA
The DNA here is from genome assembly GCF_053593835.1 of Streptomyces sp. NPDC002076. Taxonomy (NCBI): domain Bacteria; kingdom Bacillati; phylum Actinomycetota; class Actinomycetes; order Kitasatosporales; family Streptomycetaceae; genus Streptomyces; species Streptomyces sp. NPDC002076. Next base: position 294,406 of record NZ_JBSFDI010000009.1, read on the forward strand.
GTGACCCGATGGCGTCCGCCCCGTCGCATCCGGTGCCGTATCCACCGTCGCGTCCGCGTGCGCGCTTGGATACGACACCCTCGTACCGCCCGAAAGCGCAGGCCAGGGGCTCTACGAGCCACTTTCGGGTGAGGGCGACTGTATATCGGTGCAGCAACGCATCCCGATCTCCAGCAGCTCGACGGCCCGGCTGCCCCCTCGCACGTGCCGGCACGCCTGCCAACTCGCCTCGTAACCAGCGACCTTGTTGGTCACTTCCTTCAGATTCACACCCCACGCCTATGCCGGCGTCCGCCCTGGCGCTGCACGCCCAGACCGTGAGGCGGCCCGAGGACCCGCGAGGGCGCCCGGCCCAGTCCCCACCAGTAGGCGGATCCGAGCACACACTCGAATACGTGCATTCCAGGCGACCAGTGTGCCTGCGTTTTGGTCGTACGTGCCGCAGGCCACGACGCCTTGTGTCGTACCGGCGCAATTTCCCCTGAAAACCCGTCGTGAATTCACGAGAATTCCAGCATTATCAAGCCGGAATCCCGCTTCAAGCCTAGTGCAGGTCGAGCTATATTTGAATTGTTCCCAGGGAGGCCGGGAAAGGAAATCTCTCGGATGGGGTCCGCCCGAAAAACGGATGACGGGTGGAGTGTGTACCGAGGGTGTCATTTTCCGAATTCGAATTAATCGGTTCCCGGTCAAGAAATGAAAGGAATTCGCCCGATGACGAGCCCTGCCGCGCCCGCATCGTCCACCCCAGTATCCGCGCAGGCGGCCTCCGCGCCGCCGAGTGCGCCCGCGACCCCGGCGGGGCCGCCGCCGGGTCCGGTAGGCAAGGCTCGCCCGGGCGAACTGCGGGCGAGGATCGCGAAGATCCTGGCCGCCAACCCGGGAACCGTGTTCACGGTGACGGAGTTGGCGAAGATGGTGGGGCATTCGGGCGGGGCGGTCGGCAATGCCTGCGAGACGCTGGTGTGCCGGGGCGAAGCGGACCGATCGGGCGCCAAACCCCGCACCTACCAGGCGACTCCCACGACGGGCGCCGCAGCCCAGCAGGCCCCGGAACCCGCGCCCGCGCCGAGCCCGGCGACCTCGGTCCCGCACCAGTCGGCCAGGCAGGCACCAACGTCCCCCTCACCGGGCGGGAGGTCGGGGCCCATCACGCGACCGAATGGGCAGAAGTACCACCCCAGGGCGCTGGCACAGCTGCCGGATGTGGAGGCGCTGCAGCGCCTGCGCTGGGCGCAGGTGCCGGTGTTGTTGTACGGGCCGCCGGGGACGGGGAAGACGTCGCTGATCGAGGCGGCGTTCCCGGACCTGATCACGGTGGCCGGGGACGGTGACACCACGGTCGGTGACCTGATCGGCGAGTACACCCAGGACTCAAGCGGCGGCTACGAGTTCATCTACGGGCCCCTCGTCACCGCGATGCAGGAGGGCCGCGCCCTCCTCCTGGACGACGCCACCCTGATCTCCCCGAAGGTACTGGCCGCCCTGTACCCGGCGATGGACGGGCGCAGGCAGATCCAGGTCAAGGCGCACAGGGGTGAGACGATCACCGCCGCTGACGGCTTCTACGTGATCGCCGGACACAACCCGGGCGTGCACGGCGCGGTCCTCACCGAAGCCCTCGCCTCTCGGTTCAGTGTGCAGATCCAGGTCGGCTCGGACTACGACCTGGCCGCCGCCTTGAAGATCAACCGCACGGCGGTGCGCATCGCCCGCCACCTCGCCGCCAGCCAGCAGGCCGGAGACGTCGGATGGGCCCCGCAGCTGCGGGAGCTGATTGCCTTCCAGAAGATCGCCGACGTTCTCGGCACCGAGGCCGCCTTCGCCAACCTGGTCGGCATCGCCCCCTTGGAGGACCGCGACACGGTCGCCGAGATCGTCACCAAGGCCATCGGCCGCCCGGTCACCGCCCTGGCCCTGGGCCGCCAGCTCTAACACACCCGCCCAGGGGGCCGGGAACACACCCGGCCCCCGGCCACCCCACCACCCGCCAGCCTCCTCCCGGAAAGGGCTCGATCACCTATGCCTGCACCCGCGCACCTTTTGCCCGTACCGCCCCCGTTGACCGAGCTGGAATGCGACCTCGCCCGGTGGGCGGACGACGGCGGCCCCCTCCACGAGCCGCGCCCGCGCCCGCAGGCCGCGCAGTGGCTGCGGATCTCCGCCGCCCTGGGGGAGCGGCTTCCGGAACTGGCCGCACGCGAGGACGTGATCGTCACCTGCGAGCCCGGCACCCGCTCCGGCGCCCCGGCCGCCTTCTACCCCGCCCTCGCCCAACTGGAAATCGACGCGGGCCTGTTCGCCCCGCTCAACCCCGCCACCATCCACCCCGCCCGAGTCGGCGACGAGCTGCGCTACCCGGCCGCCTGGGGCGCCTTCACCCACGAAGCCGCCCACGCCGCCCACAGCCGCTGGAGCACACCAGCCGCCCTGCGCGGCACCGCGCTCGATGTGGCAGCCCAGCTCCTGGAAGAGGCACGCGTGGAGAAGGCGCACCTGGCCCGCCGCCCCGGCGACCGGGGCTTCCTGCGGGCCGCCGTCCAAAGCCTGGTCCTGCCGGACTTCACGAGCCAGACGCCCACCGACCCATGGCAGGCCGGGGCGGCGGCGGGGCTGATCCTGGCCCGCCGGGACGCAGGCATCCTCGACCCGGACGAAACCCAGCCCCTCAACGAGGCACTGACCACCCTCCTCGGCCCCGACCTGCTGAACACCCTCGCGCAGATCTGGACGGCCGCCCACGCCACCGCCGACGACGACGCACAGGCGATGATCAAGCACGCCGAGGCCTGGTGCCAGGCCCTCGGAGCCACCCCCGAGGCACCGGAACCCGCCCCCGACCCCACCGGCTCCAGGGGCGAACTCGCCGACGTGGTCGGCAAGATCGCCGCAGCAGTGGCGGCGAACGAAGCCGAACAAGCGGCGGCCCAGGCCCGCGCCAATGCCGCCAGCAGCACCCGCGCCCGTGCCAAGGCAGCCCAGGCCGCCCACGCCCGGCAGGCGGCCGAGATCGCCAAGAAGGTCTTCACACCCGGGGCACGCCCCTTCACCCCCGAAAGCCAGCGCAGCAAGTCCCGTTACGCCCCCTCCCCGGTGACCGGTACCCGCCCGCCCACCGCCGGGGAGAAGGCAGCGGCGGGACGGCTGGCCCGGGCGTTGCGGGCGGCGGCCTACCGGGAACGCACCGTCACCGTCACCGCGTCGGCGGTCCCGCCCGGGCGGCTGAGCATGCGCGGCGCCCTGGCCCGGGACGCGCAGAAGGCGGCGGGCGCCCTCCCCACCGCCCAGCCCTGGATCCGCACCCAGCGATGCCAAGGCCCCACCCCGCCCCTGCGGGTGGGTATTGCGGTCGACGTCTCCGGCTCGATGCACGCAGCCGCAGCCCCGATCGCCTCGGCCGCCTGGATCATCGCCAAGGCCGCCGCGCTGACCGACCCGGACTCGCGCACCGCAACCGTCGCCTACCGCAGGGCCCTGACCGCGATCACCGCACCCGGCCGCACACCGGCCCGGGTGACCGAGTTCGACGCCGACGGTGGCGGCCACAGCCTCGCCGAGGCCGCCGACGCTCTGACCGCAGCCCTCGACCTCACCACACCCGGCGCGGGCCGCCTGCTGGTGATCGCCTCCGACGGCCGCTACCGCCCCGACGAGGCCACCCGTGCAGCCGACCGCATCATCACCCTCCGTGCGGCGGGGTGCGCGGTGCTTTGGCTCGCCTTCGAACCCGACCCCCGCCCGCTGCCCGGCGCCACCCTCCTGGAGCTGACGGACCCGGCCCAGGCCGTCACCGCGATCGGCAAGGCCGCCACCGCCGCCCTCGCCGCCACCAACCCCTAACCCGCCAGTGCTGCCCCGGTAGGCCCGGGGCGGCACCCCGCCACCCCGTCACCGTTCACCCACCACGACCGCGAAGGAGCTACACGCTCATGACGTCACTCGCTGAACGCGCCCATGCCGCCGCCGTGTTCATCCGGCACAACACCGCCGTCAGCCCGCATGGCCGCTACCGGGGCGAGGAACACGCCCGCACCGCCGTACGGCTGGCCGCCGCCCTCGGCCTCGGCCTGGACCAGATCACCACCGCCCCCGACTGGCAGCGCCGCCGCACCACCCCAGGCGAGCCGGTCCTGGCCACCGCCACCTGCCCCGACACCGGCGAGCAGTACGTCTTCCTTGCGCGCTTCCCGATCTACGACGACGAAGCATTCGAACTCCTCGGCCCCTGCCCCGAATGCTCCGGCCAAGTCCCGCTCGCCTTGGTCCGGCACCTCGCCGACCTCGGCACATATCTGGCCCGCCCGCCGCTCAAGCCCGGCGACATCCCAGAGGCGGACACAGTGCCCGACACCTTCAAGGTCGACGAAGGCCATACCGGCACCTGCCGCTACGGCGAAATCCACTGACACCCCTGCCATCGCCCGCTCGACAGGAAAGGGACCGCCAGTCATGACCCACCACATCAGCCGCCCCCGGGGCACCGCAGCCCGGATCAACATGCATTCCACACCCGCCCGTTCGACCTCCGACCCGCAGATCAGCCCTGGGCCCGGCACCCAGTCAGTACGAACGGTCCTCGGCGAGGACGGCTACCGGCGTCTGACCGGCCAGTGCCTGCAGCGCGGTACCGCGCTCGGCGTGCTGGCCTGCCTCGTCCGGGACACCGCCCGCGAGGCCGACCGACTCCACGGGAAACTGCGCCGCCACGCCGCCCAGGTTCGCGACTGCCTCGGCGATGTCCTCAACCCCCGCCTGGACGCGGCATCTGTCCCGGTCACCGGCCTGCTCGCCAGCACAGGCCACACCACCGACCTGCACGCCGCACGCTTCGCCCAGCAAATGAACCAGCTCGTCCTCGTCCTGGAGAGCTACCAGGCCGCCGTACGGCACACCGGAGCCGCGTGACCCGGCCCAGTTGAGCATGCCGGGGGCCCACAGCCGGGCCCCTGGCCCCTCTCCGCCACTGGCACAGCGGGCCGGGAACACCACATCGGCCCGCACCTCCCGGAAGGACCTCTCACCATGCCCGCTCCCGAAGCACCACAGCACCACCTGCTGGTACACCAGCTCCTCCGCCACGCCCACACCCTCCTCGCAGCCGCCGACAACGACGAAGCCCTGCCACTCGTCAGGCTGCTGGCCCTCGCCGTGGACCACATGCCGGCCCAGGACCGTGCCGACCTCGACGCACCCGACCTCGCCTGGGCCGTAGCCGAGGCCGCCGTACAGCTCCTGGCGTGCACTCGCACCCCCATCCGACCCCAGGACCCGAACGTGGCGAGCTGCCTTCGGGCCCTCGACCAGTTGCCGCTTGCGGCTCGCACGGGCCTGCTAGCGGCGGCGGTGCGGCGCACCACCCGCGACCCGGGCAACGCTGAACCGCCCGTTCTCGACGTCCCCGCTCAGGACGGCAATCGCGCTGCCCGGCACCGCGTGCCAGGCCACTGCCCATGTCCGTGCAATGACGGCGGCTTCTGTAGTGGTTGCGGGCACGCAGGCTGTGGAGGACGACGACGCTCTCAGCCGTGACATGCCCATAGCCGGCTGTGCAGGGCGCGACCGCCAGAGCGTGTGTCCGCCATCGGAGTGATCTTGCGAGCCGCCCCGTCGCATCGTGCGAAAGCTCCAGGTTGAGCAGCGCATGAAACGCATCATGAGTGTGGGCGCCGCCATGGCCATGGCTTGCGTTCTACCGACAGCGGGACCGGCGGCCGCCTCGACCAGCGCCTGTACACACCACTGGTCGGGTCCCCAGGTCTGCATTCGTCTGCATGGCCGCAACGGGTGGAACCGGGTCACGGCCATTTGGACCAATCCGCCTGGAGCCGTGAAGACGAAAAGCGTGTGGCTCACTTTGGACGGCAAGCAACTCGGACGGACGGAGACCGCCCGCCGGGTGGGCAAGACATTGAGCTACACCTGGTCGGCCTTTGACACCGGCACCGACACGAAGGTCTGCGTGAAGTTCGCGAAGATCAACCGCGTGGCCTGTGACACGACCAAGTACAGCGGCGTTCCTGGCCCTGTGTAGGCATTCGGGGCTGCGCCCATAGCGTCGATCCGGTGGCACACTGCGCGCAGGAGCTACCCCGGCGAGGTCAAGCGGCTTGCCTCAAACGCCTGCGCTCGCTCGCCAAGACCGTCATGGAGAGAGTGGGAGCTGTCCATGGCCATGGACAGCCAGGTGCGTGCCGGGCCCGACGCCCGGATTCACCGGGGGCGGGGGCTGACGCCCCTGACCCTGGAGCGGCTCAACCCATATGTGTCACCGCGTAGTCCCCGTCTGAGGACCCCGCGTCGTCAGGCGTCGCTTCCGGCCGCGAGGCCGTACTGCGCCAGAGCCGGCTGCAGGCCGAGACCGTTGCCACCAGCAGAAGCCCGTCCCGGATCAGCAGTACGACAGGTCCCTACGGGCCAGCCACGTGTGGGGCGTTGAACGGCAAGAGCACGACAAGGCCAGCTGGCAACCATTTTTGGACAGCAGCCTGCCGCTGACGTGCATCGATGTACTGGGGCGACTTGCATAGGCGTTACTGACGCCTACTAAGGTTCTCAACCGCAACGCGTGAAACCAGCTTGAGCGAGCACGCGCAGAGCAACGGGGAGGAACGGGGGATGGGTTACACGATTCCAGGCTGGCTGGACCAGGTCCTGGACTACATCGGCATTCACTTCCCGAATGTCGACGAGGACGACTACCGTCACATGGCGACTGCCATGCGGGAGTTCGCCGACAAGTTCGAGGGGCACGGGGCGGATGCGCACAAGGCGGTGGAGCAGATCCTCGCCTCGTCCAAGGGCTGGGCCGTGCACTCGATGCAGACCCACTGGAACCACGTGAAGGCCGGCCACCTGGACAAGATCCCGGAGCTGGCCCGTCTGTTCGCCGATGCCTGTGACGTGGTCGCGGACATCATCTTCGGGATGAAGACGAAGGCCGAGGCCGAACTCGCCGTCATGGCGGGCTCGGTGGGCCTGTCGATCGGAGCCGCCTTCCTCACCGGGGGCCTTTCCGCGGTCTTGGGCGCGGCCGAGATCACGGCCATGCGGCAGCTGGTGAAACGTATCATCGACGAGGCCGCCGACCAGATCGTGAACGAGCTGATCGCCAAGGTCACCGAGCCGGTCAACGCCAAGCTGGAGGCGATGGTCGAGGACGCGGTCCTGAACCTGGCGAACGACGCATTCTCCCTGCCTCCCGACCCGGCTGGCGCGGGCCCGCATGTCGGCGGTAATGATGCCGGCGGGCACGTTCATGGCCATGGACATGGCGGCATGCAACTGGCTTCGGCGGGTGGTGCGAGCGGCGGCTTCGTCCTCGCCTCCGCGGGCGGCGGCGGCGGTGGTGGCGCCGACCTCCACATCGACCACGAGGAGTTCGAGAGCGGCGCCGGCAAGGTCTCCTTCCACGGCAGCGAACTGCACCTGAACAGCGCGGCACCGCTCGGCCGGGCCAAGGGATTCTTCGGCCGCACCAAGGGCAAAGACCCCTTCACCCGGGCCTTCGACTCCGTCCTCGAAGGCGCGCTACATGGCTCCGAGAAGGCCCTCGGCAAGATCTCCAAGCACCTCACGGAGACAGTGCCGGACCGGGTCAGGGCCGCCTCCCGGCTGCACAAGCACAACGACCTCGACATCGGAGACCGGCTCCACGGCATCGACGCTCACAAGGGGAACAGAGGCGGTAGTGCGGGGCACGGCGGCGCCCCTGCTTCCGGACGCAAGCTGGAACAGGACCTGAAGATCGACTCGGCGAAGCTGTCCCAGCAGGCTCGCGCGCTGGAAAACAAGGACACGTGTGGCGACCCGATCGACATGGCCACCGGCCAGATGATTATGGCCCAGACTGATGTGGAACTGCCTGGAGTGCTGCCCTTGGTCTTGCGGCGCACCCACCTGTCCGGCTACGCCATCGGCCGATCCTTCGGTCCCTCCTGGGCCTGCACGCTCGACGAGCGCCTGGAGAAGGACGACTCGCTGGGCGGCTATTGGTGGCACCGGGAAGACGGCTCCTCCCTCGCTTACCCGCGTCTGCCCGATCTGCCGGGCGACCGGGTGCGCCCTGCAGAAGGCGTACAGCTACCGCTCACCTACGTCACGCGCGGCACCACGTATGTGCTGACGGCAGAGGACCCCCGCACCGGGCTCATACGCCACTTCGAGGCTTCCGCGGCGCGAAACGGCGTGTGGTGGCTGGTCAGCATCGAGGACCGCAACGGCAACACCGTCACGGTGGAACGCGACGAGCACGACGTCCCGACCATCGTCACTCACACCGGCGGCTACCGCATCAAGATCGACACCAGCCCCCAAGGCGATCGCGTCACCGGCTTGTTCGCACTCACCGATGACGCTGCACTCCGACTGCGCGCCTTCAGCTACAACGAAGCCGGGGACCTTGCCGAGGTACGCAACGCGGTCGACGCCGCGACAGCCTTCAGCTACGACGAAGCTCATCGCATCACCGGCTGGCGCGACTCCAACAACACCGAGTTCACCTACGTGTACGACGCCGCCGGCCGTGTGATCGAAACCCGTGGCACCGACGGAATCCTCAACGCCCGACTCGCCTACGGAGACGTCCGCGAGGACGGCAGCAGTACCGCCACCTACACCGACTCCCTCGGGAACTCCACGATCTACCGCGCCAACCGGCGCGGCCAGATCATCACTGTCACCGACCCGTTCGGACACACCACCACCCAGCAGTGGGACCGCCACGACCACCTGCTCTCCCGCACCGACCCGCTCGGACGCACGACCCGTTGGGAGTGGGACGCCGCCGGCGACCTCGTCACCGTCACCGCTCCCGACGGCGCCACCAGCCGAACCGAATACAACGACCTCCACCTGCCGACCCGGTGGACGGGCCCGGACGGTTCACAAATCCGCCAGGAATTCGATGGGCACGGCAACCGCACCTTGGTAATCGGCCCGGATGGCGCCGTCACCCGCTACACCCACCACCCGACGGGTGCGCCCGCCACCATGACGGACGCATTGGGGGCGGTACTGACGATCGAAGCCGATCCGGCCGGACTGCCGCTGGCCCTCACCGACGCCCGCGACGCCCGCACCGAATGCCATCGCGACGCGCTCGGCCGGGTCGTCTCGCTGACCGACGCCCTCGGCGCCACGACTTCCCTCGCCTGGGATGCAGAGGGCCGCCTCCTCGAACGCACTGCGGCCGACGGCACGCGCGAGACCTGGCACTGGGACGGCGAGGGCAACTGCCTGCAGCACACCGAAGCGCTCGGCACATCCACCCACCACACCTACGGCCCCTTCGACCTCCTGCGCTCGAGTGTGCTGGCGGACGGATCCACATACACCTTCACCTACGACACCGAACGGCGTCTCACCGCTGTCACCAATCCCTACAGCCTGACCTGGAGTTTTCGCTACAACGAGCGCGGTGAACTCCTCTCGGAGACGGACTTCGACGGCAGGACCATCACCAGCGCCTTCGATGCCGCCGGGCAACTGGCCTCACGCCGTATGCCGGACGGCCGCACCTGGACATTCACCTACGACGCGGTCGGCCGACTCGTCACCAAGGACGTGGACGGGGCATGCACCAACTACTCCTACGACGCCGCCGGACGGCTGGAGCACGCCCGAACCGCCACCTCAGAGCTCACCCGCACCTACGACGCCGCCGGCCGTGTCCTAGCCGAGACGGTCGACGGGCGCACCATGCGCTACCGCTACGACGCACTCGGACAGCGCACCGGACGCACCACTCCCACCGGAGCAGTCAGCGAGGAAACCTGGGATGCCGTCGGTAACCGCACCGGCCTGCAACTGGGCCAGGCACACCAGTTGGCCTTCGAACATGACCTGCTGGGCCGCGAGATCCAGCGGATCCTCAGTGACCACGCCGGGCTCACATCGCAGTGGGACGAGCTTGGCCACCTGACCCACCAGACGCTGCACGGCAGCGATCGCCGAATACGCGAGCGCCACTTCAGCTACCGCGCCGACGGCATGCTGACCGGCATCAGCGACCTCGCCACCGGCCGCACCACGCAGTTCCAGCTGGACCCGATGGGCCGCCCCCTGACCGTCGCCACCGGCTCTCAGCAGACCGAGGCGTACCGCTACGACTCGGCGGGCAACCAGAGCTTCGCCGACTGGCCGGGCGGCCCTGCCACGCCAGATGCTGCAGGTGAACGTACGCTGGACCGCACCCGGATGCTGACCGCGGGACGCACCACCTACCGCTACGACGAGGCCGGCCGGGTGGTCGAACGCCACAAGAAGCGCCTGTCCCATAAGCCGGACATCTGGCGCTACACCTGGGACCCAGAAGGCCGGCTCACCTCCTGCACCACCCCCGACGGCACCGTCTGGCAGTACCGCTACGACCCATTGGGGCGACGCACCGCCAAATGCCGCCTCACCGCAGAAGGCCAGGCCGCAGAAGAGATCCACTTCTCCTGGGACGGCACCCGGCTGGCCGAAGAAGCCAACACCAGCACCGGCACACTCCTGTCCTGGGAATACGACGGGTACCGTCCTCTGACCCAGTACGAACGCAAGCCCCATACCCAAGACGAGTTCGACACCCGCTTCTTCGCCATCGTCACCGACCTGATCGGCACCCCCACCGAACTCGTCGACGAACAAGGACGCATCGCCTGGCAGACCCGTACCACCGTATGGGGTACCACCGCCTGGAACACCGGCGCCACCGCCTACACCCCCCTGCGGTTCCCCGGCCAGTACGCCGACCCGGAAACCGGCCTGCACTACAACTACTTCCGCCACTACGACCCCGAAACCGGCCGCTACACCTCACCTGACCCCCTGGGCCTTGTCCCCGCACCCAACCCCGTCGCCTACGTAGCCAACCCCCACAAGCAATTCGACCCGCTCGGCCTGACACCCTGCGACGAGAACGACGTCACCTGGGGCGGGCGCGTCCACTACCGGGAACCCGGTCCCGGCGGAAGGGCCCAAGGCGTCACCGCCACCCTCACCCGCAGCATGATGGGCGGAAAAACCGACCCGAGAGTCGACCCGGCTGGCTGGGAAAGCAACAAAGGATTCAACCGGGCCCACCTACTGGGCGCCCAGATCGGCGGATCCAACAAAGACCCGCGGAACTTCGTCACCATGCACTCCTACGCCAACAGTCCCATGATGAGACGCTACGAAACCCAAGTACGCAAGGCTGTGGACAAGGGGGAGGTGATTGAATACTCCGTCACTCCCGTCTACAAGGGAGACAGCGTCGTCCCCGAAGGCGTCTGGCTGGAGGCACAAGGCTCCGACGGATTCCAGTTCATGCCCAAAGGCGCAACCACGGGCACCAACCGCATTTACATCCCCAACGAACCAAAACGCTGAATGAAAGGACAGTTGCAGTGAACGAGCACGTACGGCGCCTGATCAGCATGCTGGGAGCGGACACATCCGGCGCACAGCAGCAGGACTGGTCCGGTATCGAGTCGGAACTTCAGGTGCGGCTCCCCACCGACTACAAGGAGTTCATCGAGCAAGTCGGCGGCGGCAGGATCGACAGCTACCTGTACGTTCTCGCACCGTCCTCTCCGAACCAGCACTACGACCTCGCCAAGCTGACCGCCGAACGGGAAGAGGCATACGAAGACATCTTCGACTTCGAAGACAAACCCGCCGAACTCGAACCGGAGGGAAGCCGCATCATTCCCTGGGGCACGACAGACAACGGCGAATGGCTCTTCTGGCGGATCCTTCCCGACCAAGAACCCGACGAATACGCGGTACTGATCAACGAAGCACGCGGTGAAGGCTGGGAGTTCCACGAACTCGGATTTGCCCAATACCTAACTGCCGTGCTGGAAGGCGACATTCAGTCAGACATCTTGTCATCGGCGTTCCCCACCAGCCCGCACGACTTCGGCAAGTTCACGCACACTTCCTGACGACCTTGTGTTGGTTAGCCGTGGCCTGCGGTCTAGCTGGCCGCGGCCGAGCAGGAGTGGGGGATCGCCCGCAGACGGGTCGATACAGTGCTGGCTCCGGACGACGCCGACACCGCCAGGGCCCAGGCCGCCGTGAATCCGCAGAATGCGGACGCGCCGCCGACGGCCCGGGATGCGGCGAAGCCGAAGACGCTGATGCCGGTGTGGCGCCAGGGGCTTGCTTGGTCGGTGTTGTCGACCGACTACCAGCGCATCCTCAAGGCCCTCGCGGATCGGGGCCGGCTCGGCCAAGGGGCACTGGCCTGCCAGGAGATGGCCGCCGCGTTCGGCATGGACGTGGTGCTGGCCCGGGTAGAAGCACTGCGGTCGAAGGCGAAACGCCTGGTCGCGCGCGGCTGGCTGGCCGAGCTGGCGCCGGGCCGGTTCACACTCGCCCGCGATGTGGCGGGGCCGGGCGGCGGGTCATGAGCCCGGCCATCGACCAGTAGATCATCGCTTCGGCGCTGGTGGTGCGGCGTTCGTAGTCGCGTGCCAGGCGGCGGGTGCGCATCAGGTGGGCGAAGAGGCGCTCGACGACCCACCGCTTGGACAGCTGTCGGCGTACACGCGAACGTACCCAGCCGCGTACAGGTGAGCGTGCTCAGCGTCCGGGTACGCCTGATCGTGGGCAGCGCCGTTACAGAGCCCAGATGTGGAGGGCGTGATCGAGGTTGGACACGGTGTACCAGGTGCCGTCTCCGAGAGCCCTGGGCAGGCCGGACACCTCGAAGGGATAGGTGATCTGGTCGATCAGCTGCATGTGGACCGCGTCGACGAGCCAGTGCCGGCCTGTGCCGAACTCCTCGTCGCTCTCGACGGTCCCGACGACGAGGGTGTTTTCGTCGACGAAGCCGCCCTCGTAGTCGAAGAACGCCTGCGCCTCGTCATCTGTGGTCTCCTCCTCGAACGCGGGATGCAGGGGAAGCACGTCCGCGTTCAGTTCGGCCACCACGGAGCCGTCGGTGACCAGATGAACGGCGAGAACGTCCTGGTCATGGGTCACTGTGAGCAGACGATCTCCGCTCGGGCTCACCCCCAGCAGGACACGGTCCTCGTCGCCGAAGCTGTGGACAATGAGGGCGTGACCGTCCCACTTCCCCCAGCGCAGGGGTGATCCGTCCTGGCCTTCTCCGATGGTCAGACCCATCTGGCCGGGGTCCGGATGCGGAACGTGGACGGAGCCCGCCGCGACCGTGCGAGTCTGGGTGCGGGCCAGCACCGTGCCGTCAGCGGCGTCGATGACCAGCCACTCTTCCCCGCGGTCGTGGTCCGGGGCGTCGTGCTCCAGAGGACCGTGGACATGGGCCCACACGGTCTTCCCGTCCGAGGAGAAACCGGCCGAGCCACGGTTGGCATAGCGGTGGTCTCTGTCGTCCGCGTACTCGGAGAAGTCCGTGTGCCCCGCGCAGCCTGCCCAGCAGCGGTGCCGCAGTTCCCACCGTGGGCTTCCCGTCTGGTCGACGGCTCGCACTGCATGCGGTCCGGCGAAGACAACCAGGTCAGCGGCAGGCGACACTGCGCTCGTGCCGAACCGGCAAGGCCAGGGCGCGGGAAAGGAGATGGTCGAGGCCGTGGCCGGCGGCTGGACTTCCTGGGCGATCAGCTCTGTGTCCCCTCGCTGTACGAGGAGCCGCGATGTGGGCCGGGGCTCCAGATGAGGCGCTGCGTCGGCCCCGGAGAACGGGAGAGGGGCCGCGAGCGTAGTCACAAGGCGAGCAAGGCGGGGCACAGGCGCTCCGAAAGGACTGGGGACTCTTGCCGGGACCTTATGACAGGCCGCTGACCCCCTGCGCATTCAACCCTCTTCGCAGCACTGACCAGGATGCACGGGACCGGAGGGAGGCGGAAAGCGGGCACGTTTCTCCGTACCCGCCTGGGCACAGAAGGGCGTATCCCGACAACAGCACCACGAAGCCACGCATGTCGTCGCTGCGTTTGACGATCGCCAGGGCCAGGGAGAACGCGGCCAGGCAGTGCTCGACGAGGCTGCCGGTGTAGCCGCCGTCCGCCCAGACGAGGGCCAACCGGTAGTGCGCCTGCCACTTGCTCAAGCAGCACCCGGGCGGCGGTTCGGTCGCCGATGTCCGCGGCGGTGACCCTCACGCCCAGTAGCAGGCCAAGGGTGTCGACCACGACGTGCCGCTTGCGCCCGTTGACCAGCTTGCCGCCGTCGAAGCCGCGACTGTCCGATCCGACGACGGCATCAGCCTTGACCGACTGTGAGTCGATCATCGCAGCCGTCGGTTCCGGATCCCGGCCCACCTTCTCGCGGACCTGTCCGCGCAGCCGGTCGCGGAACTCCCTGACCAGGCCATGGTCACGCCAGCGGCGGAAGAATGCATAGACCCGGTCCCACGGCGGGAAGTCCCAGGGCATCGCGCGCCACTTGATCCCGTTGTCCACGAGATACCGGATCGCATCGAGCCTGGCACGGTGGCAGTACGCCTCCGGCCCGCCGCCCCGGCCACGCAGCCAGCCCGGCACCGGCAGCAGCGGCCGGACCACGGACCACTCCGCGTCCGTCATGTCCGAGGGATACCGCCGAACACGTTCCGGATGATCGGCCGCATGCCCGAACCGGTCAGCGACACAATCACGCGCCGGTACAGCCGAGTTGAACTCCACCGGCGCGAGCACGTACAACTGCCGCAACAGGGTCGCCTGGATCTCGGTTGGCTTCGCAACCCCGAGCTACCAAGAGGCCCTGTTCTCATGCCCGCGGCCAGCAGCAATCACTCGATCGAGACTCCCGTTCGACGCGCACCTCTCAAGATCGGAACGACAACAGCTCTCCGCGATCGGCATGTGCTGGACGTAGGTGCCTACGGTGCTGACGCAGGTGGCGGGACCGGGATGAGCGTTTCCTTGTCGGCGGATCAGTGCCCGATAACGCAGGGCAATGGGCACCCCAGACAGCCGTGTTACCTTCTCGTGCCGCCTTCTCAGGCCGGTCACAGACTTGATCCAGAAAGAGGCAGAATGCGCCCGTTGCGGTTCCTCACCGCCACCCTTGCCTGCACCGCACTCACCGCACTCGCCACGGGGTGCGGGTCCCATACCGCGGCCTCCGCCAAAGTGGGCGGCACCCCCGCGGCGCCCTCAACCGCGCCGACCTCGCAGCTCACCGGTCTCACCGCCCAGCAGATCTCCGACAAGGCAGAGAATGCACTGAAGCATGCCTCGTCGCTGACTATAACCCTCGAATCGAAGGGAAACGGCAAAACGAGCGGCACCATGAGGATGGACCGGGTGGGCCACTGCGACAACCGGCTGAGCATGGGCGCCCAGGGCAGCTTCCACATGATCAAGTCGGACGGGCAGGTTCTGATGCAGCCCGACCAGGCCATGATCACAGCAATGGGCGTCCCCGCCGCCGCGAGGAATCGGCTCGCGGGGAAGTGGCTCAACCTCACATCCTCGGCGGACATGAAGGACCTGGCGAAGTTCTGCGACCTGAACGCCTTCCTCAAGGAGGTAGCGACGGACGACAACGAAACCGACATCGCCAAGTCCGGCACCGCGACGATGGGCGGAGTGCCAACGGTGGTACTGAAGGGCCGTGACACCGACGGCTCGCTGATGTACCTCTACGTGGCAGCGACCGGCACGCCGTATCCGCTGAAGATCGCAAGGCCTACCGGCAAGGACGCCGGCACGGCGCTCTTTTCCCGCTACGACGACCCCGTCACCGTCCAGGCTCCGCCGAAGGACCAGATCATCGGCGTCTCACAGCTGACGAGCTGATATCCGCCGTCAGAGGGTCAGGCCTCACGCGTCGTCGACACGAGGTGGACTCCGCGGCCGCGAACGCGAAACACTGCAACAGCAGGGCCTCCTGGGGCTGCTCGTGGCTTCAACAACCTCCGAGCTACCAAGAGGCCCTGCCTTCATGCGCCGCCCTGCCGAAGACCACCCAGCCGAGGAACGTCACCGGGCCTCACGTTCGAGCGACGGACGCCAACATCGGTACAGCAACAGCTTCTAACCTTGATCTTTATCCTCGCTGCTGTTTCAAGCGGACGTGTTCGGTGAGGGTTTCGGCTCGTTTCACGGTCTTCCCCGGTTCGTGGCGTGGGGCTGGCCTGCGGTTTTTCGAGCCGGGTGGGCGCCCGGGGCCGGGCTTGGAGGGTTTGGGCACGCCCGCGGGACGGGCGGTCCTCTCGCGGAGGTGGCGGAACCCTCGGCGGACCCGGGCTGGTGTGAGCCGACGTGGCTCAGCGGGCCGTTCCCAAGGGCGGCGCAGATCCTCGGCGAGGGGCCGGGCGAGGCGGAGCTGGGTGTGGGCGACGATGATCAGCCAGGTCCACAGGTCGGCGGTCGCGGGGTCGCGGACCTTGGGGACCGTCCAGCCCAGGGTCTGCTTGAACAGCCGGAAAGTGTGCTCAAGATCGAATCTGCGCAGGAACGCCTGCCAGCGCACATCGACGTCTTCGCCGGTCAAGCCGGTGCGTGAGGACCACAGCCAGACGGGTTTCGGGTCGCGGTCGCCTGGCAGGCGGTCTACTTTGAGACGGATCAACGTGCCGTGGATCAGAGGGAGTTCGCCGCAGTGGTCGAGCCAGGGGCCGCGGGCGGTCAGACGGGGGTGCATCCGGTCCCAGGCGAACGATTCGGCCCGGCCGTAGCGGGTGGTGTCGCAAGTGGTTGCCTGGTCGGGGGTGTGCCAGGAGTCCGGCTTGGAGAAGGTGAGAACGCCGCCGTGCTTGCGGGGCTGCCCGCCGCGCGGGGTCGAGCGGCGCGGGCCGGCGTCGCGGAGCATCACCCGGTCCGAGCGCAGCCGGCCGACCAGTTCGATGGGCAGATCGGCCAGGACGTAGGCGAGGCGGGTGACGTCGTAGCCGGAGTCCATCACGACGAGGATGTCCGTGTCGCCCGGCCGCCACTGCCCGGCGCACACCAGTCGGGTGAAGACGTCACGGATCTGGGCGGCGGTCACCGCCGTGGCGTCGTCGGCCGGCCCGAGCCGGATCGCGTCCAGTACGGCGGTCCACGAGGTGCGTCCCGTCTCCAGGGCGGCGACGAAGGAGTAGGGCCAGCCGGGGATGAACTGATCCGCGCTGCGGCCTCGCCCGTAGACGTGGCAGAACAGCAGATCAGGGCTGGTGGGGGCGTCGGGACGCAGCCAGTTGCTCACGTCCACCGCGAGCACGATCCGCCCGTCGGCGGCCCGCGGCAGCGGCGTGGAGGCCAGCAGCCTGCGCAGGCGGCGCGGCTCCAGCCAGCCGTGGTTGACCGCGTCGTACATCGCCCCGTGCCCGCGCCGGTGCTCGGCCGTGAGCGTCAGCTCGACCAGCGATGTCACCGGGCCATCGGCGCACAGCACCGCGTCGGTGAGCTCGAAGAGCGCATCCGCACGGCTGTAAAGGCAGTCGTAGAACTCGACACGAAAGTGGGACAGCACGCTCAGCGCGGCGTCAGCGGGACCTGCAGAAGCCAGACTCTTCACAGCGGCCGTTCCTTCACGCGACGTTGCTCGACACCTCGAAGCGTGAAGAACGGCCGCCCCTGCTGTCTCACGAAACAGCCAAGATCAGCAGGTCAGGTGACCCGGCGAGGTTAAAGATCAAGCTAACCCCGGTTGGCTGCTGTTGAGTGGCTACGCGTTGCCGTGCGGCGTCGCCATGCGGTAGGTGCGCGGCCGATCGCTCATCTGCTCTGCGATGCCCTCCTTGACCAGCTTGTCCAAGGCGTTGGCGATGGCGCCCGAGGACTTCTCGATTACGCGGCTGATCTTGGTAGCGGTGAATGCCCCGTCGGGATGTGCCCGCAGATGGTCGATGACCATCTGGCGGAGCGCTCCGGGCGCGAGCCGCTTCCTCTCGCCCATCTGGATGGCTGCTGTCGCCGGTGCCGTCGCCGGCTCTTCGGGGCTTGCCTGCCGGGCGGGTTCGGGTGCGTTCTCGGGCTCCGGGCCGTCGTTGCTACCGATGTCGTGTGCGTCGGCTCCGTTCCCGACGTCTTCGGCGGGCTGCTTGCCGTCCTGGTGCGAGGTGTCGTGCGGCGCGTCGGCTACGGATGCGATGGTGGCGCTCGCCTCGTCGACGGTGCTCGATTCCTCGCTGTCGGTTGTGGTTGCGGCGGCCGGGGCACTCTCGGGGTCCGTGTGGCTGGCTTGCGACTCGGACGTGTGGGGGGCGGAAGGTTCCGAGTCAGTGGGCTTGGCCTCTTGCGTACCGGAGGCGTTGCTGCTGCTGGTCCAGGGGGCGGGCGCGGCGCGCCAGCGGTCGGGGGTGCGGCGGGGGCCGTCGTGACCACCGGGGGTGCGGATGGCCAGTCCTTTTTCCTCCAGGTTGACCAGCGCCTTGCCGGTGGTGGAGCGGCCCAGGCCGGTGGCGAGGGCGAGCTCGACGGTCGTGGCCCCGTCGTTGTCAGTGAGGGTGACCAGTTTGGCGTAGACGGCGCCGGTGGCGACGCTCAGCTGGGCCAGTGGTTCGGGGTCGGGTACGGCACGCAACGTGGGCGTGTTGTTCGTGGGGTTGTCGGACATGAGGGAGCCTCTGTTCCGTCTGCTGGCGGGTGGGTGAGGTCCCCGGCCGGGGGCGGAACCGCAGGGTGCGGGCCGCGGATGTTCGCCGGGCGCGTGCGCATCGCGTGTCTCCCGCGCGGACATGGCCGTGGCATGGGAGGGTTCACGGATTCCCCGTGACCCGCCGAGCCCGTCGGCCACGACCATGGACGCTCTGCTCCGGCGGGAAGTCAAGCGGGCAGATCCCTTCCGGATCGGACCAGCTCAGAGGGTGCGTACGACCGTTGGATGTGTGCGGTGGGCCGGGTGTGTGCCGATCGGCGAACGGAGCTGGAACACTCCGTCCACCGGGTCCGATCGGTCCCGGGGCTGTGACCGATCGGGTGGCGGGCGGCCGGTTCAATGAGCGGAGGTCGGTGGTGGGTTGTGATCGCGTACGAGGAGCTGCTCGCGGATCTGCTGGGCGCGCCGCGGCCCGATGCGCAGATCGGTGCGCAGCCGCCAGACGCTGATGGGTTTCCCGGTGGTGGCGCGGGCTGCCTCGTGCAGCGCGACGGCGCGTGGCCACACGTCGGCGTCTGCCGCCATGTCGTCGGTTGGTGGGGGACCGGGCACCAGCGCGGAATGGTCGCGTGCGTCGTGGCCCGTGTCGGGCCGTTCGCGGTTGGTGTCCGTGGTGGCGGGGACGCCGATCGCGACGGGAGCGGGACTGGTTCGGCTGCTTGGTCCTGAGGCGGTGAGCGGATCGGGACGGTCGGTATCGGGAGCGCTGGTCTCCTGGGCCGATCGGGGCGTGCTGAGAGCGGGAGTGGAGTGCTGACCGGCAGGGCTGGTGGTGGCGATCCGTTCCATGAGGTCGGTGATGGTCCGGCGGTAGGCGGCGATCGTTTCTGTCAGGGCGATCAGGAGCAGGGCCGGGGTCAGGTGCAGGAGGACAGCTGCTGGATCGGCCCGGCGGGGCCAGCCGATCTGTCCGTCGGGCCACAGGCTCTCCCAGGAGTTCATGAGAGCGGCGGTGCAGCCGGCGCTCCAGCGCAGCGCGGTCGACCAGGCCGGTGGGCGGATCCCCCAGGAGGCCAGGCGTGCGTCCACGTACAGGACTCCGGCGAGCGCGGTGCCGATCATCGGGTCGAGGAGGATGGCGATGGGCAGCGGGACGTTGCGGCTGGTGGCGAAGCGGGTGACGTTGACGGTGGTGAAGACCAGGGCGAGGAGCCCGACCGCGCACAATACCCAGGTCATGGTGCGTAGCAGACCGACGGCTTCACGGGACGCGATCTGCTTCACCGGGCAGCGCTTTCTCGCAGTGAGGGCCGTGTCGCGCCTTGGAAGGTGGGGGAGTCGGTGCGGGCGGGACCTTGGCGGACGACGGCTCCGGGGTGTGGGGCATCGATGGCCTGCCCGGCACCTGCGTAGAGGGCGACGTGCGTGATGGCGCGGGCGCTATTGCCGAAGAACAGCAGGTCGCCCGGGAGTAGTTGAGTGCCCTTGGGGAGGCGGGGGCCGGCATCGTACTGGGCTTGCGCGACGCGTGGGATGTCGATGCCGGCGGCATGATAGGCGGCCTGGGTCAGGCCGGAACAGTCGAAGCCGCCATCAGCCGGACCGTCTCCTCCCCATACGTAGGCGGTGCCGAGCTGGGCGCGGGCAAAGGCAATCGCCTTGGCGGCAGCTCCGGTCGGGGCGGGGGCTGCAGCCTCGTACCTGTGGGCGATGTTGAGGACCTGGTTCACGTAGGCGTCAGAGTGGTTGTAGCTCCAGATGGCGTGCCGCAGGTTCGTGCCGTTCTTCGCGCCGTTGGCGCACAGCAGCCGGGCGGCAGCGTAGACGGCGTCGAGCGGGTCCCACGGCGTGGGCGGCTTCCTACCGCCCGCCGGCACCGGGTAGGCGTATGCGTGGAAGGTGGACGGCAGGAACTGCATCGGTCCGACGGCGCCTGCCGAGGAGACCATGTCCGGGTTGCGGGCGTGGTCGGTCTCGACCTTGCCGATCGCGGCGAGGATCGTCCAGGACAGGCCCGGGCACTCGGGGGCGGCGCGCTGGTAGAGGGCGAGCATGTACGCGGGGATGTCCGCCAGCGCCTGTTTGCTCGGTGAGGCTGCCACACTGCCGCCGGAGGACAGCCCGCCCAGCAACGCGGCGACGGCGAGAGCGGGCAGCATCGGCAGGGCGATGACCGCGCAGCCGACGCCTGTGGCGGTCTTGGCGAACAGGGAACTCACGCCGCTGCCTCGGGTGCCGGTGGGAGCGGGGGCACCGGGAGGGTGAGGGCGGTGTCGGCGTCGGTCGGTTCCAGCTCGGCAGCAGGCCCGATGCCCGGCCAGCGCGCAGCGAGGCTGGTGAGGGTGGTCCGGCGGGTGTCTCCCGGGCCGAGCGGGCTCCACCAGGGGCCCCAGGGCTCGGTGGTGGTGAAGTCCGCGGACGAGGTCACGACGTTCAGGCCCAGCTCCCGGGCGGGGGTGGCGAGACGGCGGCGGAGCGCTTGGTCGCGGGAGGCGGTGCGGGTGTGGATGAGCAGAACCGGCCGGGCGGCGGCCGTCGTGGCGAAGGCGGCGTAGCCGGTGAGTTTGGCCTCGACCCGTGCGAGGGGCTGGCTGCCGGTGTCGTATTCGAGGAAGAACGGCAGCATCTGCTCACCGTCGCGCCAGTGCGCGTATGCGTCGGGCCGGACCAGGTCACCCCAGCGGCGGACGCAGGAGCGTTCGGACAGCCAGAGCGGGAGACCGGTTTCAGGGGTGGTGCGGCCGTGGGCGGCGAGGTGGGTGAGGAGTTCGTTGACGCCGAGGTCGTGGCCGAGGGAGGGGGAGTAGGCGATGCGGCCGGTGTGGCTAGGGCGCCAGCCGAGGTCGGCGAGGTCGCAGCCGGCGTGGGCGGCGAGGACCGCGGCGCCGGCGGGGCCGAGGGTGTAGTGCTCGGGCGCGGAGCCGGTCTGGGTCAGAGGGCGGAAGGAGTCCAGGACGGCGTGCTGATGCAGGGTGCGCAGGCGGCGCTGGGCGGAGCGCAGGGAGGTGTAGGCGAGGGCGGCGATCAGGTGGGTGGTCAGGACGCGGTGTTCGTGGAGCATCCGGGTCAGCCAGAGGTCGCGGGCGGTGAGGGTGCGGGAGAGCGCGGCGACGTCGGTGTGCCGGGCCGGGCGCGGACGGGTGGTGGCGGCGCGGGCGGTGTAGCGGGAGCCGGGGCCCACGGCGGGGCGGGGCAGTGCGGACATGACAGATCACCACCGGAAGGCGTGGAGAGAACAGGGGTGAGGGTGTGGATCAGGGACGGGTGGCCGGCCGTGGCCCGATGCGTCCGCCGGCTGCCGCCCGCAGGTCCTTGGCCCGGCCGGGCACCGGGGGTGGCAGGGGACGGGTGGTGAGGGTGAACGCCGCGGACTCCGCGCCGCCGGTGAGCAGGTGCGCGGCAGCCTGGTAAGGGCCAAGGTGGGCGAGGTCGTGCGCTCCCAGCGTCGGGAGCGTGTGCCGTTCCAGGGCGCCCGCGTCTTCCGGGGAGGCGTTGAAGAAGATCTTGTTGCGGGCGTTGGCGGAGATGCCTTCGCGCAGGTCGCGGGGCAGTTGGGCGAGGTGCTGGTGGGCCAGCAGCATGGACAGGCGGTAGCCGCGTGCCTCGGCGAGCATGTCCTCCAGCGGATACGGCAGGGTCAGGAAGTTGTGTGCCTCGTCGATGCTGAGCGTGGCGTCGATCCGGGCGTGCTCGGGTGTGCGGGCTCGGGCGGCGGCGGCCTGCCAGGTACCGGCGACGATGAACGAGCCCAGCAGCCGGGCGGTCTCCTCACCGAGCGCTCCCTTGGGCAGACGGGCGAGCAGGATGCCCCCGTCGAGGACGCCGGCGAGGTCGAAGGTGGAGGGGCCGGCGGCGATGGCGCGGCGGGCGAAGTCGCGCAGCAGGAAGGCCCGTAGCTTGTTCATCACCGGGCCGACCACGGCTGCTCGGGAGGGGTCGGACATGGACTCGTACCAGTCCCAGAAGCCGCGCAGTACGGGGTCCTTGAGCGCGGGGATGATCCGCAGCCGGTAGGCGGACTCGCCGAGCAGGCGGGGGACGTCGGCGAGAGTGACCAGTTGGCGGGTGCGCTCGCGGTGTTTGAGCAGGGTCAGGCACGCGGCGCGCATCACGTCGTCGGTGCGTGGTCCCCAGAAGGCGGTGAAGATCCGGCGGAAGATGCCGGTGATGTTGTCGACGACGACGTCGATGTCCGCGCCGTCGAGGACGTTCAGGCAGGGCGGGGTGTACGGGTCGTCGGGGTCGATGAGGACCAGCCGGTCGGCGCAGGTGTCAGGGAGGCGGTCCAGCAGGTCGGTGACCAGGTCACCCTTGGGGTCGATGACGATCACGCCGCGGTGGTTGCGCACGTCGTCGAGGACGAGGTTGGCGATGAGGGTGGATTTGCCGGAGCCCGTCGCGCCCATGACATGGAGGTGGTGGCGGGCGTCGGTGACCGCGAGCCCGACGCCGCGGCGGGCACCGGTGTCCGAGTGGCCGAGGGGCTTGACCCCGTTGCCGGGCGCGGGTTCGGGGACGGTGGGTGGGGGCAGGATGGAGCGGGCTCCGGCCCGCTGGAGGCCGGGCGCGTCCGCATCGACGGGAAGGTGGGCCAGAGCGGCGAGTTCCGGGACCGACAGCAGCGCCGGCCGCGCGAACGGGAAACACCGGCTGCTCAGATGCGGCTCGGGGCGGCGCAGGCGGGTCCGCACGAGGTAGTTGCGGTCGGCGTACAGGCCGAAGGCCGAGGCGAGCGCGTGGGCCCGGCCGCGCGCCACGTCCTCGGCACGCTCTGCTGTGCTGGAGCAGGTAGCGGCGTAGGTGAGGACGCAGTGCCACTGCGGGCCGGAGAGTTTGGCAGCCGATTGCCGTACGGTGGCGCCGTGTTCGGGGTCCTGTTTACCGGTGGTGGTGGGCTGGGCGCGATGGAGAAGGAGCGCGGCGAGGGCGAATGGCCGGGCGGGAGCGTGTCCGGCTTTCAGCCTGCGGGCCTGGCGGCGGGCCCTGCGCAAGGCGCTGCCGGTGGCGGGGCGGGCGAGGATCTGCACGCACGCGGTCTGGTCTTCTCCCATGCCGGTGGCGGCTTGGAGCAGTGCCCGAAGTGGGTCGGTGGCGTGGTCGGTGCGTAGCGGCATCACGTCCAGGCGGGCGGAGCGCAGCCGCCCGGCGGTCACGGTGTGGCCGGGCGGGAGGAGCGGGGCGGGGTTGGTGATGCGGGTGTGGGCGCCGGGCCAGGCGGCCTCGACGGCGCGGCGTACCAAGCCCAGGGGCACGGTGCCGGGCAGCCACAGCCGGATGGACAGCCCGGTGTGGGACCAGGTGTATTCGAAGGCGAGGTGCGGCTGGCCCGTCGTGACCCGGCGCCACCAGGGGCGCAGGAGACCGGCGAGCTGGGCCCACAGGACTTCACCCCCTCGGGGAGCGACCGTGGGCGGCGCCAAGATTTCCACGCAGCGTGCGCCCTGGGCGAGGCGCCGCTCGTGCCACAGGCGCAGGCGATACCTCAGCGTCGAGCCGCCGGCCACGGCGACAGCCACGCACGGAGCGAGGACGGGAGCGTGGACCGCGAGCCAGCCGACGCCGTGGCCACTGTTCGTGGTCCAGAAACCGCCTGGGTCAGTAAGGAAGTCCACCAAGGGCCCACCCGGCGTCGAGGCGGCGTGGGGGAGGCGCGCCGTCATGACTCCCATCCCGCCTCGTCACCGGAGGCGTCATCGGTATCGGGATCCTCGTCTGCCAGATATCGGGATGCGAGTTCGCCCGGATCCGTCGTGATCACTTCGTGCTCGCCCGGTGCCGCGACGCTGATCAGCGCCACCTTGTGGCGGCGGTCCCCGGTCAGCAGCAGGGCCTCGCCGCGTGTCGCGGTGAGCAGGAATTCCCGCTCGCCGTGGCAGAGATGGAAGTTGTCGCTGATCACCTCGATGGCTTGCGGGGCCTGGCGGAGCAGGATCTGGGTGGCCGCGTTGGAGACGATGGCCCGCCCGAGCGGGGAGGCGAGGACGTCATCGGCATCTTGGGTCACCAGCGCGAGGCCGGTCCAGCGTTTACGGGCGGCCTTGGCCATGCGGAACAGGAAGCCGGCACCGGCGCCGTCGCGCATCAGCAGCCACGCCTCGTCCACCACGACCAGGTGCCGGCCCGGTTGTGTTCGGTGAGTGACCTGCCGCCAGATCGCGTCCAGCGCGAGCAGCATGGCCGGTGCCTTGACCTCTTCGGGCAGCTGACGCAGAGCGAACACCACGAGATGCCCGGTGGTGGAGGCGGTGCTGTGGCCGTTGAACAGCCGTGCGTGCGAGCCGGTGGTGAACGGAGTGAGCCGGTCGGCGAGATCAGATGCGGTTTCGCTTCCGTCCTCAGCCAGGACGGTGGCGAGGTCGGCGAGGGTCGGTGGGGTGCGCTGCCAGGTGCGGGGGTCTGTGGTGATTCCCGCGCGTGCGTATGTGGCGAGAATGGCGCGGTCCAGGACTGCCTTCTCGGCCGCGGTCACATCGCTACTCAGCAGGACGTCGAGGAAGGTGTGCAGGAACAGCACGCGCCGCGTCAGGACGTCCTCGCTGCTGTCCGGTGCTGCGGGGAGGTCGAAGGGGTTGAGGCGTACGCCGTCGGCGCCGAGCGCGATGACGTGCCCGCCGACGGTTTCGGCGAGGCGGACGTACTCGTCCTCCGGGTCGATGACCGAGGCCGTCACGCCCGTGAACAGCAGCCGCAGCAGTTCCAGTTTGGTCAGGTAGGACTTCCCGGCGCCGGAGCGGGCCAGAGTGATGGAGTTGTAGTTGTCCTGCGCGAAGCGGTCCCACAGCACGGGCGCACCGGAGACCGCGTTGAGACCGTAGAGCACCCCGGATGCGACTCCGTCCTCGGCCGTGGTGATCGGCAGGTCCGGGCTGGTAAAGGGGGAGCAGGCGGCGAGCGCGGCCGTGTCGAAGGTACGGCGGATCTTCAGTGTGTCGATGCCCAGGGGGAGGGTCGCGAGCCAGCCGGGCAGAGCCCGGTAGGTGGTGGGGGCGATGGTCATGAGCAGGGACTCGGCGATCGCCCGTACGGCGGCGGCCTGCTCGGCCAGGCTCTCCTCGTCCGGGGCATGTACGGTCAGGTAGAGGGCGACGTGGAAGAGCTTTCCCTCGCCCCGGGCGATCCGGTAGGCGAGATCGGCGGCATCCGCGGCGGCGGCCTCCACCTCGGGATCGTCCAAATGGCCCTTGTCGAAGCCGGTGCGGCGTCCGGACTCCAGGCGGGCCCGCTGCTTCTTCAGCCCGGCAGCGGCGACCGCGTTGGGTACGGGCTCGATATGCAGGGCGATGTCGAGGTGGCCGGGGAAGTTCAGCAGTGGGGTGAGCCAGCCGGGGGTGACCTCGGCCGGGTAGCCGGTGACCACCAGCGTGGTGGCCACGTGCGCGCCGATGGCCAGGGCCCGAGCGTGCACCTCGATCGCCTCGGGGCCCGCCACATCCAGCAGATGGGCGCTGTCAACCCTCGGCGGCTCGGCGGCAATGTTCCGGCGACGGAAGCGAAGCCGGTTCATACGAGCTCACCTTCCGATCCGTCCTCGGCGGGGGCGGGGGTGTCTGGGTTGCAGGCCGCACGGACCAACTCGGCGCTCTGCTCGGCGTCCAGCGGCGTAACAGTGATCTCGGCGGCGGTCAGTGCGTGGGCAGCCTCGGCCACCCGCTGACGGACCCGCCCTTCGCCCGCCTGACGTCGCCCGCCCGGTGCCGTGGCTTCTTCGCGGGCGACCAGCACGATCTGTCGGCCGAGCAGGTTGGTGCCCGTGGCGAGGTCGGCGAGGAAGTCGGCGTGCGCTCGAGCGGCGCGCTCCAGCGCGGGGTGCGGTAGTGCGGCGGCGTCCTGCTGCAGGGTGTCGGCGAGTGGGGCGAGGTCGATGCGGTGGCAGCGCACCAGCAGCTGGGTGGGCCCGGTCAGGGAATTGAGCCAGCGCGCGAACGCTGCGGTCAGGCTCTGCTGCTCGGCCGCCGAGCGCAGTTCGAAGTTGACCGTAGAGCACGTGGCCAGGGCCGCCTTCCCCTCACGGTGCAGGTCGAGCACTGCGTCAGCGGTGATGCCGTCGTACGGCATGCGCATCGCGGCTGGAGGCGGGCCTGCGGCTGCGGCCCAGCGGTCGGGAACGGCGATGGGCAGGGGTGGTACGCCTTCGGGGGCGTGAACCTGCCGTTTCGGGGCGCGGGCATGGGCGAGCGCACAGAGCAGAAAGCGGTCGAGGCCGATTCCCTCCCGGCGGCCGACTGCGAGGGCGGCTACCGCCCCGGCAATCGGGATGACGAGGACCGCGTACGCGAGCGGCGTCATGAAGGGGCGTGTGGCCCACCAGCCGCCGTACAGCACGAGCGCCGCGATCGCGAGGATGGCCGTCTGCCGGGCAGTGAAAGGCCCCAGAAGGCGGTCGGGGCGGGAGATGTCGGCCGGAATGCGGGTGGTGGGGTAGGGGGCGTCTGCCGCCTCATCGGATGGATGCATACGGGTTACCTCCGTGGTGGTTCGAGGGGCAGGCGCAGCTGCATCGGGCGCGGCGGCCGCACGCGGACGCGGCGGGCGGGAATGGGCAGGGCCAGTTGGCGTCCTCGGGCGGCAGGGGCCGGCCGAACCGCCGGCGGTGGCGCGGGCACGGCGCGGGCCACTGGCGCAGACGCAGCGGGCACAGCACGGGACGCTGGGGACGGTGCCGGGCCGCGCTCGGCGTGGATGGGCAGCCACAGCTGGGTGGGCCTCGGCGGACGGGTGGCAGTGCGTGGGGCGGCGACGGGCAGGGCTAGTTGCCGGATCTGGCGGGCCTGGGCGGGGTGGAGCACAGCGCGGGGACCTCTCGGTGTCCGTAGGGGAGAAGCCGCCCTGGGCCCGCGGCGCTGGAGAGCCCGGCCCGGTCGGGGAACAGGGCCAGGAGCGCCAGCTGTGGCGGGGACCGGATGCGCACCAGCGCCGCCGGCGCGGCCCGTGCCTGGCCCGGCTGGTGCACCGGGGGAGGAGTGACCCGATGCTCCCCGCTGGCCAACAGGACGGAAGAAGACCGCTCGGCCACGGGCCAGCAGGGCCCTGCCCCGGCCTCGAACACCTCCATGCCCGGATCCTGCGGCGGGCGGTCGGCCCCCACGGGGCCCGCCCCTTCCCCGTCCCGGACGGCCACCACCGCCACCTCCGCCACCTCCGGGCCTGCCACGGCCCAGGGGCGATCCGGCGCCCCCACCACCGCCAGGGCGGCGACGCAGCAGGGCCATGCCCGGCAGGTAATGGTCCATGAGCCGGTACATCGCCAAGTGCCTGAGTACCCGCAGTCCGGTGGGTGCGTGGGGATTACGCACGGGGGTGCCGCGCAGGACGACCTGCAGCGTCCAGCCGGGAATTTTAAACAGCGCCCAGAACAGGGCCACTCCGGCAAGCATCGTGCCCAGCTGGTCGGATTTGGGGATGCCCAGGGCGGTGGCGCCGGGAGCGAAAAACAGCTTCAAAGAGAGGATGAACGTCATCGACTGGGCGACCTGGATGACCAGGCACCCGGCCAGACCACGCCACCACAGGCGGGCCACCGGATCGGTCAGCGGATGGGCGTGACACGCCAGCATCAGGGGCGCAAAGGCGGCCAGCAGCGCCATCACCGCCACGCGGACCAGGAAGCCGATCAGCACCGCGAGCACCAGCACCGTCGTCACGAGCGCCAGAATGATCAGGTACAGCTGTAGGCCCGTGGCACCGAACAACGCGAAGGGCAGGACGCGTTCCACCATGCCCTGCCCGGCGTCCGCCATGTCGGTAGCCATGATCGCGTGAGCGAGGGCGTTGGACAGACTGATCGCCTTGCCCATCACGGTCAGAGAGGAAGCCGCCGCGACCATCCCCAGCAGCAGGCGCGGGGCGATCTGCCGCAGGGCGTAGCGGTTCTGGACGGTCTCGTAGCCCATGACCGTGATGCCGCCCGCGGTGACGAACAGCACGTAGATCCCGGCGGTGATGCTCAGCATCCAGGTCCACAACCGCTTGATGTCGGCGTGCTTGGTGACGTCGGGAGTGGCCAGCAGGGTGTCGGCCAGCAATTCGCGGGCCGGCTTCATGATCTGCTCGATCAGCGTGCCCAGGAACGAGGTGACCGCGTTCATGATCAGGCCGGGGATGTCGAGGAAGTCCCAGCCGCTCGCCTTGTCGCATCCGACACCTGCGGCCTCGCACGCCGAAGGGCTGGCTCCCGGAGTCGGCTCCGAGGAAGCCGGCTGTTTCGGTTTCGGGGCGGGGTGGCCCGGAGATGGTGTGGCACCGGGCGTGGGATCCGGCCTGGTTCCGGGCTCCGGGCCTGGGGAAGAAGCTGCGGGGCCGGGCGCGGGCTGCGGTTCCGGTTGAGGCGGATCAGGGGCTGCCGGGGCCAAGGCCACCGTACGCACGGCGTACGCGGAGGCCGGACGGGCGAAAGGAACCAGGACGAGAGCAGCCAGGAACAGCAGCGGCAGGGCGCGGCTCAGAGGTCCGCTGCGCATCACCGCCCGCCTCCGCCGGCACCGACGATGCCCTGCAGCACCGTCACGATCACCGGGGCCAGGATCGCCAGCCCGTAGCCGATGGCCGCAGCCTTCAACCCGCGCTTGGCAGCTTCTACTTCGCCGGGATCGCCGCCGGCCATCAGGTAGCGCAGCCCGCCGAAGGTCAGGAACAGGGTGGCGAGCCCCGCCAAGAGGCCGACGATCCAGTTGCGCAGATTCGTGATGACGGTAGGGATGTCCGCCACCGCCCACACGCAGGGTGGGTCCGCCAGCAGCGCCGAAACGGTGCAGGCCACGACGAACCCCAGCCGGAAGAACCAGCGGCCGAGCGACCGGACCACCGGCTGATACGGCCGACGGAGACTTGCGAACATGACAGCAAAACCTCCAAGGGCACACGGCCGGACAGGACAGAAACCGGTGGCAGGAGAGGGAGCGCCCGAAGGGCGGGAGACGCAGGCGCGCGGTGAGCACCCTGGGCCCGGGGCCGGCCTCCTTCAGGGGGAGCGGCGGAACGGGTTTCTCGGGTGTCAGCACGAGACGGTCGTGCTCACCGCGCGCCGTGCGGCACCCGGCCCGGGGCGTCGGCCGCCGCCCCGGAGCGGAACGGGCGGCATCGTCCGAAACCGGGCTGAGCCGCCGTCACTCGTGAATAGAGAGGCCGCTGGATGGAATTGACATCCAGCCACCGGAGATCACCCAGTCGGCCGTCCTACAGGTCCTGGAGCTGGCGTCGCAGATATGCGGCCAAGTGCTGCTCGGCAGCGCTGCGGTGACGGTAGAGCTGACGCACACTCACCCCCCGCTCGGCAGCAAGCCGGCTCATGGGTTCGCCGTCGAGGCGGGTACGGGTGATCAGTCGCGCCTCCGCCACGTCCACCACCCGGGCTTGCACGGCACGGGCCAGCACCGTCAGCTCGTCCACCGGCTCACCGTGATCCGCCTGGGACGTGGAGCGCAGGTGCTCGAGCGGAACGGCATGCGCGCCCGTTTCCCGGGTGGCATTGCGGCGTGCTGCGTACACCAGCCGGTGCACGGCGCGGTCGGCGGCGCTGAACAGTTCCCGGTCCAGACGCTCCACGCCGGGGTCCACCGTGCGCAGGGCCGTGGCTACGGCGGCCAAGGCCTCCTGCTCGACCTCGGCACGCTCCAGATGGAGGGGGCGGGCCAGCCGGGCGAGCATCCGGCGCAGCACCGGAACGGTCATGGCCACGGCGACCACATCCCACGGTTCGCCGAGGACTTGGGCTCGCCGGACCACCTCGCGCCAGGTCTGCTCGCGCAGGTCGGCGCGGGTGGAGGGGTGGGCCAGGTGAGTGCGGATCCGGTCGACCGGCCAGGCCGCACGGTCGGGTTCGGCGCAGACCAGGTACGCGGGCAAGGTGAGGGGCTCGGAGCCGTGGGCCAGGGCGAGGAATGTCTGTTCCAGCTCTCCGAGCGGGGAACGAAAGGTGCTCTGCGGGCGGGCGGCGGTGGTGCAGTGGGCGTGGTGACGGTGGTGCATGACGCATCTCCCGTGACGGTGTGGACGACTTCCGCCGCCACCCCTCCCAGGCCCCCGTGTCACCGCCGGCCCACTCACACGCCAGTGCCTCGTCACCACCGGTCGAATGGACCGGTATGTGCGATGGCCCGGCTCTGCCGCTCCCGCGATGGGCTGGAACGACGCATCAGACGAAGCCAGGCGTTTCGAACACGGAATTTTTCGGCCGTGATCTGATCGCCGTCATGAGGTTCACCCTCGGTGGCTCGGTAGTGGCTCGCAGATGGCACGTGATTGGCTCGCATGCGAGGTGACCTGTGTAAACGCAACACCGGGCGAGGAAAGGCCGCGGTGCCCGCCTCGCACGCGGAGTGACTGCCAAGGAGATCGAACACCGAGGAGGCGATGGCGGAGATCAGCCAGCGAGTCCCTATTACCCACGTCAGCACGAGCACGGCCGGATCCCCCCTCTCCCGGATGCCGCTCAGCCCATGCCGAACACCAATGCTCGCCGCCGTGGTACCGCCCACCTGCTGCCGACGACCGTGTGGCTCCCCGGCCCGGACGAGCCCAACGCCGCTCCTATCCCGGGTGCGGTACTGCCCGCCTGGGCCCTCGACAAGATCCGCACCGACTTCGTCGGACGCCCCGCCGACCGACCCGCCCCACTCCTCAAGATCGCAATCCGGGACACGGCACCCGGCATGGACGCCCGCATCCCCACCACCCCCTTCACCACCCCAACCGACGACCAGGACGGAGCGAAGAAGCCCTCCCTCCTGCTGGCCGAACTGCACCCCGACTCCCTCCCCGCTCCCACCGACGACCTGCCGTCCGACCAAAGCCGGATGCCCAGTGCACTTGAGGACGGCTGGCCCGACTTCTTCCACCGCGCCCACCGCCTCCTCCCCGACTACGGACTTCTGCTGCTGGCCACCCGCCAGCGCCGGCAGGCCGGACACCTCACCGACCCGCTCGGGACACTGATCGCCTGCGCCCGCACCGCCGGCTTCCGCTACCTCCAGCACATCGTCGTCGCCTACGCCCACCCGGTCGGCGACCACCTCGTACCCGTCCTACCCGCGGACATCTCCCGTGGCGTCGCGCACTGCGACCTGATCGCCCTGTCCGCGATCCGCCACGCCTAGACCTGGGAAAGAGGAGACACCGCCGTGCCCTTCCCCCTCTCGGTGTGGAACACCGCTCCCACCTCCGCCCCGGCGCAGCGCAAGGGCCACTACGTGCCCGGCTCGGCCGCCCACCCCGCCAAGATGCTCCCTCGGATCGCCGCCCACGCCATCGCCACCTACACCCGCCCCGGCGACCTGGTCCTCGACCCGATGTGCGGCATCGGCACCACCCTCGTCGAAGCCATCCACCTCGGCCGCAGCGCCCTCGGCGTCGAATACGAACCCAAATGGGCCGACCTCGCACGCCTCAACGCCGCCTCCGCCACCCGAGAGGACGGCACCAGCGCCGGGGCCGTGCACTGCGGCGACGCCCGAAAACTCACCCATCTCATCCCCGCAGCCCTCCACGGTCGGGTAGACCTCGTTCTCACCTCACCGCCGTACGGAAGCTCCGTGCACGGGCAGGTCCGCTCCACCCGCGAGACCGGAGAACGCGGCGTGGTCAAGAAGGACTACCGCTACAGCAACGACCCTTCCAACCTCGCCCATGTCTCCACCGACCGGCTCCTGGACGCCTTCACCGAAATCCTCGTCCAGTGCCGCTTGATGCTGCGGCCTGGCGGCACGGTCGTGGTCACCACCCGCCCATGGCGCGAACGGGGCGAACTCATCGACCTGCCGTCGGCAGTCCTGGCCGCCGGGAAAGCCGCCGGCCTGACTCCCACCGAACGCTGCGTGGCCCTCCTCGCGGGCATCCACGACAGCCGCATGGTCACCCGGCCGTCGTTCTTCCAGATGAAAAACGTTCGCGACGCCCGCCGCCGGGGCATTCCGCTCGCGGTGATCCAGCACGAGGACGTCCTCATCTTCACCAAGCCCGTCAGCCCGACCAGAGCGTGCGATGGTGCGCTGACGTTGAGCAGGCCACGGTGCGGAAGCCGAGCGCCCCGGACACATACCACCGAGGGCGTTTGCCGATCCCGTACCCACAGGACATAAGTCGGTGGTGGCCGCCACCGACCCGTCTGACCGACAGGCCACGATATGCGCAACTCGTCAGCCGCTTCAGCTGCCCTGCAACCGATGGCTCGCCACGCCCCAAACGGCTTTCGGGTCTTGCCAGACCACCACCGCTGCCGATTGGATGAGCCGCTACGGCCACCAAGTGTGGCTCTGCACGCTGTTGACGGAAGCTGCCGTGCCGATTCCTCACTCAGACTGGAACCGGCACGGCAGGCCTCGCCTTGCTGCCGGACTATGCAGTCGGCTCCTGAGGCGCCGCGCGATAGGTGCGCGGGCGATCGGTGACCTGTTCGATGAGGCCCTGCGTAGACAGGGTGACGAGTGCGTTGGCGACGGCGCCGGACGAGCGGTCGATCACGCGGCTGATCCTCGTGGCGGTGAAGGATTCGCCGGGGTGGGCGTTGAGGTGGTCGATGACGAGCTGTCGGAGAGCTCCACGGGCAAGGCGCCTGCTTCCGCCGGGCGAGGTGGTCGCGGGTGTGGCGGCATTCGGTTGGAGGGCTGCGGGGGACTGGGCAGGTGGCGGAGCGGATGAGGCAGTCCGCTGCGATGCCGACGCGTCGGACTTCTCGTCGGTTCCCTGAGCTGGGGGCTCGTACGGTTCCTTCATTGGGTGGCTGCTGTCCGGGGCCGGTGCACCCTCGCGGGCTGCGTCGATTGCCTGCGTCACTGGGTCCTCACGAGCGCCGGGTTGTTCGAACGTCGGGGCCGGGCCGGTGTGGATGGCGTGCCACAGGTCGGGGCGGCGATCGGGGCCGTTCTTGATGCCCCGGTCGCGGTGGGCGAGATTTCGCTTCTCGAGGGCGACGAGGGCCTTGAAGGTGCTGGAGCGCGCGGTATCGGCGACTTGGGCGATGTCGTCGACGGGGGCGGGGTCGGTGAAGGCGACGAGTTGGGTGTAAACGTGGATGACTGCGGAGGACAGCCCGGTCAATTGGTCGCTGATGGTGGTGTCGGGCATGAAGAGGGCCTCGCTTTCTCGTGGCTTGAGCAGTGAGGTCCCCGGCCGGGGCGCGGCCCCTGGGGGGCCGCTGGTGTCGTCGGCGCGTGCGCATCGCGAGTGTTCCGGACGGACAGGCCGATGCGTGGGCATCACGGTGGTCTCCGTGATCCCGCTTGGCGCGTCGGCCGCGACCATGGACGCTCGCAAGCGGGCATGCAGTCAAGCGCCGGTCCGCCGATCAGTGACGACGTACATCGGAGGGGGCCCGTGGGTTGGTGTGCCGCCTCTGCCTGGGTCACGTGTGGCGACGATTCCCGCGCCGGTCTTCGGCGCGACGGGGACGCGATGCCAATCCGTTCTGCACCACCTGCAACGCTGTCACGTATTCAGCGGCACCGCTCCGTCGCGTTCGACAGTAGTGGACGGTCCGACGAGAGGTCACCGGAGTGGTGGTTGCGGCACCTGGCCGTCCCGAGAGGCCTCCAACGATTACGACGACCTGTCAACACTCTCTGGCTGGTCCAAGCCCCGAACCTGCCAGACCATCCGGCCTACCAGGAGATCATGGCGGTGTTCACCGCGGCCGACTGCCCGTTGCGGGAGCGGGCGGTGGGCGAGGCGATGGACGTGCAGATCGCGCCCGACCACGTGAACAATGTCCGCCTGAAGCTCAAGCGGCTGGCCGAGCGCAGGATTCTGATCGAGACCGAGCAGGGATTGTTCACCCGGCCGCGGCCGTAGCCGTTCATCGAGCCCACGGCCAGGCCGCCCGCACCAACCGAAATGGGTGCAGATCCCCTCAGGGGATCTGCACCCATTCTCGATCTTCACTGCGTTAGAGGTATCGACGCCTCTCTGGCGGGCCCAATAGGATGCGGCGCTCAATTCAACCGCGATCAAGCAAGGAGGGGGCGCGGGATGCTACTGACGTGCCGGAAGTGTCGGCAGCGTGGAGTTGCCTTTGACGGAATCAAAGGACTGTGTCCGGTCTGTCAGCAGGAGAGCGACTTGTCGAAGCCGCCTCAGCGTCGCGGGCGCAACGACAAGGCGGCGTTGCTGGTCCAGTCCAAGGTGAGTCCCGGTCGGGTCTCGCTGACGGGCCCACTGCTCTTGGTACTGGCCGCAGCCGCGGTATCCATCGTCAGCGAGGCCATGCGGTTCTACGCCGAGCGCACGCGGGCCCACCAATGGGCCTTGGCCGCCGCTAACAACGGCTATGACCGGCAGGCTTTGCACAGTGCACTCCAAACGATCAACACCACGAGCATGTTGCGCTTCGTAGTCTTCATGGCAGTTCTGTACGCCTACCAGCGGTGGGCGCGCGCCGGCCACGCGAACGCCATGTCACGCGCCGATATCGGGCTGGGATGGATCAGGGCCCTGCCAGGCGGCCGCGGAGTCGTCTGGACCTACGGGGCGTGGTTCCTGTCGGT
Organism: Streptomyces sp. NPDC002076; assembly: GCF_053593835.1. Classification (NCBI taxonomy): domain Bacteria; kingdom Bacillati; phylum Actinomycetota; class Actinomycetes; order Kitasatosporales; family Streptomycetaceae; genus Streptomyces; species Streptomyces sp. NPDC002076. The sequence continues at coordinate 329,295 of NZ_JBSFDI010000009.1, forward strand.
TTTCGCCGCGGTCTACGTTTCGTTCGTTACCAACTCCAACCTCCAAACGCCCGGCGACTACGAGACCGCGGCGAACGTCGACGCCGGCTACAGCCTGGTCCGAATAGCCCTGGCCGTCCTACTGAGCGTGTTCGTCGTGCAGTTGACCCTTGGGCTGAACAAGCTGCTGGCCACGCCGCAGACGATTGACGTGGCCGACCGGCCCGTCGAGCTGCAGACCATCGACGAGGAGTAACGTGCCACGCCTGGCCGCAGCGCCGGGGGAGCGCGACCTGCGATGTTCCAGTTATCCGTAAAGGTGCAGTTCCCTGAAGGGATCTGCACCCAACCGAAATAGCAAAACGGGCATCAGCACGACCATCACCCGCGGCCAGGCCGAATCCGACGGCATGATCATGCTCCCAGCCGCACGGAGCGGGCCGGTCGAGGACAGCGACATTACCGCCGCCGACATCACCGCACTGCTCCGCGACAACGGCGCCACCGACCGCGAGGTGCTGTTGGTCAAAAGCATTCTGCAGGCGAAGTCCCAGCGTGTCCTGCCGGTCAAACTGCTTGTCTACGCCGACCCCGACCGCACCGACATCCAGCTCGGCGTCGTCGTCGACGGCGAGCTCAGCCACCCCCACGACCTCGCCCTGATCGGGCTCGGCGGCGCCAAGGCCCTCGGGGATCACCGTCGAAGCGCCGGCCGAGCGGCCCGTCTTGGAGCCCGAGCTGGAACAGGCCCCCGAGTTCCCCTGGCCGAGGTCGCTCAGTACCGCGCCGAGCAGGCCGCTTTCCAGCTCGGCTCCCAGACCCTCACCCCGGCTGCCCCTGCCTCGCCCCCGCCGCAAGCCGACGAGATCCGCGCCATCGGCGTCTTCGAGCACCCTGAAATCCTCGATGACGCGCTCACCCACGCCCGCCGGCGCCTGCTGCTCATCTCACCGTGGATCAAGAAGGCCATCATCACCACCGATTTCCTGCGCCGCCGCGAATCCTGCCTGACCCGGGGCGTGAAGGTGGACATCGCCTACGGCTACGAAGACAACGACCGCAAGACCGATCCCGCTGCCGTCCAGAAACTGACCAACCTTGCCCATCGCTACCCGGACAAGTTCACCTTCACTCGCCTCAAGAGCACCCACGCCAAGGTCCTTCTCTACGACGACGTCTGGGTGACCACCTCCTTCAACTGGCTTTCCTTCGCTGGCGACCCCGACCGCACCTACCGCATGGAAGAAGGCAGCCTCATCCGCAACCGCGAAACGGCCAACAGCCAGTACGAGTGATACCTCCAGCTGATCAACGAACAGCGTCGCTGACCCGGGCGACCAGGCCGGTCCGCGTGGCCAGCCACGCGGACCGATGCGTACACGGACCAGATGGCCCACCGGTCCAGGGGACCTGGCCCTATAGCCTACGGAATCTGGTGATCACGGGAGGTGCCTCGCTGACTGATCGCCGAGGAACCTCAGGGCACGACATGCATTCCGGACCGAAATCTCGCAATCATTGCGTCGATCTGATCGTTGTACTTCTCAAGGAAGGTATCGAGCGAGTAGGCACCGTTCCAACCGGCGTCGCGCAGCTGTGACGCCTCGCAGGGGATCGGCAGCGTGCAGAGGTCCGCGTCCTGTACGAAGTGGAGCCGGAGTTCGTGCGCCTCGGAGAGGTCGAATGGGTTTCCTCCGATCTGCTCAATGAGCACGTAGCGAAGTCCGAGCAGGTCAAGAAGATCAAGATCGGTGACCCAGGTCTCATCCATGAGGCGGTGAGCCTGCCAGTGCATAGCGTCGCGATACACCAACCTCACCCGGTTGGTCACGTCGGTGTGAGGAACGCCGTCCCAGTAGAGCGAGCCACGGATCGTGCGCTGGACGCCGCCCTGGGTAAGTGCCACTCCAAAGGTCATCGGAACGAGGGCTGAGAGCTTGTCAGGCCACCCGTGCACCAGAGATCGGATCAGGTCGCAGGGGTTGTACACGTGGAGCATGACATCGCGCTCCACGTCATCAGCCGAGACCTCGTCCAGCCACCGTCCCACGAGCCTCTCCCAATCGGGGTTTCCCGCAAAGCACCTCCTGCTCTCCTCCCGGAAGGCCGGCCATCTTCCACGATCCGTAGTGCGCGCGGAGCCTGTGTAGAGGACTTCACCGATCCCCTCTTCGTCACCGTTCAGGTCACGGAGAAGATCTCGCTCGTCCAGCGAAGTGCGCTTCGCAAATTCGCCTGCTGTCCGATAGCCCTCGATCTCCCAGTGCGGGTCCTCTGCAAGCTGCCGGAGTACGCCCGGGCGGGCCGCATTAAAGCCAGCCGCGAAGACGTGCCTGGTGATGTGACCAAGGACCGAGTACTCCAGGGGATACCCCCCGGTCTCCTCGTACGACTCCGTCTCATGGTCATGGAGCCACGCTGGCGCGTCGTCGGGGTCCAGACGCCCGATTGCGAAATATAGGCCGTACGGTGCGACCACAAGGTCCCTCTGCGAGATGCGCCGGAAGTCCGCTGCGAGGAGATCACACGCTCCGGCCTCGGCGGCTCTGGCGAGAATCTCGCGCCAGCCTCGCGCTCGCTCCTCCGGGGAGTTGTAGAAGTAGATGAAGTGATGCGGAGTCACCCGTGGCGGTACCGCCGCTTCGAGAAATTCCACCCGGTCCGCACGCACAGGAACGCCGTTGGCGTCCAACGTGAGTTGGTACCCACGGAGATCGTGTGACCAGTCTCGCGCCATGTTGCTGACCGGGACGCGCAGTTCGCGCCAAGTGGTGGAGACGATCACCGCGCGGATGCGGTCCTTGCGAAGCCCCATCTCCTGCTGTAACAGCTCGGCGTACTTCGTGACCTCGTGAAGGGCCCGAGCCGAGGTTGAGTCGGATCGCTTCAATTCGATTACCACCCATGACCCGTGGCCGTCTCGGGCCAGGATGTCAATACGCCCGCGCGTTCCATGAGCATTGGGCAGGGGGTACTCCGTGCCGATCAGCCGAAGGCTCGGCTCGATGAGAGGCAGGCGATCGGCCAGCATGTCGCGCAGTCGCGCCTCGTACGGAACATCCACTAGCGCACCTCGAACAAGTCTCCGGACCAGGGGGTCAGTTGTCAGCTGATCAGGGTTTGACAGTAGATGATCGGTCTGACAATCCTGACCCGTTCTCGACCTCGGCCCAACGAAGCCCGGGGTTGCCCGGACCGCAAGAATCTGCCGGTGCCAGTGGCTCGGTCGAGGCAGCCTCTTGAACGCGGTGTTCCTTGCGTGGTTCCTCCAGAAGCTGCCGCTCCTCGTCCTGGGGGGCCGGGGTTCGGTTCACGGAGCCATGCAGCAGCCAGGATCTGCCGCTGCTGGTGGAAGTCCGTCGGGCGTCGGTCACGGGCATGGCTGTGAGGCTCAGTGCACACCGGCCAGGGTTCGGTCGCCGGCCACAGCAGTGGACCACCCACGGAACTGGCCGTCACGTCCGGGCGGCCCGGGCGCGGGTGGAGCCGGGTTGTGGTGTTCCGGTAGTTCGCCAGCGCCGGGAAGAACGCCTCGACATCGGGCGGGCGCGGCGGTGTGGTTCTCGACATAACACGTGATCTTGGAAACTTCCAGCATGGCCGGTGCTGGTCGTGGCCTGCGCAGCCGGGGGAAGGACTGGCACCGCAGAGATGCCTTACGAAGGCGCACTAGTCGTTCTGTTGGGGCTGTTGGCGAGCCACAACACGGGAATATCTCAGATGACACCAACTGGCGTGCGACGTCAGCAATCCTCGCTAGGGTTCACATCTCGCGCACATTCGCTGTCGGCCGGGGGGTTGTCGTTCGTGACGCTGATCGCTGCTCGTCGTGCCTCGGATCCGGTCCGGATCGGCCGCTTCCGGGTGGTCGGGGTTCTGGGCGCTGGCGGGATGGGCACGGTGTACGCCGCGCTGGGGGAGCGGGGCGAGCGGGTGGCGGTGAAGGTCCTGCATGCCGGGCAGGCGGCGGATGAGCAGTTCCGGGCCCGGTTTCGTCGCGAGGTGCAGGTGCTGGGGCGGGTTTCGGGCCCGTGCCTTGTGCCGCTGCTGGAGGCCGATCCCGAGGCGGAGACCCCGTGGCTGGCCACCGCTTACGTGCCCGGCCCGACTCTCTCCCAGCATGCGGCAGCGCATGGGGCACTGACCGGGATCCAACTTCACCTGTTCGCCGCAGGTACCGCCGGGGCGCTGGCGGCTGTACATGCCGCCGGGGTCGTCCACCGCGACCTGAAACCTGCGAATGTGATCCTGGCCCCGGAAGGGCCGCGGGTGCTGGACTTCGGAATCGCCCACGTCACCGACGGCACCGCGGTCACCCACACCGGCATGCTTACCGGGACCCCGGGCTGGCTCAGCCCCGAGTACTACCGGGACGGCACCGCCGGGCCGCCCGGGGACGTCTTCACTTGGGGCGCGCTGCTCGCTTTCGCGGCCACCGGCCGTCACCCCTTCGGCACCGGCAACGCCGAGGCCGTCGCCTTCCGCGTGCTCAACGGCGAGCCGGACCTCGGCGGCGTCCCTGGCGAGTTGGCTGGCCTGGTGAAGCCCTGCCTCGCCAAAGACCCAGCCCACCGACCCTCCTCCTCCGCCATCGCGGAGAAGACCGCCGAACTGCTCGGAGAGCAGGCGACACAGGTCCTCGGTGCGTTCCACGACCGGCCCACCGAGGTCCCGAACCTGATCGCCGAGCAGTGGCACCCTCCGACCGCCGAAGACCCCGCCTGGCCCACTCCTGCGACACGCCGCTCCAGCAGGCGCGCCTGGCTCACCGTCGTTGCGGCCGCAGTGTTCGCCGCCTCTCTCACCGGCACCTGGTTCGCGCTGGCTCCTGGCCATGCCCAAGCACGCGGCAACCACCCCCGGCGGGCCACCGCGGCCGGCTCCACTCCTGCCGCTGAACCGGCGACCTCCCACTCACCCACCGCCCGCCTCTCCGCCTCCTCACCGTCGCAGACCCCGACCGCCACGGCCTCGGCCGCGCAGGCGACGCAGACCCAGGTGGTCACGCTCATGCCCTGGTCCCAGAACGGCACCCCGGCGAGGGGCATTACCATCACCGACCGGGCCAGCGGCTCCTGTTTCGGGACCGCCGAGTCCACCATGCGCACGGACGCCTGGCGCTGCACTGCCGGTGACAGGATCCTCGACCCGTGCTTCTCCCCGGACTCCGATCCGCAGGACACCAGCGCGCTGTGCGTGGACGGAGCCCCCTACCGCATGGTCGAACTGTCGGTCCCCCAAGGCTTTCCCGGCAACAACGATCACATGCCCGGGGGACCCGACATCGAGCCGATCACCGTCGTCCTGGCCAACGGCGCCCGCTGCTCCTTCATGGGCGGCGGTACCTCCACCCTCGCAGGACAGCGCCTGAACTACGGCTGCGACAACGGCGGCGATCTGTACGGATACCCGAACAAGACAGCAGCGCTGTGGACCATCTCCTACTCCGCCCCCAACAGCGACGCCAGCGTCTCCACGCCGATCACCACGGTCTACCAGTAGTCCGCCGACGGGGCATTGGCTCGGCGGCAAAGGCTTCAGATCGGCCACTGAATCAGCTGAAGTCGCTTTCTCCAGCGGTGACTTCGCCCGACCACCGAGCGCGTCGGGGACGGGTGTGGCACCGTGGACGCAGGCGTGGTCCGCCACTCCCCCCGTGGTGGCGGACCACGCCTGTCTAGTGCTGTGACCGGGATGGTCCACCGTGATCGGAAGGCGACTCGCGGGACGAGCGCACGCGCAACGGCTGGTATTACTGGGGCATGCAGGAAGAGATTGCACGCTCCGCGATCGACACGTTCATCTCCGCGTTTAACGCCTCGGACGACAGCTATGTGACTGCTCTGCTCTCCCAGGCCCTGACCTCAGACGTGGTCTTCTGGGGGCCGTTGGGTCGCAGCGAAGGAATCGCGGCGGTCGAGCGGTTCGTGCTGGACATCCGGCGCCACCCGGCGGGGACCGGCACGATGGTGCGCTGCTCAGCGGTGGACATGCCTGACGAGTGGGCCCGGTACCAGTGGGTCTTCACCACGCCGGATGGAGGTCCCCGCCTGGCGGGAACGGACGTCGTCCATCTGCGGCGGAGCCTCATCGACCAGGTCATCGTCTTTGCGGGGGAGATCGAGCCGTCCGCCTCCTGAGTCGTCCTTCTGTCGCTGTCCTTCTCGTGAACTTGTCCCTTTCGGCACTCCGGGCGCTGCGGTTCGCGGTTGGTCAGGCTGCGGTGTTGAGGGGGCGTCCGCCCCAGCGGATGCCCTCCTCGCTGCGGATGCGGGCGCGTTCCTTGCGTTGGGCGGCAAGTACGTCGGGGTGGCGGGCGTTGGCGTTGCGCCAGCGCAGGTAGCGGTGCGGTGCCTGGGTTTGCGTGGGGTGGCTGCGGTGGTGGGAGTTGGCCAGGGTGAACTGCCGCAGCGGGCCGAAGTGGGCCTCGATCGGGTTGGCCCAGGATGCCTAAGTCGGGGTGAAGCACAGCTCGACCTTGTTCTTCTTCGCCCAGCGGCGGATGTCGGCGCCGGTGTGGGCGGAGAGGTTGTCCAGGATGATGTAGATCGGGGCGCCGTCGGGTCGGGCGGCGCGGATCGACTTGAGCGCGGCCCGGGTGTTGGCGGTGCCCTTGCGGCGGCGGCACGTGGACGGGGGAGTATCTGCTCAGCTGTTGCTGGTCCGTGAGGGGTTCATCATGGGTTCCATTCGCCGCGCCGTGGCGCCGGTGTTGCTCTTCTGCTTGCTGGCTGCGGGCTGTTCGCATGCTTCGACTTCCGGCTCGAGTACCTCGGGTATGGGGGCCCCGGCGAGCGGGGCGTCGGGGACTGCCGTGCCGGCGGGGTCGGCAGGGTTGCAGATCGCGGTGGGCACGGGGCCTCAGACGACGTACACGGTGCAGCAGCAACCGCCGGCGGGTAGCTGCCGCTACCACTATGAGAGGGCGAGGCTCTTCCGGACCCGAAGTGCACGCCGGGCGCGACTTCGCCGGCCGTCACGCAGGCCAACCTGAAGTCGACGATCTGCCGTTCAGGAGGCTACACGAAGGGGATCCGGCCGCCCGTCTCGGTCACGAACAAGGAGAAGCAGCTGAACGCGGCTTCCTACGGTTACACCGGCCGCCTCGGGGACGCCGAGTTTGATCACCTGTTATCCGGCGTTGCGACGGCATGTGGAAGCATGTGGCCTCGTCAGAACCTCATCGGCATGCCGCTGAGGCGGTCCATGAACGTCATGTTGTGACATCCGCGCTGCTTTGTGAAGCGTCTTTTTCAGGGTGCCGCTTCAGGAAGCCTCGCCCGCCCGGACGGTCCATCTCGCGCCATTCCGGCCGCAGTCCGGTCAGGTTCGTGGTGAGGAAGTATGCGGCCCCGGAGGCGAGCAGTACGGGCACAAGTCCGACAGAGGCCACCGCCGCCCCAGCGAGCAGGCCGCCGAGAGGGATTCCGGCCCAGGCCAGCGAGTCGCCGAGCGCGTTGACCCGGCCCAGCATCCGGCGCGGCACCCGTTCGAAGAGGATGGCCCCCAGCACTGGGTTGAGGAAGCCCGAACCGAATCCGCTGATGGCGAAGACGGCAAGTACCGCCCCCAACGGTGCATCGGCGGCGAGGATCAGGAATCTCGGTGCCCCAGCCAGCAGGAACCCCGTGAAGAACACCGCCCTGCGCGGTAGCCGGTGCGCGGCCACGGCAGCGATCAGGCTGCCGCCGACCGCGGCGGCTCCCATCACGCTGCCCGTCAGGCCGATTGCGGTTGGTCCGTTGCCGGACTCTTTGGCCCAAACAGGCATGAGCACCGTGGCGAACGCTGCGTCCAGCAGATTGGTGATCCCCACCATGACGATGACGGTGAGCAGCAATGGCTCGCTGCGCAGGAAGGCGAAGCCCTCGCCGAACCGTCGCCAGTAGCCCGATCCCGTCTCCCCAGCTTGCGATGGGGCTTCTTCTACTGCGTGCCCCGTGCCGCGAGGCAGCGCCAGTGCGATGATCAACGAGCCGAGAGCAAAGCAGCCTGCGTTGACGACGAGCCCCGTCAGGGGACCCAGCAGCGCCACCAGGGAGCCGCCGGCCGCCGGGCCAACGGTGCTGGCGAGTCGCTCGGTCACGCCGGATAGCCCGGTTGCCCGTTCCAGTGGCACCCTGCCACACTCAGCGGCTTCCGGGACCATGACCTCCTTGGCCAGGTCGCCGGGGCCGCGCACGGCGCCGATCATCGCGACCAGGGCCAGCAGGAGGGGGAAGGACAGGAGGTGCAGGGCGTGGAGCAGGGGAACCGCAGCGGCTGCGGTTGCGCTGGCCAGATCCGTGGTCCAGGACACGATGCGCGGCCCGATCCGGTCCACCAGCGGCCCGGTGAACGCCTTCACCACCACGTAGGGAGCCATCTCGCAGAAGGCAACCAGGCCGGTCTGGGTGGCGCTGCCCGTTGTGACGAGAACGAACCAGGGCAGTGCCACGGCCGAGATCCGCGTGCCGGTCAGCGACACGGCCATGGCCGCCAGCACCCCGCCCAGCGGACGTAAGGACCGCTTACCGGGTGTGCCATCAGCGTCCGGGACATTCTCCGTCACGACGTCCCCGTTCCTGTAGCTTCCTGAGGATCGGAAGGGATGGCTGACGGGGAGGGCGCATCCAGCTCGGGCAGGAGGTGCGTAACCACGGCGACCCGCTCGGCCCCCTCGGGGGCACTCGCCGCCGCCTCCGGCGTATCGCTCCGGTACCGGGCAATGACGGCCCTCAACTCCTGACGCAGGGCGACGGCCTCTTCGGGCGTGAGCCGCAGGGCCCAATCGCTCATGTCGAAGGTGTCCCGCCACGCACAGGGCATGGTCTGCAGTTCGTTCACCATCCGCTGAGTGCGCAGGTTGTAGGTGGCAGCGACAGACTGCAGGTAGGCCAGCGCGGCCTCGGGCTCCCGATCAGCCAAGTCCCGGTCGTTGAACTCCGTCATCCGATGCACCGAACGCCACCAGCGCTCCCGTGCGTTGCCGCGCTCTGTGTCCTCCTCGACGAAGCCGGCAGCGCCGAGCTGGCGCAGGTGATAGCTGGCCGTCCCGGAGTTGACGCCCAGCCGTTCCGCGAGGCGGGTGGCCGTGGACGGGCCGTACTTCCGCAGCAGCCCGACCAACTGCACACGGACCGGGTGCGCCAGGGCGCGCAGCCCCTTGGCATCCAGGACAACCGCGTCCGCTTCGACATGCGGGCTATCCGGTGCCGAGCTGATGTCAGTCATGTCGTGCACTCTAGACCGCAAAGGGTTCTTCGCAAAGGCTTCTTCGCGAAGAACCCTTTGCGGTCTCAGCATGTTGCTGTTGACATCCAGACAGCATTCAGGGCTGACGTCGGACGCAGCAGGGGCTTTGGCACGCGCTATCGCCGACACGCCGGTCGCCTCGAGCAGCGTCATCCAGCTTCCGTCGGAGTGTGAGGAGTTCGCCGTGGGCGACTTCCAGTGCTTTGCGGAGTTTGGCTACCTCTTGGTGGTGTGTGCGGCGGGCGTCGGTGAGTTGTTGGCTCAGTCGGCGGATCAGGGTGCTGGAGGCCGCCTCGATGTCAGAGGCGTTGGACTGTGCGGATGGTGCGGCCTTGCGGGCTCGGCGTAGTGCTTCCACCTGAGCCCTGAGTACGGGGTGCCGGTAGATGAAGCGATGCGGGCTGGTCCGTCTTGGACTGTCAGCGGCTGGTGTTAGCGTCCGGATCATGCAGCTTCGGTATGCCTTCCGTCTCGACCCGAGACCGGGCCAGTGCATCCCGCTGGGCCGGGCGTTGGGGTGCGCGCGGGTGGTGTACAACGACACGGTCGCGGCGCGGGCGCGGGCGGCGTTTCCCTCCGCGTCGGCGCTCGCGCTAGGAACGACGGCGGTGTACGAGCAGGTCAAGTCGGCGCCGCTGGAACCCACGTTGTCAATGGCGCCTCGTACAGTCCTGACATGGGTATCACCTCGGCCTGGTCCATCAGCGCCCACGACGACGACTTCATCAGTGCTTTGGCTCCGCGGCTGCTCCCGCTGATCGCTGCGGAGCGGGACGAGCCGTTCGCACGAGAACGCTGGGGCCGCTGGCGCCGGGAGCCTCTGCCGGACTTCCGGACCTGGTGGAAGCCCTTCGGTCAGTCCTGCCGAAGGGAGGCGGACGCGCTGGAGTCCTTCCTTGAGCTGACCGCTTCCGGGGAGCACGTGCAGAAGATGTACGACGGCCTGTCGCCCGACGACGACTTCTCACTCCTCACGGATGTGTGGGATCTGGTCACCGGCGCGGAGGACATCTTCGTTTCGGTCCAGAGCAAGGAGTTCGCGCTCAGATCCTTCTTTCACGCCATTGGCCCCGAGCGGGCCGTCCTTCTCCCTGGCTGGTGCGGCAACTTCTTGCTCACGTCCGCCGAGGTGCGCGAGACGCTGCCTGCTGTCGAGCAGGCACTGGGCTTCACGGCGACAGAACGCGCGGAGGCCGAGGACCAGGACTGGCTGGGCTACGGCGACGATGAGGAGAGCGTCCTGGACGGTCCGCTGCGGATGTGGCGGCAGGCCGCGGCGGACGCTCGCGGCCTGTGTGGGGTGTCCGTCACCATCTACTGAGACGGATAGGACTACGAGACCGGCGAGGCCACTCCACACCCCGCGCTGTACCCGGACGGCGTGGGACGTCACGTCGTGGCGCAACGGGCGGTTAGACCGCGTGCACCTGGCTGGTGTTGACACCGTGGACGCACAGGGGTGCGTCGCTCCACCGTGATGACGGACGCCGTCTCACTCGGTGGCGGGCGCTCGCTCCGGCGGGGTGGCTTCCTCGAGGACCTGCCGCAGATCGGTGTACATCTGCTGCCGCACACCGGGCTGGCTGGCATCCCGGGCAGTGTAATGGACTGAGCAGGTCACGCCCGTGGCGATCTGGCCGGAGGCGCGGAGACGGGCACCGAGGTCATCGGCAAGGGCGAGCAGGACCCGCCGGTGGGCGGCTGGGTCGAGCTCGTCGCGGACAAAGCGGTGCTCCGTGCTGAGGCTTGCGGGGCCGGGGTGGAGTCCACGATCGAGGTGTCGCGGCCGTGGGCGTGTTTGTGGAGGGCGCGGCCGGCGCGGGCGCCGAAGAGGCGCTGCAGTGTGTGCTGGGGGACGTCGACGACGTTGCCGACTGTGTGCAGGCCGTACTCGGCGAGCGTCGCGGCCCGCTCACTGGAGCCGATGACGACCGTGTCGAGGTCCCGGTCGGGGTCGGCCAAAGCTGCGAGCAGGGCCGCCGCCTCGGGTCGACGTGCCCAGGGGATGGTGCGGCTGCGCGCGGTGTCGAAAAACTCGGCGACGATCCGCCCGTGTCCGCAGACCAGGGCCTGGGCGCGTAGCAACTGCCGGCCTGTGACGTGTTCGGGCCTGATGATCTTCGGTCGACACCCGGCCGTAGAACGCGAACCGCAGGGTACTGGCGGGCGCCTTCCTGGCGGGGGAGGAGTAAGGGGTGCACCCTCGGGCCCACTCTGCCACCAGAGCCTGGGTGCCAGCGGGATCACGGTCTGCATCACCGGCTGGTGCGACGCTGTCGTCATCGGCGCCTTCCCACAGCCGTCGTACCCGGCCTTGCCGTTGACATCCCCGCACAGTGGCCACGGACCCACCGGGATGCAGCATGTTGACCCGAACGAGTGAAGATCGGTGTGGCGCAGTGCCCGCCTCCGGGGGAGCACGAGCCGCCGGGCTGACACAGCCAAGTCGGATCGAGGAAGGTTGGCTCCAGGGCCTCGATGGGTGAGGGCGTCGGCGGTGGACCGGGACCCCGCGAGCGGCGGCGGCAGGTGTCCGGTGAACCGGGAGGTGACGTTGCGGGTTTATCTGGGGAGGCTCGAGATCCCGGGCGGCTCATCCGGGAAATGGCCGGAGTCTATCCTTCAAGTGAACGAACCTTTCCTTGATCCAGACATGGGTGGCATGTTGCCTGATCTTGGAAGGGTGCATGATCTTCCAACTCTCCCTCCCTGCCAAGCTTTCCGATCGCCAAGTAGTTGTGATCAGCTCGTCAAAAGTTTGGGAGCGGGGCGTGGGGGATTCCGGGGGTAGACGTGTGCGGTCGTCACCCGTGGCGTGGCTGGCCGCAGTTGCGCTGCTTTTGCAGCCCGTCGCGGCGGCTGCCGCGGATGTGGCGGTTGCCGGGGTGCAGGACGGCGGTTCCACCGCCGTCTCCTCGGCCTCGCCGGAGGCGGCTGCTTCGCAGAAGGCGCAGGCGAGTGGGTCTCCGGTGGAGGTCGTCGAGGACCGCACGGAATACGCCACGACATACGCCAACCCGGACGGCACCACGTTCACGATGGACCAGTCGGCCGTCCCGATCCGGGTGCACCAGAGTGACGGCTCCTGGATGGCCCCCGATCCGACCCTCCAGGCGCGGGCGGACGGTACGGTCGGCCCGAAAGCGGCCGTCGTGGGCCTGGCATTCTCCGGGGGCGGCGACGGCTCGGGGCTGGTGGACATCGCCAGGGATGGCAAGTCCCTTCACCTCGGCTGGCCGGGCACGCTGCCCAAGCCCACGCTGGACGGAGCGAGCGCGGTCTACGCCGATGTCCTTCCCGGCGTCGATTTGCGGATGACGGCGACGACGGAGGGCTTTCGCGAGCTGCTCGTCGTGAAAACTCCTCAGGCGGTGTCCGACCCCGAGCTGAAGAAGGTGGCCTTCTCGCTCCGGTCGGACGGGCTGACGGTCGCGTCGACGAGCGGCGGCGGGATGACGGCCGTCGACGACAACGCGCACCCGGTTTTTACGGCGCCTGCCGCGCTGATGTGGGACTCCCAAGGAGACGCCTCCACCACTGGCACAGCCACCTCGTCCGCGCGGACGGCCGCGTTCACGCAGACGGACCCGTCCCCGACAGCCACGACCGGGCCGTCCGTCGGCACGCAGGACGACCCGGTCTTGGGCCCGGGGGACGGTGACGCATCGGCGGTACTGCCGGTGCAGGTCAGCTCTGATTCCCTGGCCGTGGTACCGGACGCGGGCATGCTGGCCCACAGTGACGGTGGTGCCTTCCCGCTCTACATCGATCCCAGCATCGGCCTGGACCAGACCGCGCACACCTATCTGCGCTCCGACGGTGTCACCGACTTCAACTGGGGCAATGGCAGCAACAACGAGGGCAAGGGCATGGGCCACTGCGACTCGTGGAACGGCTACTACTGCGGACCCGGCTACACCGAGCGGCTCTACTTCCAGTTCTCACCCAGCAACCTGGCGGGCAAGAAGGTGCTGTCCGCGACGTTCCGGGCCACCGAGAGCTGGTCGTTCACCTGTGACGCACGGTGGGTCGATCTGGAACGCACCAGCAACATCTCCTCGTCCACCACGTGGTCGACCCGCCCCTCGTACCTTGGGACGATGGCAAGCCGCGACGTCACAGCGGGCCGCGGCTCCCTGTGTGATCCTTCGCAGCCGGCCGCGCCGATCGAGTTCACCGGATCGAGCCTAACCTCCGCCGTCGGGGACCTGGCCGCGGGGAAGTTCTCCCGGCTGACCCTGCTGCTCAAGGCGAGGGACGAGTCGGACACCAGTGCCTGGAAGAGGTTCAGGAACGATGCGGTGCTGTCGGTGACCTATGTCGGTCTGCCTGCCGCGCCGACCAAGGCGGGCATCGTCGAAGGCAGCGGCATCAGCTGCGAGACCGATTCCAGCGACCCGGACGTGATCGCCGACCCCACCCCCAGTCTGAGCGCGACGGTGTGGACAGCAACCGGCGGCGGAAGCGGCGCGAGCCTGCGGGCCCACTTCTACATTCAGCAGAAGAACAGCGACGGCAGCTGGTCCGTGGCGACCGAGCCGGTACGGCCCACCAGCGGCTATGTCGGCAACGGCACTGTGGTGACCTACCCGTCGCCGATCACGTTGTCCGAGGGCCCCCTGTACCGGCTCGCGGTGTTCAGCCGCTCCTACTACAACAGCGGCGCCGACTACCTTGAGTCGCACAGCACGGTGACCACCAGGGGCTGGTGCTACTTCAAGGTGGACACCACCGCCCCGAAGGCGCCCACGATCACCTTCGGCAGCCCGTACTCCGAATGCACGGCCAACGCCTGCGCGGCTGCAGGGGGTCCGGGGGTGCAGGGCCAGGTCACATTCTCACCGGCCTCCGGGGACACCAACACCGCCTACGAGTACAAGCTCGCCAGCTCCACCACCTGGTCCCAGCCGATCTCCGGAAACAAGGTCACCAAGGGGATCACACCCCAGCTGGCCGGCACACAGCAGCTCCAGGTGCGGGCCGAGGACAGCGCCGGCCGCTGGGGTGCGAAAGCGATCGTCAAGTTCAACGTCGCCGAAGGGCAGACAGCGATCGGCCGCTGGCACTTCGACGACGCAGCGCCCGGGTCCGGCGTCACCACGGCCGCGGACACCGCGACCGAGGGAACACGGCACTCCGCGACGCTGTACACGAGCGGAGCGGGCTGGTCCTCGCTCGCCCGCAGAGGCGACGGGGACCGGTCGCTGTGGTTGAACGACACCTCCGACACCACTAGCCAGTCCGGCTACGCGGCCACCACGGCTCCGGTGATCAACACCCAGTCGTCGTTCACCGTGTCGGCCTGGGCCTACCTGGCCGACGACTCCGACTTCCGCACCGTACTGTCGGAGACGGGCAGTGACGGCTCCGGGTTCGCGCTGTACTACTCACCTGGCGTCCAGCGCTGGGTGTTCCTGTGGAACTGGTACGAAAACGGTGTCCGCAAGTACCTGGGCGCGAACGCCGATGCGGCAGGCGTGCCGCTGAAGACATGGACCCACGTGACCGGCGTCTACAACTCCCAGGCCCGCACCATCGCCCTGTACGTGAACGGCCGCCCGCAGGGTTCGCCGGTGGCCCTGCCCGCCACCTCGGACGCCACGGTGACCGACGGGACGCTGCAGTTCGGCCGGGCCGCTTTCACCCCGGGCAGCTACGTGAACTACTGGCGGGGCCGGATCGACGAAGTGGCCGTCTGGCAGCGCGTCCTGACGGACGACGACATCGCCACCGAGGACCGGCTGCTCGACTCCAGCGGTGCGGCGAACGTGGAACTGATGGGCGCGTGGAACCCGGACGGTGCGAGCGGCACCACGCTGGCGGACACCACCTCAGGCTACGGCCGCAGACTCACGCTGTCCGGTGGGGCCTCTCTCGACGGCCAGGCCATCGTCCTGAACGGCATGGACGGCGCGGCAACCACCCCAGGACCGGTCCTGGACGACACGGCCTCCTTCACCGCCTCCACCCTGGTGGACGTAGACCGTGACGCCCTGCTGTCCAAACCCGTCGGCTACACGGCGCAGGTCGTCGGCCAGCGCAGCGCGGACGGTTCCTCATGGGGCTTCTGGTACCAGCTGACCGGAACCGACATCGACCCGGACACCAACACCACAGTCCCCGTGGGCAAGTGGTACTTCGGTCGGCTGAACGTCGACGGCAGCTTCACCGGGGTCGTCTCGGACGAGGCCGCGGTACTCGGCAGCCCCGTGCGGATGACCGGTACCTATGACGCCCCGTCCGGCACCATCCACTTCTACCTCGGACCGGACGAAAACGACGCCGATGTCACGCATCCCTACACGGCCGTGGCGGGCTCGGGTGAGTTCGCGGCCGGCAAGGGTTACGTCGGCGGAAGCTGGGCCCATTACCTGCCCGGCAAGATCACCGACATCAGGCTGTGGGCGGGGGCCATGGCCAACCAGCAGCAGATCACCGACACCGTTGGGGACTGACCCCGTGACAGGTACGGGTGGGGCGGCGTCAGGCAGCCGTCCCACCCGTCCAGACTCCCTTATTTCCTTGTTCTTTTGATCCCTTGGCGTGCGCAGGCGGCCGGCAGCGGTCGCGGGAGGCTAGTCATGAGTTCCGGCATGAAAGCTCGATGGATCGGCAGTGGTCTGCCCCGCGGTGTGTTGTTGCCGTGGCGAGCCCCCGCACACAACAGGGGCATACGGCGTCGGCGGGCAGGTGCAGTCGTGGCACTGTGCGTGGCGCTGGTCGTTCCAGCGGGACTTGGCGTGCCGGCGGCTCATGCTGCCGGGGGCGGCCTGGGCAAGCCGGTGCTTCCCAAGCAGCGCGTCGACAAGGTACAGAAGCATCCGGGCCTGGGCGCCAGGAAGGCCCGTGCACAGGTTGCGAGAACCAAGGCCGCGAATGTGGCCCAGGCCCAGCGCGCACATGCCCAGCAGCACGCGGTCTGGTCATGTCCCGCGGGGTGGTGTAGTCACGGCAGCTGTTTCGGTTCCGGTTGTGGGGTGATCTGTGGTTCGGGTTCGGTTGGCTTGGTGGTGAAG